>JAQUHA010000028.1 GCA_028683855.1 Desulfuromonadaceae bacterium
TCCTTTTCAGGGTCAAAGCCCCACACAATCATCCAGCCTATAGCCTATCTACTCCAGGCAGTTACAAGTATAAATCACTGCATGGAGCGGTCAACGAGCTTTTTGTTTCTTTCATATCATCTCCTTTGGTTGTTCAGTAATAACCTCGGTGAGGCGAATGCCGGGGAAGGTCTGTTTTGCTATCAGGAAGTTCTTTGCCTGTTGTTGGTTCGCTCCGGATTTTATGACCAGTGACATTTCTGTAAAATTAAAAACTATCGCACCGGTGGCGATCAGCCGGGAGTACTCCTCGGGGCTGTTGGTGATGTGATAGGTGATGCCGTCGGCGGTGGTGCGCATGGTGACGCTGTAGCGCTTCTCGCCCTCTGGTGCTGCGGCAGAAAAATCCGCGCCAGTTTTAATGTCCTGAACCTGAGCATCCGATGAGGGATGAGGGATGAGGGATGAGAGACTGGCGGGCTTTGCGCTCTGCTTTGGTGGCGGCGGCAGTGTAAGCACGGGGGGGAGTCCGGCTTTGATCCATTCACGGATGTTGACTCCGGCTTTGAATGCGTCCCCAGGGTCTTTGCCGACCGGTACCGGCCAGCGCTCTGCTTGCGGGAACTGCTTTGGCCACCAGAGCCAGCCAATGCCTCCGGCGTTTTCGTATTTTCCGCTTTCGCTGGTTTTTGCGTCGTAATCAAGGGCGTTGGAGATGTGGAGGCTGCCGGTGAGCAGCTGGTATGCGCCGTCGGTCGGTTTGGCGGTGCTGTTGCCCATGGCCATGGTGCCGGTGAGGTCTCCTGCCTGTTCGTCGATCATGATGGCGTCGAGCTCTGCTTCGATGATGGCGAAGGCGCGGGATTCCGGATTGGTGACGAATGTGTCCATGGAGGATCCGGGCACGAGGTAGTAAGGGAGGCTGAATTGTTCGGTGCGGCGGTCGTTGGGGATCCTGATCCGGACGCGGCGGAGGATGCTGTCGTCAATCCAGGGGATGACGATGCCGATTGGGAGCCAGAGTTTCTTTTTCTTGTTGCCGTTCATGACGGTTTCGAGCCCCCACTCTTCACGGGCTTTGTAGAGGTCTTTGCCGTTTTCGCCGGGGTTGTAGCCGAGTTTGTGTTTGACGATGCTTTTTATGGTGATGCCCCGGGCGGCGAGGTAATCCTGCTGCTCTTGATTGGCGAGGAGTTGTTCGTGCGCCCAGGTGATGAATTTTGTGGCGTGCTCGACCCATGCGTCAACTGGTGCGGCGATGATGCGCGGCTGGAAGTTGTCAGAGCTCGGTTTTTTGAAGTGAGGCGCCTGGAACTCTTCCTGCTCGGGAAGTTCTTTGCCGACTTCTTTGCAGGCGGCTGGGAAGCTGAGACCGTCAAATTTCATGAGGTAGGCGATGGTGTCGCCGTTGCCGCAGTTGCGGCAAAACCATTGATCATCACCGTTGGCATTGACTTTGACGGAGAATCGATCGGACATCGCAGGATTGGGCTTGCCGGTGCCGCATGACGGGCAGGGGCCGTGCCACTCTTCGACACCGCTCTTGGCTCCGACTCTGCGCATTGATACCCGTTGTTGTACGATGTCGAGGAGGTTCATGGTTGTTTCCCGTCAGGATGATAAATCTAAATCAGGACAATATCAGGACTTTTAAAAATCGTTCGTCCTGCTATATAAAGTCTTATATTCTTTATTCTTTTTTCTTTTATCAGGACTATAGGACTATAAAAGAGAGGTTTTATTGTCCTGTTTGAAGGTTGTAAAAATCCCTCGTCATTTGCGTTTATCGTCCTATTGTCCTGTTGTGGTGGTTTTGTGCTTTAAATTCATACGGTTACAGTGCAGGACAAACTAAAAAGCTATTATCCTGCACTGTCCTACTGTCCTGACTACGAAAGAGCCGATTCAGCCCACCACATTTCAACTGCTCTGCCATCACCACCGCAATATCGGACGAGATACTGGTCCTCTGAGTTTTGATACTCGGCACGGCCGATAACATTCCCCTGCTCTTTGCTTGCCTTAATCTCAACACATGTCCCCATCTGCCACTTGAATGTTTTTTCCATCTACTTTCCCCTCCCCCTGCTTTGATAAGGCTCTTCCGAGCCAGTGAATCATCGTCCTGACTTGTCATCTTCCGGAAACAGACGCTCGATGCCTTCTTTGAGCTGCAGACCGAAATAACGGGTCATGCCGCCGACCTTCTCTTTTTTGAACTGCTTGCCGAGCATGCTTCCGAATTTCTTCTGGGCTGGACAGCTGCCCGGCTTGGCTGTGATGTTGATCCGGTACCACCGTTTGAAGATGTTGTAGATATCGGTGGCGTTGGAGCGACAGTCCGGTGCTTCGTCGCAGGTCTCGGAGACGAACTGGGTGATAGTATCTTCACTGATCCGGTAGTCTTCAGTGGCGTTGGTGACCTGCTCTGGTGGTTTGAGCCCCTGTTGCTGCCATTCGAGGCACCCTCTGACGAGCCATGCGAGGATTCCGGAGGCTTCTGATTTCAGTTTTTCACGGAGCTGGTCGTCACGTTGACGCTGATTGCGCTTGTTTAGATCTGGATCAGCTACGAAACTGTAGTTGAAAGGGATCAGTTTGAGCCGCTGCCAGAAGGCGAAGTCATCACCAGGGGCGTGCGGGAGGTTATTGGTAAGCAGAATCAGCAGGTGCGTGGGGTCAAAATCAATATAATCTTTGGCGTTTAGGTCACGACCTTTAAGAGTGTCGCCGCCGGAGTACCATTTGACTTGGCCGGGTGAGAATCTGCGCCCTTCATCAGTCTCACTGGCGAAGGCGATGCGCAGCCCCTTGAGTGCCATGATGTGCGGCGTGGGGCCTGATGGTGTGGCCGATCTTCCCTGGTCGAGGAGCATTTCTGCCGGTATGGGACCGGCGACGCTGCCGAGGACGTAGCGGAAGGTTTCAACGAGTACGCCTTTACCGTTGCGGCCTTGTCCGTTGAGCACTAAAAAGATGTGTTCTGTAGACATGCCGGTAATTCCATAGCCGAAGGCACGGCGGGCGAAGGCGATGACGTTTTCGCGGTGCTGTCTCCGTTCTTCTTCGCTGGTCATTGAGTCGCCGTCTAGCGAGGCTTCAAGGAATGCGTCCCAGTTGGGAGCTGGTGTGTCGATGCCGCGCCATTCATGGGGAACAAATTTAGTGACATAGTCTTCCGGGCGGCCTTCGCGAAGTGTGCCGGTTTGGAGGTTGAGTACTCCGTTCTGACAGGCAAGCAGCCATGGGTTAACGTCGAGCTCGTCGCCACGGATGGCAATCGGGTCTTCTATCCTGTGGCTGTACTGGAGGCAGTTGGCGGCGCCGGATCCGGAGCGGAGACGTTTTACACGTTTATAGTATTCGTTGCGCAGGTCGCCGAGCCGTTTGGCTTCGTCTTTTTTTTCGGGGTCGAGCGCTTTGATGTCGGCTGTTATGGCGGCGGCCTCTTTGAGGTAGACATCTGCAACGGCTTCAACGCCGAGGAAGCATTCTTCCATCCGATCCCATGACCAGTAGTGCCCACGCCATACCAGCCATTTATCGACGTTTTTGACGTAACAGAATTTGCCACGGTGCAGCGCGGCGAAGAGGGTGCCGTCTCCCAGTTCATTGGCCTGTAGGCACTGTTTGATTTTGGCGGAGGTGAGGCGTACCCCTTCGGAGGTAGTCTGATCTGCCAGTGCGGCGGCTTCAAGACGTTTGCGCTCTTCGACGGCGGCCTTTATATCGATGATGTTATTCCCCTGGTCAGGCATGGGACTCCCAGTACTTTATCTTGGGGTGCCAGATGCCTATGGTGTCGGGGTGAGCTCCGGTCATTGTGGCGATGCGTTTGTGATCGACGTCGAGGGAGAGCAGCACCAGGATAACTTCAAACTGTTGGTAGGTTAGCTGGGCGTTGGCCAGAATCGTTCCGGTATTGGGGGAGAATTTACACCCGCAGCTAGAGCAGAAGGTACGCTCGCCGCGCCAGAAGGTGACCAGCGCACGTCGGCCAGTGATTGAAGCACCACAACTGGCGCACTTTGGGCCGTCCGGATACAACAGGCTTAAAATCCGTTTGGCAGCCGACTCCTCAACGCAGACGGTGTCAAAGAAATGCTGGACATATGGTGTAGCGTAAGTTATGGAACTGTCTGTTTTCATGGCTCTTTCCATTTTTCCGCAATCGAAATAGTTTTATTCGTAACCAAAGCCTGCGCGCTTGCCAGCCCGCATATCATAGACTCCATGGAGTACCTACGACACTTGCCGCCTTACCTGACGAGCTGACCGTCGTGTGTGGTGCAGCCCGTAACCGTGAACTCCCCTGATCTCTCTTCTGGTGAGCGGTGATGATGACAGAGGGGGCGCGGGGGTCATCGTCCACGCTTCGACATAAAGTAATCAAGCTGACGCGGGAACTCGACGTTCCAGCGTTCGATGATACGATCAACAACCCGATTTATTACCTCTGGGCGGTTTACCATGCTGGCGATAGAGATGACGTTCTTCTCTTCAATAGGTAACCGCTTGCCAGTCAGCCTACGGTACACACCGATATGGCTACCTGACCTTCCCGCCGTAACCTTTGAAAGGAATGCATTGCGAAGCAGAGCCGTGTCCTTACCCTTCAACACTTGGACAACAACACCCTGTGGTAATGGTCCAGCTGACCGCATGCCACGAGTAACCTTGCCGGTCTTGAGATTCTGTCCCACCCTCGACCTTACCGTTGCCCCCATAATCTGCCGTGCGCCAAAGTAAGATAACGACATTCCCTTACCTCCAACCTCAATCACACCCTTTAAATCATCCATGCGAGGTGCGGTCAGTTTGATGCGTGGGTCTACATCCTTCTTCTTCACGTTCCAGACATCAGTGATCTCTTTCGATACAATCGTTCGGCCTGACTTTGTGGCACGATCAATACCCGCCCGAGCCGCCTGCCTTACTACCTTCGGATCAAACACTGCTAGTGCCTCTTCCATACCTTCCAGTTTGACAGTTATCATCTGCTCTCTCCTTCAGGACTATTGGAATAGCTTTCTTTATCCTGTGGGTGGGCAAGGGAGGCGGGAACGGCGCGACCCTCTAGGCATGAGTTCACACCTGCGGTGCGTAATGTCTCAGCCAATGTCATATCAGGCCGACCAGACAGCACAATGATTGCCTTAATGCAGCATACCGCCACTTGTGACAACTCACAGATAACACCGTGCGGGCCGTGGAGATCACCACGCAACTCAGCATCACCCGCCTCAACCATCAACTCATTAACAATAACCGCCATCATCTGCTCAGTAGTATAATCAGACCAATCACCATGCAGATCAACAGAGCGGTTATACTCCCTAATGATATCGTCGAACGCTTCCCAGACAGTCATCAGTAACCCAAACCTTCAGCAGCTTCGCACATATCTAAATACCGCTCAGCACGGACACGAGGATTCGGAGCACTATTCAAATCAGCAAGAAACTCCTCACACTTAGCATCCAGCAACTGGCGCAGAAACGCCGCATAATCACTCGACCGGATCTCATCCACACCCACAACAGCCGGAGCAACAGCCATAACCGGCGGCAACATACGATCATCAACAACAGCAGCAAGAGCAACAGGAACAACCAAAGCCGCCTCTAACTCCTCACTCGCAGCAATAGTATAATGACGGCGGCACATACCCTTATTGCCACCCTTCGCCTGCTTATCGCACCCCTTCACAGCACACATAGCCATCTCAAACAACTCCGGATTCTCAGTTTTCAGACTCACACACCGCTGAGGCGGGATAGCATACCGATCATCAACCACCTTATTCAACGCGATCTGATCAAGATCCGCCTGCTTTGACCGCCGGATATCAGTAGCCTTACGGGCCGATCTACATGAGCAATAACCGGAATATCCTTACCCTCATAAACATTACTCACGGCCACCCTCACCCAAACCATACGCATTGAAAATCTCAAGAGTCGGCTCCATCGCCACCCGTTGTTCCTTAACAGACATTGGAGCCACAAAACTGATAAACGAATCCGCCATACTCAACGCACAGCTGGCCAGAATAACAACAACCACAACCATCTCGATAAAATTCAGTCTCATGCAAACACCCCCTCAATACCTCTAAAATATTCAGGCGTAAAATCAGAACACTCAAACCCGCGATCCTCCAGCCACTCCTCAGCCGCCAGCCTATTAACCAACCCAGCAGCAGTACAGTTACCAGCAAACTGGCAACCGCGACATGGAACTGGTGGCGACATCAGGCAGCCCGCCGCTTGCTATGAGCCCGCAAAAACGCCTTAGACTCTTCAATCTGCCCCTGCCTTGCCATCTGTATGGCCTGCTGAGCAACAGTCATCGGCTTTAGGGCAGGAGGCGCGACCACCGCAAACAGAGCCGACATAGCCGCCTGCAGCTCCTCACGGAATATTGTACGGATCTGAGTCTCATTCACTGCGCGTCCTCCTTATCAGCCGCCACATACAAACCATCAGCACCAGGCTCAACCACATGATGACCATGAGCGATACACTTAGCCTGCTGGTTTTCAATTATCTGGATATGATCCTCACGAGTAAGAGCCCCTAAGCGTATCAACTCGAACTTTAAAATCTCCATAGCTCGCTCAGCATCCACGATCTGCTCATGCAGCATCTTGTGTCGCTCCTGGAACTCCGGCAGTTTCTGGAAATCCTTGTGGGCATATAACTGCGACAACTCATCAGCAGCAGCCGCACCCTCAATCATCTCCTGACGTAAGCGGTTTGCGATAATTGACGGCTCAGTTCTGATGTTGTTTAGATCAGGGAATTGCTTGATCATAATGTGCTGGCGGATCGGACAGGTCTCGCAGTGATGCATCAGAATTTCAGGAGCACCAAGAGCCTCGGAAATGCGGATCAGAGTAACAGCGTCAGGAGGAGACTTGAGGCCGTCATTCTCCAGGACAGAAAGAGCAGAACCGGTCAGACCTACAGCAGAGCCGAGCTGACCCTGAGTAATTCCTTTTCTCTTTCTGGCCAAAGTTATTTTCCTACCTAATGAATCGCTCATAACTCACCCTTTTTACTTTGTTTAAATTTTACATAATTGTTGTATATCTATTCAAAACAACAACTAACTATCGAGGTGCATCTATGTTCACGGCATCCAAACCAAAACCAGCAGAAAAGGAGAGAAAGATGAAAACTGTTGAATCTATTAAAACCGCAATCATTGAAATGCTACATGCAAAAGGATCAGGGCGGACGTTCAAAGAGTTTATGGAAGTCCCCGGCTTCAAAGGTAATGTGGGTGCTGAATCACAAACACATAACCTGTTTTTCTGGTTCAACTGCACAGACGAATCAATTGAAGCACTCAAAGAACTACTCACAGAAAACGTCATCCGCTTTAAACCTACTAACTGGAAAACATACGAAGCCGACAAGGGCATACCCGGCTACCCACTTGGCGAAGACGGTAATAAATACAAAACTCCGCATTGGAAACCTGTAGCCATTTATAAAGGGTCTAAGTTTCCGAAAGTTCTGGTAAGCGCTTAGACAGATCAACAGCGAAAATCCCGCCTGTATATTCTTTTGGCGGGTGACCGTGCTCCATTTCGTAAAACTCAGGGGTTACAACAAACGCCCGAAATTGTCTGACGAACGCTTCTTGCTCGTTTTTAGGGATAGCGGCGTCCAATGCCTTTTGAAAACTGTTCTCGCTCATAACCATCACCTTTTTTCAAATTAAATGTAATAATCAACCATTGACTAAACATATAATTCACCAAAAACTTAAAGTCAACAGAATATTTACAGCATAGGTTGAATATATTACGTTTTTAGTGTAATTATTTCAACATAAGTTCAATAATTCTATATATTTGTGTTTTTACTTTAATTTATTGCTTATGCTTAAATTTATGATATTTTGAAGACATGAATATTGAATCTAAACAAATAGGCCAACGAATTAAGGAAGCGACAAAAGCCGCAGGATTCAGCCAGAGAAAGTTAGCGGAGAAATTAGGTGTAACCGATTCTGCTGTTTCGGCCTGGATGAATGGCGACGCTCGCATGAGTGAAGAAGGCTATGCTTTTGTTTCCGAACTAACCGGCAAAAGCATAGACTACTTCATTACTGGACGGGACGCAGGCTCACCAAAGGCGATGGTCGCAGATCAGCCGGAGATTTATTCACCAGGTGGGAAAAGCATAGCGGCAGCATGTGAAATAAAAATGAAGGGACAAACGCCCCAGGAGCAACTGGAGTTTATTCAGAATATTATGGAAGCTATCTGGAAGAGATAAAAAGGCCCCGGCAATTAATGCAGAGGCCTTTTACTTTTATCGTTTTAAAACAGATGCAACTTGCGAGGGGAAAACAATAGCCAGTATCAACACCAGCAACAACTCCGGCGGGATATTCCTTTTACATACCTGCTTGATACGCCTGATCTTCTCCTTAGAATCAACAACTCGATACTTGTGACGATATAACTTTGCATAGTCTTTCATACTCCCCCCTGTGATTGTAGTTGACGGGAGTAAACAAAATTTATTTTTAATAAACAATGAAAATCTAATAACTTTATGACAGGATATGTCGCGGGAGGAAAAGCATGTTTGGATTTGGCTGGCCAGAATTCACGATTCTTTTTTTAGTTCTGATTGTTTTCCTTGCTTTTAAAAACAGGATCAAGCTGGAGGGCTTCGACAATGTAGCGAGAAAATGCCTTTCTTGCGGGTTTGAAGGGCCAATGAAAACATGGTTGAGGAACTATTCGGCACCCCAGCTGATAATGATCGTACTATTGCTCTTCTGGCTCGTGCCGGGGCTGATATTTATCGCCTGGGCATGGGGAAAATATAAGTGCCCGCGCTGCGGCACTGTCGGTAAAAATATGATGGCAGACAAACAGAGCACCACTCCAATCGCAGTAAGGTTAGATAAAAAATGCCCGTATTGCGCTGAAGATATCAAAGCCGAGGCGATTGTCTGCAAGCACTGCAATAGAGACATCCCTGCAACGGCATGATAAAGGCCATCATTACAACTGTTCTTCTAGCGGTTTTATCGACCGTCTCTATTTCCGAAGCCCGCAAACGAGTCCCCACATACACAGACAACAACGGAGTAGTTCGAGTACAGAAAACCGGCAAAATATATCGGGACTATGCCGCCGTAAGAGACTTCAAGCGCACCCATCCAAAACCGAATGACGGCAGAGCATACGACATCGATCACATTATACCCTTAAGCAAAGGCGGACCTGACAAACCATCAAACATGCAATGGATGGGTGTCGAAGAACATCGCAGGAAAAGTTCTAGTGAATAAAAGAGAGGCAAGCATGAATGGTTTTGCAGTAGCCGCCATAGTTGTTGGGATTATCGGTTTTTTCTTTATGGCACAAGTAACCATGGGAGTTGGAATAGTTTGCTTTGCATGCTTACTAGCCATAATCGCAAGGATCAGGCAACAAGAAAGGCACCATGAAGAAATGGTAAAACTGCTCTGCGAATCGCACGGTCTCATCATAAAACAATAAAATGAACGGAGAGCGGAGATCAGGAGTGCCGTTGAGCAGCTGGTAGTTATGCTGAAGGGGCAAACCACAAGATGTTGTGGTAGTTTTTATATCTACACATAAATGCAGTTAGTTGTTTTTTAAATTCATTTTGCAACTGTTTTTTAGTTGCAAATTACTCTTTTTATGATGTAATCAATCTACTTCCAAATGAGAATATATGTCTCAACACAAAAAACTCTTAAAACGCTTATTGGGTAAACCGACCGATTTTACCTGGTCAGAATTAGTATCGCTATTGCGGCACTTAGGCTTTGATTTGATTCCCGATAAAAGTGGCAGTTCTGGAAGAAAATTTATTCATACTGAGAATAAAATGATCATCAATCTTCATGAACCGCATCCCAAAAAGGTTATTTTATCATGCTATATTTCCCAAATAATAAAGAGCTTGAAGGAAGGGGGCTTGATTTAAAATGAAACAGACACTTGAACACAACGGATATTATGGATCAGCTGAAATAAGCGTAGAAGACAACTGCTTATTTGGTAAACTATTATTTATTAACGATCTGATAATGTATTCAGCAGATACTTTTGAAGAACTTAAAAAAGAATTTCAGGCAGCTGTAGACGATTACTTAGAGACATGTCGCCTGGTCGGCAAAGAAGCCGAAAGACCTTTTAAAGGCTCCCTGAATGTAAGGATAACACCAGAGTTGCATCGCAAAGCCGCCCTCGTTGCCACAAGAGAAGATGTCTCACTAAACGTGATAATTGCCAAAGCAATTGAAGCATATGTTTACAAGCAGGATCAACCGGTTAATGTAATAAATAACAATCATAATTATTTTAATACTGACCAAAGTGGTTTAATTTCGACCAAACACACAGAGACCTTTGAAGGTAATGGAGAAAGCCAATGGACGATCTCACCGCGAATAACATCAGCTACGCACTGATTCGCCACCAACTTATAAGCTGTAACTCAGAGACTAAAGTTAAAGAACAAACAAACCAGGGCGGGAAGATTGAATTTTCACTATCCGTAGAAACTCCGGATACACCAGATGTACTTCATACCGGTGATATTTTTTCAGTTGGCATAACCATGAAAACTGATGGCAAAAAGAGCAGTGATAATTCACCCCTATTTAATGTGACTTGCAAAATGGAAGGTACTTACAAAATCTTTGCTTGCCCGGATAATGGAATAATGACCGAAGGCAATAACAACTTCTGGGCACTTGCTTCAAGACAACTTCTCCCGTTGGTCGCACAGTATACATCAGACATACTTACAAGAATGGGTTTCAAAAACATCCTAGTGCCATCGTTTTTACCTGAAGATGCCATAGAAAAAAGCGGTCCAAAGCCGCGTAAAAAGAAAATCAAATAATTACACTCAAAACAATCAAATGAACGCTGTCATCTAACATCCATACAACCGGCGTAAAAAAGGCAAGCCTCAGGCGAAACTATGAGCGTCTACGATCACCCACATAAATCCGGTCACCAAATGATCAAGATCAGCCATGGTCGGAAGGGCAAAGCGGAATACATCTCATTCCAGGGATCTCGAGAAGAAGCGCAGATATATGAGAAGGAGATTCGCGGAATAACCGACACATCCGACCCGGCGTTTCTCGACAAACTACCAGAATTCAGAATTGCATATAAAAATGAAGTAATGCCGGGCACATTCACAGACTTTGGATGGGCGTGGAAGCAGATAGAGCCGTACTTTCAACACATGAAACTGAGGCACATCACCCCACTGATAATCGAGCAATATAAAAACTATCGCCGCGAACAGAAAGTACGAACAACCGGAAAAAACATCAGCAAACGCACAATAAACCGCGAACTATCATACCTGTCAAAATATCTGCAATATTGTGGCAGCACCTTCAAACCGGTTAAATTCCGGAAAAAGGATTGCATGGCTCCAACAGCCGAACCTATGAGCATGGACGATATGGATAAAATAGTGGCGCTGCTACCATACCCAGTCAAACAGCTGGTCCAGTTGATGGAATATAACGGGATACGAAGGACTGAAGCGTTCACGATCAAATCTGTAGACGCTGATAAAGACGGTAAATATATCAGGATATGGGGGAAGGGGGGTAAATGGAGAATAGCACCCGTCGAAGAACCACAACTGCAACTGGACATAATCGAAGCGAAAAAAACCCGACCCGAAGGCTACCTGTTTCCGAACCTACGAACCGGTAAAAACCATGGCAAACCATATAAAGACATCCGTAAAACCCTGAAGGCTGCAGCAATTAAAATAGGTGTTACGCAAAGAATCTACAACCATCTTTTCCGGCACTCGTTCGCCACAGCCCTGGTCGAAGAGGGTGAAAATATGGCAATCATACAAGAACTGATGGGGCATGCCGACATCAAACAAACAAGGGATTACATCAAAATATCTAGCAACCATACACGCAGAGGGACAGCCCGATTAATAGACAGGAGCGTTGCTAATGTTGCTACGCCGCAAAACCAGTAATGACAAGCGTTTTAAATGTTTGTCACAAAGCTGGGGGTCTAGTGGTCGCTGGTTCGAATCCAGTCGCGCCGACCATATAAAAACAAGGGGTTAGCTCAAAAGGCTGACCTCTTGTTTCGTTTATACTGAAAAAACACACCACTGTTACACCAGGTGGATCGTATCTGATAATATACATTGACAATCCATAAGCTGAGGTAACTACCTTATATTGTTATTTAATTTACTTTTTTACTGTTGACGCATTGAAAACCATTTTGGTATATAATCGGGTTACCTAGTCCTTGCAGTTCGAACCGTAACCGTAGGGTGTGCTTGTCTGGCAGCCGCCAGACTAGACCGCAAGGGCGCCATTTTTACCACTTTCTTCTTCCAAATTCCCACACATCTTCAATTTTACTTTTCATCATTATCCGCCATCTGCTGGCATTTTTGCGATCATCATCCCGATACGAGCGGGCGATTGCACCGGCTGCCATGTCTGCAAGCTGAATCAGATCGTCACTACGTGAATCAGCAAACTTGAGGCTTTTGGGCTTGCCAGTGGTAAGTTGCTGTCTCAATATCCAGAAACCGTACTGGCTCTTAACCCTTTGAAAATACAGTTTTAATGAAGAAGGTTTCTGGTGTCTTTTAGTCGAGTTTTCTGCTATGTAGACACACTTCTTTTTGCCAGTTCACATAAAAAATGCTGTGTGTAGGACGCTAGATGGGGGACGTTGTGTGGTTATGGTGCTTAAAATATGGTTGACTCGGAATTTAGCAGAGTGCCTATCCTGACATCAGAGACTCAATCAGATAAAGCCAACAATATAGATTCTCGGTACGGATACGGCTGCCCAGCGGCTCAACTGCGCGACCCGTTGGTCAATTACAAGTGCTGCCAAGGAAGATATAATGCGATACCGACTAGAAGGTGACAATTTTGAGCCAGTTGATAACCCATCTTGGGAGGAAGTTGATAAGGCAATATCAAGTCCCCACCCTAAGGATCGATGTTATTTTTCGTTGAACAATGTCGATACCCGGAGTTATGTGCAACTTGCGGGAGCACGACTGCGACTAGCTCTGACCACAGATATTCTTGATACTATAGATCACCATATTCACCACGGTGAAATAGTGTATCTACATTGTTGGGGTGGTGTCGGTCGAACCGGCGTGATTGTCGGCTGCTGGCTTTCTCGTCATGGCTTCACTGGAGATGCAGCCCTTGCACGATTAAAAGAACTTTGGCAAGAGTGCCCAAAATCATCCCACCGAAAATCGCCGGAGACCACTGAGCAAGAACAGTACATTGTCACTTGGCAGGAAAACTCATGATAACACCACAAATGCGTTATCAAGGCTGTCTGATGGGTTTGGCGGTTGGCGACGCCTTGGGTACAACTGTTGAATTTAAGGCTCCAGGCACATTTCCTCCTGTTACAGACATTGTTGGTGGTGGGCCGTTCAGCCTGGAAAAAGGGCAATGGACTGATGATACGTCAATGGCACTCTGTCTAGCAGAAAGTCTAATCAGATGTGGAAAATTTGATGCCCGAGACCAGATGGATCGCTACACACGATGGTGGTTGGAAGGTTATTTCAGCTGCACCAACACCTGTTTCGATATTGGCTCAACAGTTTTACGTGCATTGGTTCTTTACCATCGGACAGGAGATCCTATTGCCGGTTCAACAGAGCCACGCACCGCAGGTAACGGATGTCTAATGCGTCTGGCGCCAGTTCCGCTGTTTTTTGCACGAGATCCAGAACAAGCTATAGCTATGAGTGCTGAAAGTTCACGTACAACGCATGGGGCGGAAACATGTCTGGATGCCTGTCAATACTATGGAGGGCTTATTGTTGGGGCAGTTAATGGTGTATCGAAAGAAGAATTGCTTTCCTCGCGATATTCTCCTGTAGATGGTGTTTGGGATAAGGCTCTTTTGTGTGCTGATATCGATGAAATTGCTTGTGGTTCCTTCAAGCGTAAAGAACCACCTCAGATTGTCGGGAGTGGCTACGTTGTAAAATCGCTTGAGGCTGCATTATGGGCATTCTATAAAACATCAACCTTTGAAGAAGGGTGTTTGCTTGCTGTGAACCTCGGTGATGATGCTGACACAACCGGCGCAATTTATGGGCAACTTGCCGGTGCGTATTACGGCATAAGTGGTATTCGGAAAGATTGGCTTGAATGCATTGCGCAAGCGGATGTTATTTACAAATTGGCAGATGGTCTGTTTGGTAATAGGGTTGTTATCTAATGTGTCTGGACTTTAGACTTCTGTGTCGATCTTTGAGAAATGTTACTTTGTCCGAAAAAATAGCTTGACAGTACGGATCCGGGTACGTTTTTAAGGATATACAGATATCTTCTTTGGAGTGTCCGGCAAAAATATAATTTAAGGTTGCATCGACAGTGACCTTAATACCGTGTAGTGAGTCGACCATTTTTTTAGCTTCAAAACATACAGTTCCTGAGCTGCAGTCTCTATAGTGCCTGGTCTTACTTTTCTCACAAGATCTATGGCATGAGATGGCTTAAAACCGAACTCCACCAGTAATTTGGCAGCTATTGTTCCGGTTCTGCCTATACCCCCACGACAGTGGAGCAGTATTTTTCCACCACGGAACAGAATGGACTTTAACTGTTGCCAGCTATCCAACCATCTATAGTCAAATTGAGGATCTGGAATGTCTAGATCGCGAATAGGGAGGTGATACCAATCAATTTCTCTTTTCATTACTTGATCACAAATATTCGGTATTCCAAGCATTTCCAGTTCAAAATCCTCAAGTAATGTTACTACTGCATCGGCTCCCCATGCTTTTATCTCATCAAGATCTGAATTCAGATCACGATTCCAAATCGTTCCTGAATATCCTCGATCCTTCTTACCTGGACAGAAAGTCATGCCGATCTGGCCGCGACCACCAGGGAGTATAACTGTATCTATGCGAAGTGGTGAATCCGCACTGGTAAGAGTTTTAGTCATAAACGCCCCCTTCAATGTGCATATTTGAATTTGAATGTTCAATTGATACTCCACAATTCAGTCAGCTGGTGGTTGCAGTGGAGGCAAACAGTCGTAAGTCGCGCGTAAGTACGCTCACAGATCTGGAAATTATTAACCTCATGCACGCACTGAGACGCAGATGCGGCAATCATCTCCCCACAATTGGGGCAGCCAAGTCTCCACCCCGTCAGATATGTATTCTCATCATAATCAACAATATGATCCCGGTGTCTTTGTCCCGGCCAGGTGAATGACTGCATCCGGACTCCTTTCAAATCATTTAACCTGCGTTTAATGGAGACCAACGATTGTTCCGCCGCTTCAGACTGCTAAAATCATTGTTACGGTATACCGTAATAACTGTATTGCTTTCAGAAGCACAGACAACCTGCAACCCTTCAATGCGTTCCGGATGCAGACCATCCTTGCGGCAATCTTCCGCTTCACGACGACCCAGAGCATATATAACCGCACCGCGGACATAGTACGTGCGTCCATAACTCATCACAGTAGCCACATCATCCTGACTGATATGGCGTGTAGCCATCCTGGAACCGGCGTGATTGCTCAAGCGAGGTATAGTTTCACAATCTCGATTACTGTTTGATGTTCCCATAATGACCCTCCCTCTGATTGTTATGGGAACATACTAAAAGATGACCCCCCCCGTTTAGTGTCCTATAGAAATATTTATTTTACCGACTTGCTTTTTATTTGCTGATGAAGTTCATTCCCTGTTTGACGACTGATGTTCGATTGTGTATACTCCACAAACTTTTTTGTTTTTAATGAATATTTGTCATTGGTCATGGGGGGGGTGATAATGGGCGACCAGCTTTATCTGGAGAGGTTTGTCTGGTTCGATCATGAGGTACGCAAAGAGCGTTATCCCAATGCAAATACACTCGGAGAGCATTTTGAGATTGCATCCAAGACAGCTCAACGCTCCATTGATCACTTTCGGGATCGCCTGCAGGCTCCTTTAGAGTATGACAAATCCCATAAAGGTTATTTCTACACCGATCCTACATTTCAACTCCCTGTTATACGAATCTCCGAAGAAGAGCTGCTGGCGCTATTAATCTCGCGGAAACTTATTACCGAAGCATCAGCCGGTTCCCTTGCAGATGAATTGGGGGCTGTTTACCAACGGCTTGGATCGCTTTTGTCTGCAAACTTACCCGGTCGGGCAAAACCTGAAGACGCATTTTCCTTTCGTTGGAAGAATATCAGTCCCACCGATCCGCTTACCTTTAAGGTTGTTACCTCGGCTCTTTTGCAGGGTAAATTACTCACTTTCTGTTATTACTCGCCAACTGCCAGCACCTGCACCATGCGTACAGTTGAACCGCACCACATGGTCAATTACATGGGTAACTGGCATTTGATCGCTTTCTGCCATCTGCGTAGCGAATGGCGGGACTTTGTGCTAGGCAGGATGACATTATGCACCGTCGAAGCAAATGCCTTCATCATTCGTGATAAGGAAGAGTGGGAACCTCATTTGCACAATACATTCGGCATTTTTCATAATCCGGTAAGTTTTGATGTCAAAGTCAGGTTTACTCCAGAAAGGGCGCGATGGATCAAGGGAGAAATCTGGCATGAAAATCAGATTGATCAGGTAGAGGATGACGGCTCATTGGTTCGAATAGTACCGGCATCTCACGAAGCGGAAATCACCATGGAGATACTAAAGCATGGCAGTCATTTGAAGGTACTTGAACCGGATTGGTTAAAAGATAAAATATTTGCTGAACTGCAATCAGCGGTGAATAAATATCAGATATAGGACGCTAGATGGGGGAGGTGTTCTCCTATAACGTAACAAAAAGTAAAAATGGAGGATTCCCATGTTCAAAAAGGACACATACGTCCAACACCCTGGAATGCCAACCTGGGGTATTGGCAAAGTATTGGAAGATGTTGTTATGGACAAAGCACGGGTATTTTTTATAGATGCCGGTGAAAAGCTCATCAGCCTGAAAAGCATTACCCTTCAGCAGGTTGCATCTCCCAAAGAGTTCCATCCGGTGCTCGATAACCCCTCGATTTACAATAGAGATAAAAGTAAGAAGTTTATCTCTCTGACTCAGGCAAAAGCTGAGTTTCTGCTGCTATTCCCTGAAGGTTTTCACGATAAGGAATATTTCCGTGAAGAGCGGGATTATAAGGTCGTGGCACACGAGCTTATGCAGAGTCTGCTCAGCAAAGAACAACTATCTGAGATGCTTTCAAGTGCTGATTTTGCTGAAGTTTGCCGACGTTCGTTGCAGGTGGTCAACAAGACCAATCTGATTTTTCCAAACGAGAAGATGGCACTTAAGGATGGATTAAAGGATGATGCTTCAAAGAAGCTCTTTGCCGAGGATCTTTTTGAACTGCTCTATGGCAGTGCAACTCAGCAGTTACGGTTTGAGCGGTTTGCTAAAACTCTTGATAAAATAGGTGCGGCAAAATGGACGATCATCTCCTATTTCATGTTTATTGCCTTTCCAGAGACAGAAATGTTTATGAAACCTACGGTGAGTCAGCATGCGGCAGAATTGTGTGCTTTTGAACTCAACTACAAATCGGAACTGAACTGGTTGACGTATAAATGCTTACTTCAGTTTTCCGGATATCTGAAAAAAGAGCTGGTCAAGATGGAGCTAGAGCCTCGCGATATGATTGATGTTCAGTCGTTTATGTGGTGTATCCGGCCGGGATCGTACGTGTGAAAGACTTGGTGGGGTTTTGTGGGTAACTCGGATTTTGATGATCAGGCAATCAGGTAAGGATAGAAATCTATGCAAATCAAATCTGCATTTTTTGAAGCCAGCGAAATTCGCAGAATCTATGATGAAAAAACTGAAATCTGGTGGTTCTCAGTAGTTGATATTATTCAAGTTCTTACCCAGCAACCTGATTTTCAATCAGCCAGAAATTACTGGAAAGTATTGAAAAATCGTCTCGGCAAAGAAGGTAGTCAGTCGGTTACAAATTGTAACCGACTTAAAATGCCTGCTGCTGATTGCAAAAACTATCTGACTGATGTTGCCACCGCAGAAACTCTGTTGCGCCTTGTGCAGTCGGTCCCCAGCCCGAAGGCAGAGCCTATAAAGCTCTGGCTTGCCAAGGTCGGTTACGAGCGTATGCAGGAAATGGCTGATCCTGAGTTGTCGCTGGATCGTGCTCGCGAGACCTGGCAAAAGCATGGACGTAGCGACAAGTGGATTCAACAGCGCATGACTGGACAGGAGACACGCAATAAACTGAACGATTACTGGGCGGATCACGACATCAAAAAAGGTGGGACAATTGCCAAGGAAGCGCGAAAGGCACTGGAGGAGATCAGCTTGCAGGAGCATATAGTTTTGGCGGGTAGCGACTATTATTCGTTTTCGAGGAATGGATTGTTGTAAGGAGAGCTTGCCATGAGCAACATAAAACTATTTGAAACGAAGCAGATACGTTCGGTGTGGAGTGAAAAAGAGCAAAGATGGTTGTTTTCAGTTGTCGATGTCATTGCTGCTTTGACCGACAGTCTAAATCCTCAGGTGTATTGGCGAGTGTTGAAAAAACGGCTACTTGCGGAAGGAAATGAAACCGTTACAAATTGTAACGCTTTGAAAATGACAGCATCGGACGGCAAGATGCGACTGACCGACGTTGCCGACACAGAGCAGTTGCTGCGGCTCATCCAGTCCATCCCCTCACCCAAAGCCGAACCTTTCAAACGCTGGCTGGCACGGGTTGGTTATGAGCGGCTGGAGGAGATTGAAAATCCTGAGCTGACTGCACAGCGGATGCGTGAGCTGTATAAGGCCAAAGGCTACAGTGACGAGTGGATTGAAAAGCGGGTGCGCGGTATTGCCATCCGGGATGAGTTGACCAATGAATGGAAAAAGCGCGGGGTGAAGGAGCATCTTGAATATGCCATCCTGACAGCGGAGATCAGCCGGGCTACCTTCGGCATGACACCGTCAGAATATAAAGAGTTCAAGGCATTGGACAAACAGCGGGATAACCTGCGAGACCACATGAACGACCTGGAGCTGATCTTCACCATGCTGGGGGAGGCGTCCACCACAGAGATTGCCCGCAACAAGGATGCGCAGGGATTTAGCCATAATCAGGTTGCGGCTGTTGAAGGAGGAACAGTGGCGGGAAACGCCCGGCGGGAGTTGGAGCAGAAGTCTGGCCGCCGGGTCAGCAGCAGGGATAATTTCAAGGAAATACCGGAAGCGGTCAAAAAGAAACAGATTAAATCTACAAATGACCAGTAAACCTGCATTTATAGATCTCTTCTGCGGCTGTGGTGGATTTACGCCTGGGATGGAGCGGGCGGGGTGAAGGTAATTATGAATTGTGAATGATGAATTGAAACCGTAGGGGCGCATCCTTGTGATCGCCGGCCTTTGACTGGATTTTAGCTGAATGTCGGTTTTGGTCATTGGCCCGCTGCAGGGTGTTCTGGCTTCCGTTTATCGGTATTATGTCCCCCAATATTTCGGAGGTTGATGACGCAACTGAAATGGTTGAAAACAAGGTTGCGGCAAAAAAAGGTGGGACAATTGCCAAGGAAGCGCGAAAGGCACTGGAGGAGAAAACAGGCAGGTCTATGGTAACTGGTGAAAATTTTCTGCCGCCTGGTAAGAGAAAGTTGCAGGACAAGTAACAGGGAATGGGAGCTTGATAGTATGTTGACAATTAATATGGGAAGTGTCCCTATTTTCCCCTATTTTCCCTGTGGTGCATCCGCCCAGGATCATATGCATAATGAGTATTACATATGATATTTTATTAAATAATTTAATGGTATTTTTTGCACATGACATATAACAATTCTGCAATTCAAGAAATAATTACATTTGAAAAGATGCTAATTCATCCAAGACCCCATTATTTAATAACGATGGATTTATGGGAAGTCTGGGTCGATTTAATTAAGCTAAGTAGTATATCATTCTTAAAAATATCTGAATTTGCTGAAGAATTTGAATTAAGCTGGCCAGATGATGAAAATGATAAATTACTTTCAGAATATCTGTTTACTGATTTACTAGATCTTCTTGAAATTGAAGACATAAATAAAAAGAGAACGTTATTTATTGCATTTACATTTGCAGTCGATTGCTTACAGAAATCATATTACAATGGAACACCACGTATAAACGATATTTCTCACCCTTCCGTTATAGCAAAGAATAAACATTCGGATAATGACACTTGTTTTTCAAGTGACTTTGCAGCTATGCCCTCGAGGCGTGATATTCTGCAAATCAGTATCGATAAAAAACCAATTCTGGTTCATCAGTATTCACATGAAATAGACGAAGAAGAATTGAACTCATTGGTTGATGAACTCAAAGATCTATGGCTTGAATATCCTGATTTTGGGATGCAAGTGAACTATCCATCAAAAGGGAAAAGCTTTACAAATTATCCTTACGAAGAATTGGATGACGATTTAGCCAAGTTGATAATATTGAATTATAGCTGCAGTTCTTATCCTGATATTTCGGATTTAGAAGTATTTATATTCGATGTTTATAATTATTGGATTGATAAAAGCTATTTAGTAAAGCAGTCAAAGTCCTTTTATATTTATCTGTTATCTATTGTTAATGAGCCATCTTATGTGGAAACAGTTTATCCATTCATGGTTTATGATGTTTTACCTCATTATTCTGAAGAAGATCCAGATGATTTGATTAAAATAAACGATAAAGATTTTTTTGAAAAATATATCGATAGCTATGCTTATAGTGAAGGAACAATAGGTGTTGATTTCGACTCATTAGTCAATAACTATAAAGTACTAAAGAATACTACGCGTGATGAAAACGTATTAAAAGCGGAAGTTAAATCAAGTCTAGATTTTTTATTAGAAAATAAAGCTTCAAAAGATCAAATAGAAATGTACGTATCTCTGATTGATTCACTTGCTAACGATATAATTTAATAACGGATGCCAAATGCCAATTGATAAAGATAAATCACAAGAAGAGATATTGAAGATAAAGTCTCACTATAGAAGTGGGACATCGGATTTAGGGAAAGAATTCTTTTCGCCATGCCTGTCTAAATGCAAAAGTTATAAAAGGGCTGCAGGATATTTTTCAAGCAGTGCTCTAATATCTTGGGTAGATGCCCTGCCGAGATTTGTTAATAATGACGATATAGTTATTCAACTGTTAATCTCCCCCCAACTAAGTGAAGAAGATTTTAATATTCTTAAAATGGCTTCTAACGATAGTATGAAAACTGAATTATTCAACTCATTGTCTGACAAGATAATACTTGAAGCTATTAATCTTGTTGAAAGTTCATCTCAACATATAAGTAAAGCAGCTAGGCTAAAAATATTTGCATGGATGATCGTGAACAGGTATCTTGAGTTGCGTTTTGCATTTCCAAAGCATGTCTCTGCATCTGGAATCTTTCATGAAAAAATAGGTATTTTTAAATTTCCAAACGGTAACCAGATTGCTTTTACAGGTTCTGCAAATGAGACCATATCAGGACATAGCAATAACTATGAATCCATTGATGTATACAGAAGCTGGATAAATGAAGATTTAGAGAGAATTGCTATAAAAGAAGGTCAGTTTAAAGAAGCATGGGAGGGGCATGCTTTTGGTTTGGAAATCCTCCCATTAACTGAAAAAGCACTTACTGCAATTAAAACATACAGTCCAAGCAAACCGCCAACTGTTTCTGAAGCAGAGCCTGAGTGGGATGCATCTATAGATAAAACAGATGCTAAGTGGAGACATCAACAAGAAGCTCAAGATCGCTTTTTAGAAGTAGGCAGTGGCGTTCTTGAAATGGCAACAGGTACAGGCAAAACTAGAACAGCTATAAATATTCTTACGTACTTATTTAACAATAAACAAATTAGTGGGGCAATTATAACCACAGACGGTACAGATTTGCTTGATCAATGGCGTAAAGAAATAGATCGGTGGAATATTAATCAGAAGAGTCCATTAAGAGTTTTACGGCATTTTTCTACACATCACGAAATGTCAGACTTTGCTTTAAATTCAACAGATGCAATTATAATAATTTCACGCGGCGCTCTTCACAAATTAATGCTGTCATTGCCCATAGATAAACGAAATAAGTTACTTATTGTACATGATGAAGTACACGGACTAGGTTCAAATGAAAATAGAAATAACCTTATTGGTCATCATAAGCATTTTGGTTATCGGCTTGGTCTAAGCGCGACTCCTGAACGTGAATATGATGATACTGGTACGGAATTTATAAAAAATGAAATTGGTGATGTAATTTTTACATTTGACCTTAAAGATGCAATAAAGCGCGGAATACTTTGTGAATTTGACTATATTCCATTGGCTTATGAGATGACAGAAGATGATAAAGAAAGGTTACATAATGTTTATTTGAAAAAAGCGGCTCGTGCGCGCGATGGCAGGCCTATGACAAAAGAAGAAATATGGACTGAAATAGCGAAAGTCTATAAAACTGCTGAGGCTAAGCCGTTCGTATTTGAACAATTCTTAAAAACTAACAATGAAATATTAAAATCTACAATTGTTTTTGTTGAGACTATAGAGTACGGATCAAGGATTTTACCTACCATTCATAATTACACACATTTGTATCGAACATATTACGGTGATGATGAACGGTCTAACCTAGTAGATTTTTCAAAAGGTAAGACTGACTGTTTAATTACTTGTCACCGGATCTCTCAAGGGATTGATATTGTGAATTTGAATAATGTCGTCCTTTTCTCATCTTCAAGATCGAAACTTGAAACTATTCAGAGAATTGGAAGATGCTTGAGATACAATAGTAAAAACCCAACCAAACGAGCAGTTGTAATAGATTTTGTAAGGCCTCAAGAGTCTGAAGACAAGTTGCCGAATGCCGATCAAGACCGCTGTGAATGGCTTACTGAAATTTCAAAAAGTCGAAAGGAGAAGTAATAATTATGATTCTTGATCAAGAGCTTGCTAAGGCTGTTGAAGAAGCTGTTAAGGAAACAAATCAGCCTAATGCGGTAGCCACACGTATAATTAAGTGGCTTGAGGGGATGAGCAAGGGAGAAATATCGCGTGCTGATAACGATGAGTTTTTCTCAAGAACCCTTATGAGTATTAAGTCTCAGTACACTGCGGAGGCCGAATGAAAATAGAACTAAAAGGATGGAAATCTAACGGACTACGTTGCCCAGATGTTTCAATAGACCTTTCACTTAACAATGGAATAGCACCGGTTGCTTTATTGCAAATGCCCAATGGAACAGGAAAAACTACAACATTAAACATGCTTAGAGCCACAATGAGTGGAGAGGCAGAGAAATGGGATGAACAGCGAATCAAAAGTTTCAGGAGACCAGGAGCAGACACTGAGTTTGGTCTTTTTTCTGTAGACTTACTTGTTGATGGTAAGCAGTTAACTTTTGAATTAACTCTTAATTTTGATGAAGCAACTGCTAAATACAGGACTACATCTCCAGGCAGTGGAGGGATAACTCATGGCTGGAATCCACCCGAAACAGTTCATAGATTTTTAACGGAAAACTTTGTAAGACTTTTCATATTTGATGGTGAGTTTGCAGATCGCCTTCTTGACAGTCGCAACTCTGAGGCAGAAAAAGCGATTGATGCTTTATGTCAATTATATTTATTGGACGAAATCAGCAAGGATGCCGAGGAAGCGTGGCAAAAAGCATCTAAAAATAAGACTGTTAAAACTGGACAGGGCTTAGAGTCATGGCAAAAGAAAGAGGAGCGTCTTAAAATTCAAATTAAGAAAGTTTCTGACGCTAAGAAAAAAGCTGAAGTGGAAATAGATTCCCTAAAAGACGATATATCCAAGTTAGAAACAAATATTACTGAACGTACGGGTAACCAACAGCATTTACGCGATAAATATGAAGAAAAGAAGCACGAAGAAACCAATGCACAAAGAGATGTAGAGAAGATTACATTATCAGTTATGGGCTTAATTAGGCAGCCTCAAACTCTGACGTCCACTTTTAGTAGTGACCTCATAGAACTAAAGGATCAGCTTGATAAGTTAAAGTTACCTTCAAGTACATCGAGTCAGTTTTTCATAGAGTTAATGGAAGAAGCTGAATGTATTTGTGGTCGACCAATGAATCATGATGCAAAAACTACAATCCAGGAAAAATCAAAGAGATATCTAGGCGAAGAAACTTCAGGGGTACTTAATTCGCTTAAATCTGATATTGATTTGTACATCATAAATGAAGAGAGTAACAAAGAGGTTGATTTAACGGATGCCCTTTCAACACTTGATGCTGCAATTACAAAGAAACGTCAAATCGAGGCTGTAACAAGAGCATTATGGGAACAATTAATTGAAGAGGGAGATGAAGAACTTAAACAGTGGGAAAGAACGCTCCAAGAAAAGAAGGAGCGTATCGATTTACTTCAGGATCTTTTACGCGAGATTGATCGTGACATAGACAATTCTGATGAAGATAAAACCATTGAAAAAACCAGTTGCCTCAAAACTCTAAAAAAAATGCTAAAAGAAGCCCTGAATAAAATATCTGAAATAACGGGCACCCTCGAGCTGAGGGAGAAAACGTCAATTTTACAGAAAATTTGCGACATAGCGTTAAATAAATCTCGTAAATATATTCGTGAAGAGTTAACTCAAGAGTGTAATGACAAATTAAAAGAGATTCTAGCGAGAAACCCACTTCAGATTGAGTCGATTGAAAGGTCATTGAAGTTGAAAAATCAAGATGGAGCCAGTGTCGGACAAACTTTATCGGTTGGTTATACGTTCCTTACTAACTTGCTTCATCGTGGAAAACACCAATTTCCACTTGTGGTAGATAGTCCAGCCAACCCACTTGATGAAAACGTT
Source organism: Desulfuromonadaceae bacterium (assembly GCA_028683855.1). Classification (GTDB taxonomy): domain Bacteria; phylum Desulfobacterota; class Desulfuromonadia; order Geobacterales; family Pseudopelobacteraceae; genus JACRCG01. The sequence goes on from JAQUHA010000028.1 coordinate 24,881, forward strand.
AGAGGAGAAATCGCGAAAATAATCCCGCTATTATGTGACCAGTTCATCGGTTTTACTATTTCTACGGAAAAACCTGGTTTTGTAACTACATTGTCTGAGGTTTGTGGAGATAAAATAAAGTACCTGACGTTATTCAAGAAAACCGACGGTACTAAAGATTTGGTCAAATCAATTACAGGGTATGATTGCCTTGAGAATGAAGATTGCATCTTAGTTTCTGGTAAGGATTTTTTTAACAAATTTGATAGAAAGGAGACTTAGTTCATGGCATTTTATTTAAGAAATGATACCGAACAATGGTTTTCGCACATAAAAGACCAGAAACCATATATTGAAACAAAGTTCGACCTATATTATTTCTGCCTAATGCTTGGTCTTGCGGCTGGTAGAAAGAGCCCCGTAACAGGCAAATCTGACGCAACTGAGTTCCAGAAAAACTTTGTAAAGGCGTTCATTCCTGTGCAGAAGTTGATTATAGGGTTACTCCTAAAAGCTGAGTTAAGAAGATTAGGTATAGATCCATCTGAAAAAGACCAAGTATATGATTTATTAACTGAAATAGTTGACCCAGATTCATTAACTAAATTAACCGAGGCTGGAATAACAAAGCTAAATGAATATGTGAGTGGTGGATATGACATATTATCCGAAGAAATGCCCTCTAAGCCATATAATGTTGAGGACTTTATTCGAAGTTATCGACAGCTAATAAAAACTAAGTCATTGTAGAATAGCATTTTAGGAGTGTCAACAGGGTCTGATTAATAGCATCCCCTCTATTTTCTTAGAGCTCATATTTTCTGACAGATGTCCAATACCTCTATGTAGGTGTAATCGGAATTGTTGAGTTAATGATTGCTTGTCGAGTCCTATTCCATCTTTCTTACATCTTTCTTTTAAAATTGCTGTGTATATTTCGTGGTGAGTTCCTCCAAAGACTCGCCACGTCATTTCCACGGCACTCTCACTCGGTATGTTTATGAAGGGTGGTGCAGTCCCATCAGCAACAGATACGCAAAAGCCCCAGCGGCAGAGTATATTCCAGTTTTGAATCCCAGTTATTCTCTTTAACTTTATTAGTTGGTCTTTCGCCTTTTGCGAAAGATGAACATTTTCGATAATCATGACTGGGCTCCTAGTTGAAATAGCCTTTATTGACTGTTGTACCGCCGTTACTCTCATTATTGCTTAATAGACATGTTTGAGAAATGTATGGAATAAGCTTGTCGTAGTACTTTCCAACTATTTCTTCATTCGTAGAAAGTAAGAGTACTTGATGACTCGCTTTAGGGAAATAATTTTCAATAAGGTTGGTTCGATGGGATGTGTCGAGTCGTCCCATCGGAGTATCAATTATTGTTGGCAAGGGTTTGCCGGCAGCCTGACATATTCCCCACAGTAACGCAGTGGCAAGAAGCTGACGTTCGGCAGCAGAAAGTCGTTCAGGTAAGACTTCATGGCCATTGATTGTATAGAGTTTTACCTGATAATTTTCTCGATCTATTTTTAGTTGCTCAATAAGTGATTGCTTACGCAGCAGATTTTTAAAACTATCTAAAACCAGTGATTCAATTCTTCCGATATGTTTTTCGATAACTTTTGCCCGAAAACTTTCCAAGGTTCCACGGACTTTAGAAGCGTACTGAACAAGGCGCTGAGTGTCCTTCTGCTCGAAACATGTATGAGCAGCTCGTGTTAACTCCCGCTTTAACTCAGCATTCTTTTGTTCCTGCTGTCGTTGTGCCCTTTCCCTCTCTTCATTGACTACCCTTAAAGATGTAGCGCACTTGGCAATGTCTCCTTGTAGATTAGTTCGTTCAGTAATGACGGCTGACAGTTTTGACTCGTCTGGGATACTCCCTAACGATAATTCGGAAGTTTCAACCTCCTCACGGAATTTAGTGATTTTATCTATGGCTACAGGAATATCTTTTTCTAGCGTAGGCAGTTCGTTTTCTAATAAAAAATCTAAGTCCCTTTGACTGTCAGAATCCAACCCCAAATATTTCTCAGCATGTGAAGCTTCACGGCGATCATCACGGTCTTCTTTAAGGTATGAGCTTATGTCTTTAAGTATAAATTCCTCTGCAACGTGGCCTGAAAGACGATTGATTAGTTCTTGGTCTCGGACATCAAGAACTTCGCACAATAGTTGCTCTCGATTCGCATTTTCTTCGACTTGAGACTGTTTAAATAAGTCACGCAATAAATGTTTAACCAGAAGCAATGGGGCAGTTCCAGATGCAATTTCACGAAGTGAATCTTCTTGCTTTACAAGCTCTTCTCTCTGCTGTTGGAGTTGTTTTTCAAGTTCAAACCGAGTCTCAAAAAGTTCGCCTCCCAGTTGACGAAATTCCATATCCACCACTTCAAGACGATTGTGAAGTAAGTCATACTGATTGTTAAGCTGACTATCTTCAATTTTCAGCTCGTCAATACGAGTCGCAAAATTCTGTATTTGGACTTCAAGTGACTCAATAGTTCCTTGATTAACTTCAGAATAATTATCTTTATGCTTACGTTTTTCCAGTGTAACCAAGTCAGCATCAAGCTGGTCAACAAGGTTAAGCCCCAGCAAACTGTGGATAGCAGCATGAATAAGGTGACCAGACTTTTCAAAATCTGCAAGTGCTTCTATTTTTTCTCCGTCGAAGAAAAAGAAATGAGCTACTTGTGTTGGAAAGAAACTTTCTACATAATCAGACCAATTATCTGACAAAGCTGCACTATATTTGGGTTCATCATTTGTCAGTTCATATACGGAAAACTGTTTCTCAACCTTAGTGCCTTTTTTAAACCATTTTCTCTCAATGCTGTACCTCTTCTGGACGCCACTAGAGAAGTATTGGAATGTCAATTTTATCCTGGAACCTTCATCAGCAAGTGTATCACGATTTATACATCTCTCCAGGTATGTATCATAAGAAAGCTTACCACGATTTGAACAGTTGGCAGCCGGTCCAAAAAGTACAAGCTGAAACGAATCCAAAATTGACGTTTTACCACAACCATTTTCACCTCCGATAAGGATAATCGGCTTGTTAGGTGAGCTAGGTAGCAGATTTATAGAATTTTCACCTTTAAATGTCGCAAAATTTTCTAGAATTATTTCTTCAAATATCATGGTAATCCACCCTAGACAGATTCGATTGCATTGCGATTTCCTGGAGCATATTTTCAACAGTCTGTTCTATATCGAATTTATCTACTGCTCTTTGCTTAGCATCATCTTCATCGGCATAAAAACCCTTTTCAAGTGCTTTTTCAAGAGAGGCAAATAAGCCGGAACGGCGAGTCATAAGACTGTGTTGCTTTTCTACATGTAACAGCTCTCTTACAAGCTGGTAGTGAATATCATCATCTCCACAGCTGTCTTTAAGTAGCTCCATCTCTTCGTAACCAAGCCCAGACAGACTATATCTTTTTTCATCAGGAAACGGTTTGCCCATTGTTTTTTCATATATATTCGGTAAGCTATCTTCAACTTCGTGTTTATCTTCTACCCAAATATCTCGAATTTTCTTTAATTCTTCAATAGATATAAGCTCAAGAGTTCTAACGGCTTCGGGGCCATGCTCCTGGATCCAGAGTTGTGCTTCAAGCAGCTTTTTTAGCAGATCCTCTCGAAAGGCTTGAGTGTAAGGACCATGGATGGGTTCTCCATTATACAATTGCACTTTTCCGCTCATACGACGAAAGTCACGGACACCTTTGTCACCGCGTTCACCCATGGTTCTAAAATCAAAGGAGTTTCGAAGCTCTAGGAGAGGCAACATCCACTCCTTTTCCTCATCATTTATGATCATTGCTTCCATTGATCGGTCTTTTTCTACCAATGTGCAGGTCCAACATCCGAAACGACTACTTCCACAACTGGGTGTGTTGGTGTCAAGCACTAGCGGGCATTCTCCGTCCGCAGTTGCACCGCGATACATATTCAAAAGCTCTTTATTTGAATGCCCCCAGGCATTTTCAATTTGCATGAGGAAAGTCCACACATCATCGTTGGACCAATCTGCAATTGGAGGATATATCCAGGCATTTGGTAGATCCGAATGTTGGTTTAAATGATCACGGTTGCTGTTTAATGCATGATTTTGAAGAACTCTTGCTCTGGATGCACTTTCTGCTGATCTTGTACCGAGGACTACAATTGCTTCACCACTTTTTCTGACTACGCTCTGAATGAATTTAGAGGTCGGAGCTATTTTAATTCGATGCGTACACCAACGGAATTTAGGCCTGGGGGCTGGAAAACCCCAGCCTAGCTGCTTCACCCAGAACCTGTCATCAAGAGCTGGAACTAATTTGTGTGGATGGATCGGAAGGTCAGCTGCTATTGCAGCTTTATCCATTATTTCAAGTGATTTATCTACCCAGAGTGAAACAATTGGGTTTTCAACCAGGGTATCGTTTGTGATGACATATACTTTTTTCTTGCGCTGATCTATGGGCAACTGAGCCACAGCCATCCAAACAAGTTGTAATGTTGCAGTTGAATCTTTTCCGCCGCTGTAACCAACCACCCAAGGAATTTCATCGGCAAGATATATCTGTTGAATCTCTTTTATAAGATTGTCGACCGTAATTTTAAAGCCGAGTTCATCAAAGGCTGATTTTCGCTGCAGTACTGGGTCAGACATTTGTACCCCCAATAAATTCATTTTCTACGGACTGCTCTTCTGGTTTAAGTTTTATGCCGAGATACATTTTTATTGTATTTGTTGTCAAAATAACATTCTGATGTGATTTTGAAACACGCCCAACGATCAATGCACGACCTTCCCATAAGTCGCTATTTGAACGACTCCAGTCGATATTGACCAGTTTCTGCAAAACTATTTTCCATTGCGACGAGTGCTGAAGAAGAAGTTCATTTCCCAGTTTCCCCAATGCGTGAAGTGCTACTCCATGAGAGTGAATAAAATCCTGTCTAACATCTCCAGCAGTAATTTGTCTGGATCTTACTAATCGCCACTCTGGAATATATTTATCTATTTCGTCCCAATACTCAATGGCCAGTGACGCTTTTTCTTCTTCAGTTTCAGTATCTATTCCATTTAGGAGTACAACGGTAGCGGTATGGATGGCACTTAGGGTAAATAGTTTTCGCGACCGAGGTGAAAGGGTACTTTTATCCATTTCAACGACATCTTTGAAAGCCACGGATTTTAGCGCCATTAGCTTTGATAGCTTAGCTGATTCATCCCGATGGTCATAAAGAATACCTAAGGAACGTGAAGGTCTTATAGCATAACGGTTAAGGTCGGCAAACATCTGCTGGGAGCGTTTAAGCCCCTTATCTAAGAAGAAAACTACTGCAATTGTTTCGTCCCCAATATCTGGATTTTCTTGAAGAGCCATTTCAATTGCTGCTCTTCGATGCTGCCCATCGTTGATAATAAACTTTGCTGACATTGGGATGTGTAAAATACCGACCTTACTACTTTTAGGTTGGTCGCCAAAAACCTGAAATGTAACACTAGCATCTATCGAAGCAGTTATTGCTGAGAAGACATAGTCATCTCGGCCATCTATTATATATCGGGCTATTTCAGGTATTCTACTTTTATTCAATACGCGTTGAGCGCGTAATTCCGGGACCATTTCTTCCTCGTCAAAAAGGAAAAGTTTAGGGATGAGGTGTAGAGGGCACATTGAAACGTAGTATTCGCGCTTTGCTTGAATGCCACGGATAGCCGGAAATACATACTCAAATGAAGGATCCATAAGGTATCTCCATAAAGATTTGTTGAAATATGAAATTCATAGGCGTAGTATAAAAAACATAACGTATGTTTGTCAATAATAAAACAAACATTTGTGAAAGGACTATTAGATGCCAGCCTATTTTGATTGCAATGCTACAACCCCAATTGAGCCACAAGTACTCAACACAATACGTCATTATCTTGAAATAGAGTTCGGAAATGCCGGCAGCAGGACGCATTCATATGGAGTACAAGCTCTTCAAGCGGTTCAGAAAGCCAGAGATCAAGTTGCTGCTGTTGTCAAAGCCAAGCGTGATGAGGTGATATTTACAAGTGGTGCAACCGAAAGCAATAATCTTGCAATCCTAGGTTTGGTAAAACATGGCGAAATTACGGGGCGACGTCACATTATTAGCTCCTTGATCGAGCACAAGGCTGTGCTGGAACCACTTGAAGCTTTACGGAATCGAGGGTTTGAAATAACACTGATTTCACCGAACTCAGACGGGATAATTGAAATAGATCAGCTAAACAGTGCGCTGAGAAGTGACACTCTGCTTGTTTCGATAATGCATGTAAATAACGAGACCGGCGTAATTCAGCCAATTGTGGAATTAGCGGAATGTTTGAAGGATCATCATACGTTTTTTCATGTGGACGCTGCTCAAGGATTTGGAAAAGTTTTACCCGGTCTTGATAGCAAGCGGATCGACCTGATAAGTATTAGTGGACACAAAATATTTGCACCAAAAGGGATCGGCGCGTTGATTATGCGACGAAGGGGATATAAGGCATTGCCGCTTGAACCCATTATGTATGGTGGTGGACAAGAACGAGGTTTACGGCCTGGAACATTACCGGTGCATCTAATCGCTGGACTTGGAGAAGCTGCAGAAATAGCTGTAAAAGACAATGAGCTAAGAATACAAACATGTAAAAAAATAAAAGAAACCATTCTGTCTGCATTTATGCCTCTTACACCTGTAATAAATGGTGTGTTTTCGGACACAGCTTCTCACACTCTAAGTATTGCATTCCCTGGGCTTGATTCTGAAGCTGTGATTGTTGCACTTAAGAACGAAATAGCACTATCAAACGGATCCGCATGCACTTCTAGCAGTTATCAGCCAAGTCATGTATTGAAAGCGATGCAGCTTAAAGATGATGTGATTCAAGGTACACTCCGTTTGTCTTGGTGCCATTTGAGTGAGTCCGTTGATTGGCAATTGGTGGCAAGCAAGATTAGAAAACTGATGTAAATGTAGAATCGTGATATAAGGCTAGGTATGGCGTAATTAGCCAATTTGGAGGTATTTCACCTAATATGCCGCTAATCATTCCCGACGATATAGAGCAGTTTACCACCACCGGCGAAGAGGTTTTTTGCCACTTTCTACGCAATGTCGCCAAGCCAGACGACCGCTATATTGTCTGGTATTCGCCGGATATTAGCGAATCTGAGCCTGATTTCATTTTGTATAACCCTGAAATCGGGCTGATTGTTTTTGAGGTTAAGGATTGGACTATCGACCAGATACGGGAAGTGAATCCAAAAAAGTTTGTTATTTCCTTTGGCAATAAGGAAATATCCCCCTGTGGCGGTTGTGAAAAACAATAGCGCAAGGAATATCTAAAATGAGTAGAGGTAAGTATGAGTGAAGCTGCCTTGCCACAATCTGAAATTATAATTTATCAGACCGAAGATGGACGTACTCGCATCCAGTGCCGCTTGGAAAATGAAACCTTATGGCTGACACAGAAGCAGATGTCAGAGCTGTTTTAAATTGGTGTGAATACGATAAATCATCATCTGAAAGAGTTCTTTCCGATGGGGAGCTTCAACCCGATTCAACTATTCGATCTTATCGAATAGTTCAAATTGAGGGTAATGCCGATCGTAATAGTTTTTTCGATTATCAAAAGCTTTTTAGAGTAACCCTTTTTCTGCAATTTCTACTGCCCGCATAACAGCCATACCTTTGTTAACAGTTTCCTGCCATTCGGTTGCCGGGTCTGAATCTGCAACTATCCCTGCTCCGGCTTGAAGGTGAACTTTACCGTCTTTTATTACCAGAGTGCGTATAGCAATAGCTAAATCCATATTCCCTGAAAATGAGAAATATCCCACCGCACCGCCATAAATCTCACGCTTTACCGGCTCCAGTTCGTCAATTATCTGCATTGCGCGAACTTTTGGAGCACCTGAAAGTGTACCGGCTGGAAATGTGGCACGAACCAGATCGAATGCGTCACGATCATCTGATAATTTACCTTCAACATTTGAAACAATGTGCATTACATGAGAATAGCGTTCAATCAGCATAAGTTCTGATACTTTTACCGTGCCTGTTATGCATACCCGTCCGAGGTCGTTTCTTCCCAGATCAACAAGCATGACGTGTTCTGCACACTCTTTCGGGTCTTTAAGCAGCTCTTCTGCAAGTAACGCATCAGCTTCCGGTGTAGTTCCGCGTGGACGCGTGCCGGCAATCGGTCTTAATTCTACACGATCCCCCTCCTTGCGTACCATGACTTCTGGTGATGCCCCGGCAATAACTGTGTCCTCAAGGCGGAGGAAAAACATATATGGAGAGGGGTTAAGGGTTCTCAGTACACGGTAGATATCAAGCGGATTGGCGGTAAGTTCGCCGCTTAAACGCTGTGAAAGAACAACCTGTATTATGTCGCCGGATCTTACGTACTCTTTCGCTTTTTCTACAGATTCTTCAAAAGAGGCTTTTGAAATATTGGATGTAAAATTAACGTGATTTCCTGTTTCTGATATGCTCTGTGCAGGGAGTGAAGTCCTGAGTTTGCGTATAATTGCTTCAATTTTTAAAATTGCCCGATTATAAGCTTCAGAGGGTGAAATATCTCCGGTAATATGAGCGTTGGATACTACTTTAATCTTCTGACGCATTGTATCAAATATTACAATACTGTCTGTTATCAGGAAGTAAGAGTCGTATGCATCAAGTACGGAGGGTTTTGTTGAAGGCAATTTTTCAAAGTGTCTAACCATGTCGTAGCCGAGATAACCGACAGCTCCTCCAAAGAATCTCGGAAGACCGTCGACTTCAACAGGGGTGAAGTTAGACAGCAGGGCTTTAACTAGGTTGAGAGGATCCGGGGTCTCATGCCGCGATATTACTCCGTCGGTAATTGTTTCAACCAGATTCCCTTTTGAGCGTATTATAACGGACGGTGTGGAGCCAAGAAAGCTGTAACGACCCCATTTTTCACCCCCCTCTATACTTTCAAGCAGGTATGAGAACTGACCGTCATCGAGTTTTCTGAATGCGGAAACCGGAGTGTCAAGGTCAGCCATTATCTCCTGATATACAGGGATGAGGTTGCCCCTTTCTGCGAGTGTTTTAAATGTGTCAATTGGTGGAAAAAACATTGTATGTCCTCGGGTTTGAAGTCGGCGGAAAAGCTATCACAGGCATAAAGGAGAGTCAAGTTATGCCGCGTCATTACAAGAGCAAATTAAATTTTGATATATATTTTGACACGACGGTAGATTTTATATAAAAACGTGCTATTGTCTGAGAATATTGCGACAAGAAAGGTGACAATTTATGCAGCAGCAGAGCAAAATATTACTTGAAAGCGATACAAATGAACTGGAAATTGTTGAGTTCAGGATTGATGAAGTCGACTGGAATGGCAATGTTATCCCCTGCTATTACGGTGTGAATGTTGCCAAAGTTCGGGAGATAATAAGGCTGCCGACAATGTCAAGAGTAGTTAATGCAAAACCGGGCGTTGAAGGTATGATCAAACTTCGTGACAAGGTTATAACTATAATCAATCTTGCTATGGTTCTGAATAAAACAACGGGCGATCTTGTCGCAGACAGGGTTGTCGTGCTTGAGTTTAACAACCTCATGGTTGGCGTGCTTGTCCACTCTGTCTCCAGAATATATAGAATTTCGTGGAAGAATGTTGAACCGCCTGCATCTACCGTTCATAGCGATCAGGTTACCGGGCTTGTGAAGATGGATAACAGGATTATCCTGGTGCTGGATTTTGAAAAAATAGTTGCGGAGCTCTGTTCAGAGAGTGCTTTAAAACCACTTGATGATCTACTCCTTGCCCGCGCAATTGCAAACCCGGAGCGTGCAGAAAGAACGATACTGGTAGTTGACGATTCTGCTTTTATACGCAAAACTCTTTGCAGCAGTCTCCGTTCTGCCGGATATATAGTCGTTGAGGCTGAAAATGGTGCTGAAGCCTGGAAAATTATTCAGAATACGGTTGAGAAGGCAGCTCATGAAGGGGTTCCCTTTACAAACTTTATCAATATGCTGATAACGGATGTGGAGATGCCTCAGATGGATGGTCTGCATCTTACTTCTCTTGTTCGTAAAGATGATTCATTGAAAGATCTGCCGCTTGCTATCTTTTCTTCTCTTGCTTCTGATGACAACAAGCGTAAGTGGATCGGTCTTGGAGCCAGCTGTATTTTGACCAAACCGGATTTGCCGAGATTGGTTGAAGTTGTGGATGAGTTGACTGCATGATATTTTTGAAGCAAATCTTTCTTGACAACTGTAATTATTCTATGATTAAGTGCCGGACATGAAATCACAACGCTTCTATATCGCTTTTAGCTTTTACTTCTGGTTCGGCTTTTATTTCAGACCGTCTGCCCGGGTATAGGTGTAAGCGAGGAAGCTATCACACAAGACCACAAACCGGGGCAGACGAGAGTCTCCCCGGTTTTTTTCTGTCTGAGTAATCAGTTACAGCCAGAGCCGGGAGATTACTTCCGGCTCTGGCTGTTTGTGGTAAAGGAGCAGTAAAGATGATTATCGTTATGAAGGCTGGCGCATCAAAGAAGGACAAAGATGTTGTGTTAAAGTGTATCCGTGATCTGGGGTACAAACCTCACGTAATTCATGGAGAGACTCGTGATGTTATCGGGGCTATTGGAGGGGATCATGGTAAGACTGCATTACAGTCACTTGAGTCGATGCATGGAGTTGAGAAGGTAGTGCCAATCCTTCAGCCTTACAAGCTCGCTTCAAAAGAGGTTAAAAAAGATGCAAGTTTGATCAGTATCAGTGACAACGTGGTTATAGGCGGGGATAAAGTAATTGTTATGGCTGGTCCATGTTCTGTGGAGAGTGAAAAACAGATTATTGAATCGGCAATTGCAGTAAAAAATGCAGGTGCTCATGTTCTAAGAGGTGGTGCATTTAAGCCCAGAACTTCACCATATTCGTTTCAGGGATTGGAGGAAGAGGGGCTGAAGCTGCTTGCCAAGGCGAGGGAATTGACAGGTTTACCAATTGTTACTGAAGTAATTGATCCTGAAACGGCAGATATGGTTGCAGATTATTCCGATATACTGCAAGTGGGGGCACGCAATTCACAGAACTTCGCTCTATTGAAAAAAATCGGCAAACTGAGTAGACCTGTGCTGCTTAAGAGAGGTATGTCTATGACAATACAGGAATTTCTTATGAGTGCAGAGTATATTATGAGTGAGGGAAATCAGTCGGTAATTCTCTGCGAAAGGGGTATCCGCACATTCGAGACCGCTACCCGCAATACACTTGATCTGTCAGCTATTCCGGTTTTAAAAGGAAAGACCCATCTGCCGGTTGTTATAGATCCATCACATGGTACGGGTGATCATCATTATGTAGCACCTATGTGTTACGCATCAGTTGCAGCCGGGGCGGACGGTTTGATTGTTGAGGTTCACCCGGATCCTGAACACGCCTCATCTGATGGTGCTCAGTCTCTTAAACCATCTAAATTTGAGGCGATGATGGCAAAACTTAAGCTGTTTGCCGAAGCTGACGGACGTACACTTTAGTAAAAAAAACAGCTGATGCAGACGATTTGCCAACTTTTTGTCGTCTGCAGCAGCTGTGCTTATCTGTTAATAATAAATTTAAGCTCCCTATTCTGTGTGATCCGGATAAAGCTTCTCGATCTGTCGGAACGTGTCCACATTTTCAAGAAAAACTTCAACCAGTTCCGGGTCAAACTGTTTACCGGCTTCGTCACGAATGTTTTCGACTACCTCATCTTCATTCCACGCCTCTTTATAACAGCGCCTGTTGGATAGTGCGTCATAAACGTCCGCCAAGGCAACGATTCTGCCAAAAAACGGTATATCTTCTCCACGTTTTCCCAAAGCTGTACCATCTTCTTTTTCAAAACCGGGCAGCGGTTTTTGTGTGAGTGGATCAATATAGCCGGGATAGCCGTTACCATCCCATCGTTCATGGTGGTTAATCGCTACTATGCCTGCAGATTCGTCAAAATCAGAATAAATATCGGAGAATAGATTGGCGCCAAAAAGAGTATGAAGCTTCATTACCTGAAATTCTTCGGGGGTAAAACGTCCCGGTTTCTTTAATATACTGTCGGAAATGGCAACCTTGCCAACATCATGCAGCATAGCAGACATCCGAAGTATGTCTCGGTTATGGTCAATTTCCGGCTGTGGAACATTATTCTTGTATGCCCAGGCTTCGTAGAGAGCAACTGAATAGGCTGCCACTCTGTTGACGTGAGGGCCGGTTTCTTTAGGGTCGCGCATTTCTGCCATTTTGTTCATTCGGAGGATTATTTCACGAGTCATTTTTGCGCGTTCAATCGCATTTGCTGCATTGTTGGCAAAGTACATTATGGTGTCTTCGTCATCATCCGCAAATGGTATTACCTCTCCATGGCTATCCATCGCGTTGATAAGCTGGAGAATTCCTATGCCGTCTCCACGAAAGTTTTTGAGCGGTATTGTAAGCATTGAAGCGGTACGGTATCCGGTTAGATCGTCGTATGATCGGTTAAAAGAAAACGGATAAAATTCACCGATCTCATAAACATCTGAAATTGTAAGAATAGATCCGCTTAAAGCTACATAACCAGCAATGGAGTTGTTGTTTACCGGTATACTGAATGTCGTGTAAGGGAGTTTTTTGCCGGGAGTAAGCTGTCGCTGCATTGTGTCGTTCTGGGCGTAGCGGAAAACGAGCTGATCCCCCTCCCTTACATATATGGAGCCGGCATCACAGTTCGTAAAGCCCCGCGCTTCCCTCAGAATTTTTTCCAGGAGAAGATCAATGTCTTTGATTTGTGAAATTTCAAAACCGAGATCAATAATTCTGCGAAGTTTTTCTTCCTGGCTGGACATAGTTTTCCCCTTTGAGAAATGAGGAACGAATAATACATCATTTATATCAAATATCAAACTTCAGAATGATAGCCATACATAAATGCCGGGTAGTAAATGTTCATTTACTGTTTTTGAAGTTGCGCATGAAGTTTATTTATTCTACGATGCCAGGAGTCATGGAGGGCAGGGTATGAATATTAAATATTTTTCTTCATTTGTCACTGTTTGTATTATTTTTATCTTTAACACCGGTACGTTACTGGCTTCTGAAGTAAGCTCCGAAGTCGAAAAGTCTATGTCTGATACTCTTGATATATGGCGTGAAGGTCGCTTCGAACAGCTTTTTGATCAGTTGGCGCATAGAGGCAGAACCTCGCGCGAGTCGTTTGTAAAGAGAATGCAGGAATCTTCGATTAGACCAGCCTGCTGCTGGCAGAAGATGGAACGCTTTAAGCTGGTGCAGAAAAAGCTAACTGAAGCTACTGTTTATGTCAAGATCGGTCTTGAAGGTACTGCAAATTCAACAGATTCTATTACTCGTGAGTTCAAGATGAGTAATACAGAAGGTGAATGGAGAATGCAGTTGGCAGATGTGCTTTCAATTGCCGGAGTCAGCGGAAATAAAAAAAGTGCTGCGCGGCGTAATTCCAAAAAGAGTTCGCCTTATCCTGATTGATAATCATCATATTTTTTGCTTCATAACCGGGGTTTGACCATGACAGATTCATTGGAACGAAATGATCTTGCAGGCTATGCCAGCACCAGCTCTGCTTCTCGCGGTAGAAAACATACAGAGGAGCATAGAGATAACAGACCCGCTTTTGAGCGAGACAGGGATCGTATCATTCACTGTGCAGCATTCAGGAGGCTTGAATATAAGACTCAGGTCTTTGTTAATCATGAAGGAGATTATTATCGTACCAGGCTTACCCACTCTCTTGAAGTTGCACAGATCGGCAGAGCTATAGCCCGCAAGCTGCATCTGAACGAGGAACTCACTGAAGCTCTCGCACTATCACATGATTTGGGACATACCCCTTTCGGGCATACAGGGGAGGAGGTTCTAAATCGCCTGATGGAAGGGTATGGCGGGTTTGAACATAATATGCAGTCGTTCAGGGTGGTTGATGAACTTGAAGAGCGGTATCCGGGCTTTAACGGTTTGAATCTTACATGGGAGGTGCGGGAGGGTATAATAAAACATTCAACCCCTTACGATGCCGCCAGTGAAATAATGGATGAATTTCTGCCCGGTACTGTTCCGACTGTTGAAGGTCAGATAATCAATTATGCTGATGAAATTGCCTACAATAACCACGATATTGATGATGGTTTGAAGTCCGGCTACATAACATTGGAAATGCTTGAAAAGGTTGACCTGTGGCATGAAGTCTGTGCCTCAGTTCGGCTTAAATATCCGACTATTGATGGCAAAAGGCTTATTTATCAGACAATAAGTGCTTTGATAGGATTACTTATCAGTGATATCTGCACAACAACTTCGGATAATCTGCAGGCACACAATATAAATACGCAGGATGACCTGAGGTTGGTAAACCGCACTGTGGTTCACTTTAACGATGATCTGACATTCCGAAATATGGCACTTAAAAGATTTTTGTCACAGAACCTTTATCGTCACTATAAAGTTGACAAGATGAGGGTTAAGGCGGAGATATTCATAACCCGACTTTTTGAAACCTACATCCGTTACCCGAATCTGCTCCCCCCTAAGTACCAATTTAGAATTGAACAGTTTGGTCTTCATCGAGTTGTCTGTGACTATATTGCAGGTATGACCGACAGGTTTGCGCTGGATGAATATAAGCGACTTTTTGAACCATACGAAAGAGTCTGACAATTAAGTAATGTTGTTGTTAGAGTGTTGATTGTGTAATTGAATTAACAGGTTGAGTTTTAAAACATGAAGTGATTCTTTATGTAAGGAATAAAGAGATAGTAGTTTTTAGATATATCTCTGATCGATGGTTTCGACGAGTCCGGCTATAATTTTAAGAAAATTCCGGGTGAGTGCGGGGTGCAGATCTGTTCCAGCCATACTGTCCATCATTGAAGCTATTTCAGGGAGCGATACCGGTTCGCGATAAGGTCGCCTGGTTCTCAGCGCATCAAAGAAATCAGAGATGGTGGTCATGTTACTACAGAGGTTCATTTGCCAGTTTGAATCAACCTTAGGATATCCGCTTAAATTATATTTTATATGATGCTCGTAAGCGGTAATTACCGCCACCCTCGGAACACCAGGTGTTTCAAGCAGATGCCGCGCTCCTTTGACAGGATGTTCTCTCATTATTTCAAACTCTTCCTTATCCAGCTGATCTTTTTTAGTAAGAATCTCCTCTGGAATAAAGAGCTTGCCGATGTCATGAAGCATTGCCGCAACACCGATATCGTTTAGTAATTGTCCTTCAATGCCAAGCGCCATTGCCTGCGCCAGGTTAAGAACGCAGACATTTGTCGAGTGAGTAAATGTATATTCATCTCTATCTCTAAGAGCTGCCATAGCAAGAAGCGGTTTTCCCTCCTGTCTGAAAACGTCAATAAACCCTGAAACAACGTCAAACACCCCGTTAATCTGAATCTTATGTTTATTCTTAACAGTTTCATAAATTTCCATAAAACGAGCCAGCTCTTCTTTCGGCATTTCCGGGAGCGATATTTTATGGTGGTGGCTTCGATATTCATTAGCATCATTAGTTGTGTCAGATGTCCGTATGTCGACATTTCCGAGATGAATATGTTCAGATGACATTATATTGGAGCTGTCAATATTTCCTGAAAGCCCCTTTATAAGTAAATCAACTTCAGGTTTTGCTACACCTGCAAGAACTTTAAGCGTACCTATGCGCTGCGATTTTAGAATATGTGTGAAACGGTTAAAGAAAAGGCTGGTATCCTGCGGTTGCCCATCAATAACCAACTCGTTCTCAACCACAAGTATCGTCAGTTCCGCTCTTGTTTGAAGCATTGCAGCAAGGCTTGAGAAAGCTCTTTCTGAAAGGCGTTTTACCTGAGGATGTTCAGTACCGTAAAGAGCTGCATTTGCTGTGGCTGAAAGCAGATGACGGATAAAATCATGTATGTAATTATTATCGCTCATTATTTTTCGTACCTGATAATACCGGCTGTCTCTTTCGCCAATCTGGAAAGTTCGCCGTAACCGTCAGCTATCCTCTCCAGTATTGGGCCTGAAACTCTGTGAGGATATTTCGGGAGGGTTCTGATAATATCCTTTTTTAACTTTGTTAAATGCTGTGAATGGAAAATGCTGCGGGAGCCGAGTATTTTTGCCAGCTCCGGCAGTACTTCAGCTCTCCCGATCTCTCCAAGAGTCTGTACGATGCTACTCTTTCTTTCACATTCTGACTGCGAATATCCCCCCTGAGAGAGCATTTCCGTCAGTTTTGCAGCTACTGCAGGAGCTTTGCACTGTTCCGCGAGTATAATTGCGGCATTTTGAAGATCCAGATTTTCTGACTGCAGATTATCTATTATCTGCTCTTCTGCCTCTGGATCCCGAAGGTATACAAGTGTTTTGAGGGCTTCATGCCTTAGGCGCGGATCTTTATTCTGCAGTAAGGGACGAATTGATTGAATGGCTGAATAACCGCCTTGCGCTGAAATAATATTGAGCAGATTGCGAACGAAGTACCAGCGTGGGTCATGCAGACGTTTAATAATAGCAGCTTCTGTTATACCACCCATTTCAATAAGGCAGTCCATGTAAAAACGGCGCAGAGACATATTGTCTTCTTCTGACAACCTGTCAAGAATCGGCTCAACAAAAGGTCCACCAATTTTATAGATAAGGGTGCGAATATCTCCGTACCTTGGTTTCCCCCATATAGACAGCCCATTCAGAATTTCTTCAAGATAGTCACTCCGTCCATATTCAATAGTCAGGCGACGTTTAATTTCTAATGGAAATGTATCGTCTTCCAGTTGATCGAGCATTTTTTGTAACTGACCATATTCGCCGGTTTGCAGAAAAAAACCGAACATATCAGTTAAACTCTGTAAGAGAAGATCCCGCTCTTCAGGAGTTTCAACCCCCTGGCGAACAAGATTAAGGAGAATCTGGCTGATACTGTTTTCAACTGCATGATTTTCGATAGTATTAAGGAGTTCAGTTACCTCTTCCATATTCAGACGGGGTATCTGATCATTAGTTATTATATAGTTAAGTTTTTTCTGGTAATCATCCGGTACGAACTCTTCTGATGCATACTCTCTGAAAATAGTTTTCATCTTCTGGGACATATTTTCTTCTTCAGAAGAAAATTCAGGATCTTTTTCAGTAGAAGCGGAGTTTTCTCCTAATCTTTGGAGAAGAGCAAAAACTATAGGGGATACACTAAGACGATTGAGGCTGATGTCTTGAAGAGTATCAAGAATAGTGCTGCTGGATAGATTGGTCAGAATCTGTTCAGTTGCTTTTAGACTTTCCCTGTTACTGCTGGAGAATGAGCTGTCGATAAACTGCCTACGCAGATCAGGGGTTAGATTGTTGATGAAAGTGGCAAGTTTCTCATAAGGCTGCAGATCGTTAGATTCAGATAAAGCCTCTTTGTCTGCAAGAGTCATAAAATCAGATATAGCATTGCGAAGTTCTGAATCATTCATGTTGCCGCTGTCAAATTCCTGATTCAGCACTTTTGCAAGAATCAGAGGGTCAAGCGTATCAAGATCGTTTCTCTTTTGAGAGATCTCTCCAACAGTCAGTCTCCTTGCAAAACGATCCCAGAGCCCGTCACTCTCCTGTTGCGTTTCATGAGTAGAGTTTAAATCTGAGTCTGTGGTTTGAAATAAGTCATAACGGATTGGGCGGACTGAGATTGCTGAAATCTGTGATTTTTTCCAAACATCTTCAATACCGCCATGTTTGAAAATTAGTTCTCGTTTGACACCCAGAATCGTAGTGAAATTATTCAGCTCTTTTAGAGTAGCGCCTTTGTGAAATACCAATGCCCCTATGCCGTGTTCAAAGAGAACCCTCGAAAAATCACGGTATACAAGATTCGCTTTTTCAAAAATTTCTCCACCAATCATCAGTGCATCGCTTGTTACCCCTAATATGATTTCATCATTTTGTTCAAGCAGCTCGTTATATGTATTGAGAACTTTTCCTAATGATGCAGCAATAACAGGATGCCCCTTTGGATAAGAAGATGTGTTGCGTCGGGCTATGTTTAGCTCTACGATCAACTTTGAAAGCAATTTTGTATCAATTGCCGTTGTCTGTATGTCATTTGAAGCCGCTGTCACAATATTTATCCTGGGCAGAACGAGGTGTGGCTATACTTGAAACTACATTAAACTACGATCTTCGGCAATTGCTTTGCGTACGGCAGATACCGCTCCACATTCTTTCTTATTTTATCGAGTAGTTCACGAGCAAACTCGGTTTCCTCTCCTGGTAGCAGGTCTGACAATTTTACAGTATCCATCGCATTAATCAGCTTTTCGGACATTGTTGTCAGCGAATTGGCAACCAGCCGTTTCTGGAGGCTGCATCGTTCACACATCTCCCCAAGTTCCCATGGCGAAATATCCTCCGGAGCAAAGGCATCACCGATCGCCATGGAAAAATCACGGTCATATTCGGCGGCGTATATGCCGAGATTTAGCAAATCATAGGCAGGAGCCATATCGATTCCTCCTGGTCCAACGAAGAAAGAGATGTTTTTACCATGGGCATCACTATTGCCGATCAGGAGCTGGAACAGAACCCAATTAAGCATATCGCGCATGGCGGCAGCAGGAATCCGGCATAGTCGGCAGGAGGCGAAGAGGTCTGGCAGGTTGGCTCCTGATCTGATGACCGCCGCATCTCCACCCTTGCCAAAGGGACGCTCGTATTTGTAGGTCGGCGGCAGATCCAGCATCTGGCAGCCGTCGATCAGGTGTCGGCGGACAACAGTATCACCGTTCAACTCACGGTCGAAGCGTCGTACTACCAGCACCGGCTCGCCAAAACGGGCAAGGGAAACGTCCGCAACCGGCAGCTTCATACCCTTTGCCAGTTGCATGCAGATAAATTCGTTGATCACCAGGTGCAAAGCCCGGGCAGTGCCGAACTTCAAGATATGAGTCGAGGCCAGTTCCCCTTCACCAAAACCGATCTGTCCATCCGCTCTGATCAGCAGCGGCAGTTTATCCTGCACGCCTGCGAGCGAGAGTCGTGGTTTTCCGTCCCATACCGCTATCGACAAGTTCTGGCGTTGGCTGATGCGCTCCTCAAGCTCTTTGGACATCACTGGCCTGAAGCTTGTCGGTGGTTCACCCTCAGGCTCACCACCCATCCTGAACGTCAACGCCCCGGTCGTTTCTGCTCCGATAGCAGCGACAAGCCCGAAAATGTTGGCTCGTGAGATGTGGCTGGAGGCTGAAAGCTCTTCCAGCCATCTTCCTTCCGGAAGCAGATTGGCAAGAAAACGTTTTAACGATTCGGAGCCGCATTTGCCCGGTTTCAGATGTGGTGATACGGGAAAACCTCCCCCGTCAAGCCACGACGGAGCATACTCCAAACCATACAGTTCGGCCTTATCTTCAAGTATGATCTTCCCAAGACGCTGGCGGTTGATGTTTACGGTGAGGAGTGTAGCCATTAATTCTCCCGGGCTTCGATGCTAATAGTGATTCCGAACATGGCGCAGATGTTCAGTATGCTGCTCAGTTTGACATCGCCGCCGGCGGTTTCGATCTTGCCCAGAGTTCCCACGGCAACACCACAGAAGGCGGCAGCCTCGTGGATGGTCATTCCGGTCTGCGTCCTTCTGGCGCGGACAAACTTTCCAAGTGTTGCTGCATCAATCAGTAGTTGCGGTTCCGGAACAGGAAGCGGTGTCACGGTTTTTGACATTTGATAGTTCTCGCTAAAATTAAATATCACTTTAGTTGTATCATTGCATAGAGGATCTCATCAATCAACATAAATATTACTACGGTGATGTTTGTATTGCAATGAGCTGTGATAACATCATTAATGCCATCATAGCGATATTTATTGTGGGAATTCTAAGCTGGATTATACTTACTTGGTTGTTGGGTTGTTGCTGGCCCCCTGTGTCAGGATAGTTGTCGTTGACCTGTCCTGCTGTCAATAGTAGACACCTCCAACTCAAGCAGCTTTTTGCAATTTGTGGTAATTCTGCTCAAATACTGCTGGTGAAAGATAGCCAAGACGAGAATGTCGCCTTTGGCGGTTATAGAAGATTTCAATGTATTCCTGTATAGAAGCCTTCGCTTCCTCTCGGTTTGCATAACGGCAATGATGCACCAATTCATTTTTAA
>JAQUHA010000029.1:0-25361 GCA_028683855.1 Desulfuromonadaceae bacterium
TTGTGGCGTCGTTCAGACCGTGATACCAACAACACCTTTATCTGGTATCTGAATGGTGCCACACCAACCGCTGCCAGTGCATATCTGCCGAACCAGGCGGCAGCATGGCAGGCGGTCGGGAAATAGTGTGGTAGTAGAGGAAAGTTGAACGTAAAAGCCCCTGCCCGGAACATCATATTTACGTTCCGGACAGGGGCTTTGTAGTGGGTGTTTATCCTAGAATCGGCAGTTCGAACAACACAGAGCAACGGAGTAACCGAGAAATCAAGGCTGCACACCAGAAACAGCATTACCGGATTGAGTAAGGCAGAGCCTTCAATTCAACAACAATGGAATCAAAACAGATCAGATCCGTTTATCAAAAAGGTTTTACTACACACAATACAATCTCAAGTCACTCACCAGTGCAACTTCCTCAAAATGTACATCCCTGCTAAAAAGTTGTATATCATTTTGGATTGCTATAGCTGCAATAGTTACATCAACTGGCGGTATAGTAATTCCCTTCGCACGCAGGGCGCGGTACAGCGATGCTGCTAGTAACCAGGTATCCAAATTTGCCTCAATAAAGGGAAATTTCAACAATCTCTCGCGGACAAGCACAAAACTATTCTGGTTGCGAATACCCTGCAGAACCTCCTGGAGGACGATGCCGCATAGAGCCACATTATTATGATCCTTGATAAGTGACACAAGTACTAATCCCGTATGGCTCTCCGGCGCCTGAAAAAAATCTATCCAGATAGAGGTATCAACAAGAACCATAACGCGCCTGCCTCATCTCATCCAGATCACCTTCCCACACAATTTTGCCACGCAGTTCAAGTATTTTCTCCATGTCCCGTTGTTCTAGCAGATGTTTCAAGGCATAATTGACAACATCTACCTTCTTTTTCAGTCCGGTAAATACCTTTGCTTGTTCATACAGTGACTCATCAATGTTTACTACCGTTCGTGCCATATCTAACCTCCATAATGATATCGTTAGCACTCTTAAAGTATATCAAATCAGCCTGCAAAACAAGAGGCTATTCACTTCTTATTTACGGTCGTCAGTGATCCAATTAGTGATCCAATCAACTTGATAGTGCAAAATAAGCAACAACCAAAGCCTTACTCCGCAGGTTTACTGGTATTCCGCAAAGATTCAGTTTTGACTTTAGCAAGCTCCCAATCCGCTAACAACTCTTCCCTGTGTAAATATATCCAAACTTGTGCCCTCCGCATCTGCCGGGTTGATAAATTACCCGCCCGCAAGCAACTTCTGTCCATTTTTTTCCATATCAGCAGTGAAGTGCTTTTCTAAACACCTTATCCACCGCCGCGCAGATATTAGTCATATCCACCTCTGTCAAAGTTGGATGCAGCAGAAACATCAAACTGTTTTCCCCCAGTTCTTTGGCAACAGGCAAAGGTTCAGTTAGTCCGTATCCCGTATCTATGAAAGCCTTTTCCAGATATATTTCACTACAGCTGCCACTGAAGCATGGAATACCTTCTGCGTTAATTGCAGCCATAATTTCATCGCGGTAATTAAATTTTGGATTTTGGATTTTGGATTTTGAATTCAGTTCCGGCTGTAGGAACGCATAATATTTGTAGTAAGCGTGACCTATTTCTGGCGGCGGAATCGTGAGTCGCAGAGCCGGTATTTTAGAGAAACATTCAGTGAGGATTGCTGCGTATCGCTGCCTTGTTGCCGTCCACTCCGGAAGTTTGCGTAGCTGTATTCTACCAATAGCCGACTGCATTTCGGTAAGGCGCCAGTTAGTGCCGAATGATTCATGCAGCCATCGAAAACCGGGTGGATGCTGTCGATTATAGACAGCATCATAACTCTTGCCATGATCTTTGAATTCCCACGCTTTCCGCCAGAGTTCCTCATCATTTGTTGTCAACATACCACCTTCACCACCGGTGGTCATGATCTTGTCCTGACAAAACGAAAAAGCAGCTACATCCCCCAAAGAACCAACAGGTTTTCCCTTATAAGTTGCACCATGCGCCTGAGCGCAATCTTCAATCACCTTTAAACCATGCGCCCGTGCAAGTTCGTTGATAGCGTCCATATCGCAGGGCCATCCAGCTAGATGAACACAAATTATCGCTTTGGTACGGGGTGTGATACAGGGGCATATAGTTTCTGCACTGATATTCTGGCTGACCGGATCAAGATCAGCCAAAACAGGTGTGGCTCCACGCATCACAACAGAGCTGGCGGAGGCAATAAAGGTGCGGCTTGTTGTTATAACCTCGTCGCCGCTTCCGATTCCAAGGGCATAAAGTGCCAGTTCCAATGCAACAGTACCATTAGCCAATGCAATGGCGTATTTGCAACCGGAATAAGCGGCGAACTCCTTTTCAAATTCGCGCCCCTCAGTTCCTGTCCAGTAGTTGACTTTGCCGGAACGAAGCAGTGATGTTACCGCTTCTATTTCGTCATCAGCAAAATAGGGCCAGGGTGCAAAAGGAGTAGTCCGTAATGGTTTTCCACCGTCGATGGCAAGTTTATTAATAGTCATATACAAACCTCTGATTCTAACGTATTAAATGTTTTTGTATCAGCTGTAATCCAGCAGTAGTTACCTTCCATGTGCCGTATCTACGCCCCCCCTCTCTTATGAGTAACCCCTTTAATTTCAAACGGGAAATATATTCCCTGACCGTGTCGGCACCAACTGCAAGCTCTTTGGAAAGATCTCTGTTGCTATATGCTGGAAACGATGCCAGTTTATTCAAAATTGTATATTCCAGCATGGTCAATTGGGGGGTCAATTGGGGGGTCAATTGGGGGGTCAATTGGGGGGTCAATTGGGGGGTAGTAAGGTGGAGTTCAACCTTGAAAAATTCCCCCATCTCTTCCATTGAAATTAAAACTTCAGGATAACCGGACAGATACTCCCTAATGCGCAGATAACCTGTGCCATATCGCTCAATATCACCAGTCAGGTAGAACATCTCAGCCAGTAGGCGGTTTCGTAGCGAGGATACATAATCATCCCGTTTTAAATCCTCAATTTGCAGTTTGCCATAGAGCTTACCTGGATTAGATATGATAATGCGATCATCAAAAATTTTTATGATAATGTCGGAAGGGCTCTTGTAATCTCTGTGTACTACTGCATTCAATACCAACTCGCGTAGCGCCTCGATCGGATATTGCCAACGCTCCTTACGCTCCCGGCTGCCGTCAAAAGAGTAGGAAAGGTTTATATGCTTTTTGATAGAGGTCATTGTCTCATCAACGGCGGCAAAGAGTGGTGACGTTACTACAACGTCATCTATAATTGTTGCCTCGGACTTGAAACGGCCGATACGGATAGTAAAATCAGGATCACCAAACAGAAGATTAGCGGCAATCGTCAGCTTGCCATCACGGATAAGCTTAAGTTTCATCATATTTTTGTTCAGATCTTCAAACAGAGATACCCGACCCCGATTGTTAACACGCTCCATAAAGCGTGTCAGCAATGTTGTGTCAAGATCGGTTAAGGCGGCGCGAGAGGGGTAGGCATCATACGATATGGATAGGGACTGTTGTTGCAAATCAACTATCTCTTCCAGAGTCATAATGTGATTGCTGTTATGTATCCGGCGATAGTAGCGGTTTTTGTATGAAACGGGTTTTACAGGAAACTCTCCAACCTCAAAAAGAATAACCTGTTTGCCCTCATGCTCCTCAACCAGTACCTTCGGAATAAGTTGCGGATAGGTAGCAATCTTGATCTCGTTGATATATCGCTGGATAGTCTCTGGTCCGATGTCTACGCCGCACGGTTGACCCGTGTCATCAACACCAATGATAACGACACCACCGTTAGTATTTGCAAAGGCGACCAGAGAAATAATAGCCTCCTTGCCAAATGACTTCTTGTATTCCGTTGTCAATGATTCAACCATGGAATATCTCTTTAATTTACAATTATTTTAGAATCTTAGCCGGGCTTCCAACTGCGGTTACTCCATCAGCCAGACTCTGAATAACTGTAGATCCCGCACCAACGATAACATCATCCCCAATATTCAAGTTAGGAATAATAGTAGCTCCGGCACAGACAAAAGTGCCATTGCCGATGCGAACTGTTCCACATAAAGTTGTACCGGGCGCAATATGTGCCCCATCACCAACAGTACAGTCGTGGTCGATGCTTGCACAGGTATTTACAATGACATTCCGACCGATACTACAATCAGAATTGATAACCGCCCCGGCCATTATTACAGATCCTGTATCAACAGTTACTCCGCGCCCGAGCTGTGCAAAAGGGTGAATAGCTGAAACAAGATCAAAATTGTTACAGATCAACCATTCTGCAACTGCAATCCGTGCCCTATTACTTCCGATGGCAACTATTCCACAAGAGATCTGATCCCGAACCGCAAGCAGCTCCTCTTTGCCTCCGATTACCTTATAACCATAAAATTCAATGCCCTTCAGTGCGGGGTCATCATCAACCAGAAAGGCAACCTCATAAAGCCCCTGGCGTTCGATAATATCAATAACCACCTTGGCATGGCCGCTGGCACCAAATATGAAGATTTTTTCTTTCATAAAAAATCCGATTTTGAATTTTGAATTTTGGATTTTAAATTGCTTTTATTTGT
Organism: Desulfuromonadaceae bacterium; assembly: GCA_028683855.1. Classification (GTDB taxonomy): domain Bacteria; phylum Desulfobacterota; class Desulfuromonadia; order Geobacterales; family Pseudopelobacteraceae; genus JACRCG01. Next base: position 4,606 of record JAQUHA010000029.1, read on the forward strand.
TGATTTTACAATGGAAGTGAGAATTTTAATTATAGCATCAGACTCTTGCAAAAGTGATTCAACTTCGCTTTCACCGATTACCTTGCTATCTCTCAACAATCGGAGCCAATAATTTGTTTCTCTCGCCTCCTTAGAGGCTATTTAAATTTTTGATACAAAATCAGCTCGGCTTTGTCCCGCCTGAGCTTCCTCAACATTCGCCCCAATAATTGTACCAGACCGGAGTAACTGTTTTGACAAAACAAACTCATTGGCTTTACAGAGCTTCCGATAAAGAGCAATGATCTGAAGCGCAAAAACATAGCTTTTTTTCTGAATAAGGTTATCTATTCATGCATCACCAATTCAAAATCCAAAATTCAACATTCAAAATCGATGTCAGAATTTACTCCCAGTAAATTCTGACATCGTAGCTTGCCCATCCTGGCTGATACCTTCACGCTTGAACACCTTGTTAAAGGTCATCCAGAGGATCTTCATATCGAGCAGGAAAGATTGGTTATCCACATACCACACATCAAGCTTGAACTTCTCTTCCCAACTGATAGCATTCCGTCCATTCACCTGTGCCCAGCCGGTTATACCGGGGCGCACGTCGTGCCGCCTCGCCTGCTCCGGTGAATATAAAGGCAGATACTGCATCAGCAATGGACGCGGACCGACCAGACTCAAGTCGCCTTTAACAACATTAAGCAGTTGTGGCAATTCATCCACGCTCAACCTGCGCAGCAGTTTTCCGAATGGTGTCAGGCGGACTTCATCAGGTAATAACCGCCCGTTAGCATCACGCTGATCAGCCATGGTGCGGAATTTATACACATAAAACGGTTGCGAATGTAACCCAGGACGCTGCTGTCTGAACAGAACCGGCGAACCAAGCTTGATGCGCACCAGAATTGCAGTGATTATCAATACCGGGCTGAGGACAATCAGCCCCAGCAATGCCGACAGAGTATCAAAAAGTTGTTTCATCACCAATGGGTTGTCCTCATGCCCCGCCGGAATATTCCGCTGGGGCTTATATCCAATTCCTGCAACCGTTTCAATTTCGATATACCTTCTCCAGAAAGTCGACAAACCTGTTGCCAAGATCTTTCCGGTCAAATTCCCGGACAGCAAGCGCACGAGCGTTTAATCCCATCTGTTTCGTCAAATCAGGATTATCGGCAAGTTGTTCAAGTGACTCGGCAAAAGATTTCGGGTTTCCTGGCTCTAAGGCACATCCACAACTGTTTTCAATGATAATACCGGCCAACCAGCCCGGATAATTGTTAATTACCGGCAGACCGATGGAAATATAATCAAAAAATTTGTTGGGTGATGTCCCGTAATAGAAAGCGGGGATATTGTCGAGTATCATTAGGCCGGCATCCGCTCCGCGAAGATACGCCGTGAGTTCCAGCTTGGGAACCGGGTTTAGAAACAGACAATTATCAAGGCTCTCATTAGAGGCCCTTTTAACCAAGGCCGGTTTTAACCTGCCGTCACCGATGAAGACGAGCTTGATGTCATTCCGCCCTTTCCGTTTTAATTCCGCTGCCGCATCAAGAACAGCATCCAAGCCATTGGCGATACCGTGGGCACCGGAGAATATCGCAAGAAAGTCATCTTGACTAACGCCGTCTGGTCGCAGTGTTACTCCTGTATCGGGATCGAACAGGTCAAGGTCGCAGCCGTTTGGCACCATGCCGACTTTTTCTGAATCAATACCCCTGCGCACAATTCCCTGAACTATTCCGGGTGAAAGACCGATACATGCTTTTGCGGTGTGATAAGACACCCATTCCAAAACGCTCATGGCAGTAAGAACGACCGGATTGGTAATAACCCCCATTTCCCGGGGCAGCTCCGGCCACAGATCGCGCACTTCAAAAACGAACGGTTTCCGACGAAGTATGCTGGCGACAATGCAGGGAATACCAGCGGTTAAAGGTGTAGATGTGGCAAAAAGCAGATCATACTGTAACTGCAGAGCTAATTTAACACTGTGCCAGGCAAATAGGACAAAAATCCAAGATCGCTTGAGGAAACTGTCGTAGTTGGAATATGGCAGACAAAATTCAATGATGTCAATGCCGTCAACCGTCCCCTTGCGCATACCATTGACCGGTTCTTGTTGTAAACCACTGCTCGCCATCTGGCCGCTGCCGCACACCATCGTGACCTTGTGACCACGTGCGATCAACCTCTGAGCCATCTCGTACGATCTGGTGCCGGTAGAACCGGCAGGAGTTGAAAAATGCTGATGGAAATAAAGTACGTGCATAGTAACCCTATTAAACGGAATCTCACGCTCATTCGCGTTGCTCACTTAAGACGCGAAGAAAACGAACATTCAGGTTTTGGTGCGTTTTTATGGCTAATCCAAAAAGGATTGTGCCCTTCTTTGCGACTTTCCGTGAAACTGACCTAAATCAATCTTTCAGGATTATGTCTGTTTCAATAGTCCATCGACCGGGTCCAACTTCAACTTCAAGAACCGGTAATTCCGTCTTCTGGAGATAATGCAAAGATTCCCACCCTGTAACTAGTTCAAACCGGTTTACCGGCGCATCTGTTACCACACTTATTTGTGCATGGCTGCTATGACAAATAGTCTTATTAAGCTGCCACTCATCAGGAATCAATCTCCAACGTAATACAGCTTTTTTCTCAAATCCATTAATCGTATCAATCACTTTCCAAATACCATTCTCAATGCTCACGAACCTGCGATGCCAGGCTTTCTGCCGGTCATAATAAGCGCCGCTCCAGCTCACAGAACCATTATATTTCTCGATGCCGCCGCATTCACTCATTGACAGCCAGTCACCAAACAGGAACCGACCGAGGCGCGGCATCTGATTACGGTCATCAAATTGCACCGTATTGTGTGAACGGGAACCGGAAAAATAATCGAGAAATTGCGGGTCAGTGTTGTAGCTGTAGGTGCCGCCGTCCCTCAGGATATTACGCCCCTTGTGCCACAGGTCAAAGTGGAGACAGTCTGCATGACTGGGGCGAAACTGGAAATGTGCAAAACGGATCATGGCATGACTGTTGACGCCATGCAACAGTACATCGCCACCATTTTTATGAACGACAGAGTCTCTACGAAGTTCGACGACATCATGATTGGTATTTCTTCCAAGCCATTGCAGTGGTTCATTCCATGATCCCTCAGCGTAAACTTTATATTTATTAAAAAGGAGCGATGCCAGTTGCACTGTAGCACGAAAGTCACGGTACGGGGTGCTGGACAGGTTATAGAGGCGTGCGCCATCATTTGCCCCCATATTGGGCGCATCACCCGTGTCAGCATCAGTCACCTGTGCTAACCACTCAACAGCAGCTTGACAACGCTCTGTATATGATCTGCTGAATGGTTTATCACCGTACTCCTGACGCCATACCTCTACCTGACACAGAGTATCAACAAGAACACGGTGATAATTGACAGAATACTGGGAGAAACTGCCATCTACTGCAACAAGATGCAAGACCCGATCTTCCAACAGGGTCCTCCCTAAATCACGCCACTGTTGTGCCTGCCGTCGCAGTGCCACAGGAATGAGTGGATCAACCCCAAGCAGCCAGCTGCCTCCAAGATAGAGAGCGGCTGCCTCAGAAGTGCCATGATTATTGTTTTGAGCTACAGCATATTTAATAGTTGGTCGAATACGCGAGCAATGAAGCTCAATTAATGCAACGAGGGCAGGAGAAGGATTCCTCTGGACGTCGAGTAGAAACGAACCCAGCATCAGGTTTATGATGCGTATTGAGGCTTCCTGACCGCATTTCCAGTTTGGTCCAGCGTTGAATGGGTTGCGTAGAACCCAGTCGTGGAGCCACTGATTGAGAGTATCAATATAGCGACTGTCCCCGCTGACGCGCCAGGCTCTTGCCAGCAAAGGCACCCACTCGAAGCGCGATGCTTCCCAGACAGTTTTGATATCGGCAGCAGAAAATTCGTTTACTTTTGACCAGTGCCCACCGGGTGACAAGCGCTGACCGCTGAATGGATCAAGAAACCAGTCTGGTGGAGACCCAACCTGTTTCATTCCGTCAGAGAAATAACAGAGCTTACCTTTCAGCAACGCTTCAGCACGTTCAAGTAAAATGGCTCTGGACTCAAATGAAATAGAGGGGGAAGATGATAAATCCGAAGAGTAGAAAACTGTGCCGCAACCCCAGTAGTTGATCGGCATCCGCTGGCGATACCAGCCAATTATGCATGCCGCACGGTAAAACGCAACCCGAGCAACCGAGGATAACCCTAATTTCCAATATGTTTTAAGCTTTACGGAGAACAAGTAACTCATATCTCCGAAATTTCCACCCAGCGCCCTTCTTTTAAAGAGGTTATGGCTGCAAAGCTGGCCTTTGTTGTATTGATTATCTCATCAAAGGGAATCAACGGTTCTCCACCAGTGGTGACCCGCTCCAACAAAAGCCTGAATTGCTCGGCGTGTCCCTTATCCTGCTTCATCTTGGTACGGGAAAAACCCTTAAAACCATGCCCTTCAAGGGTACGCCAATTATCCATGATCAGAGATCGCTCCTGGGAATGCACCTCGACCCGTTCCTTGGAATAGGCCTTGCTGCCGTTGGCAAAATAATTGATCACAGCGTTGGAGCCGTTTGCATAACGCAACATAATGGTAACATTGTCGGTGTTTTCCTGCGGCGACGAACCGAGGGAGTTCATACAGACGGCAATAACCCTGCTATCGGATAGATAGCTGCAGAGATCAATGAAATGGCACCCCTCGCCAATAATACGCCCACCCCCTACCTGCAGATCATGCACCCAGGAGTTGGCCGGGATGAAACCGGCGTTCATCGTTGCGACTATGTTGACTGCACCCGCGCCAATAAGGGATTTCATTTTTTGAGTGAATGGTGCAAAGCGGCGATTAAAGCCAACTGTTAAAACCGGTGATGAGCGATGAGTGATGAGTGATGAGTAAACCTTTTCAATTTCGCTAAGTTCTTCTCTATTGAGGCAGAGTGGCTTTTCTACAAAAACATTTTTCCCGGCCTGCAGAGCATCTACAACCATGGAAGCATGCAGATTATGCCTGGTGGTAATCATCACCAGATCAACATCGCTATCAGACAGTGCCTCCCGATAATCCGTTGCGGCGATGGCAAACCCGGCACGCTTCGCCAGCGTACTGGCTGTTAGGCCTCCGGCAGATACGATGTATTTAAGCTTCGCCTTCAGCGGCTTCAGAGCCGGTAGCACCGTGGCGCTGGTAAAATTTCCGGCACCAATAATGGCAACAACTCCTTTACTGCTACCAAAGGATCGGCTGTCAATGGTTACCGATGTGTGGGTATTTACTGCGTCATCATACAGTAATAGCGAGGCTATAGAGCCTGACTTGCCGATTGAGCCGTAGATCTTGTAATACTCCGCAAGTGGAACTCTTTCGGTGATCAATTGCCCGACATCCAGCTGCCCCGAGGAAACTGCATTGAGGATTGCCTCAAAGTTTCTCTTCTCAGTCCAGCGTACAAAGCCGATCGGGTAGTCGTGCCCCCTCTGCTCGTACTGTTCATCATAGCGGCCGGGACCGTATGAGCATGACACCTGAAAGGTCAACTCCTTCTCATAAAACTCCGCTCTGGAAAGATCTAATCCGATGACGCCGACGAGTACGACCCTACCCCGTTTACGACTCATACGGGCTGCCTGCGATATGATCTCGTTAGTCTTGGCCGAGGCGGTAATCAATACGGCATCAGCACCAATGCCGAAGGTTAATTCTTCGACAAATTTGACCTGATCTGTCCCACCAGCAGGGTTGACTGCAATCACCCCCAATCTGTTTGCAAGCTCAACCTTTGACTGGTCAAAATCGAAACCGATGACGCGGCAGCCATTAGCCTTGAGAATCTGGGCGGATATTAATCCTATCAATCCCAAACCGATAACCACAACGGTTTCACCGAATGTCGGTTGCAAAAGGCGGATACCCTGCAGGCCGATTGAACCGATTACCGTAAACGAGGCATCATCATCCGAGACATTATCAGGAATCCTGGCACACAGGTTTTGCGGCACGCACACCAACTCTGCATGGGAACCATTCGACGCGACCCGGTCACCAATCTGAAACTCGGTTACTCCGGCTCCAACCGCGATCACCCGCCCGACATTACAGTAGCCAAGCGGTAAGGGTTGATTCAACTTGTTGAAGACCGCTTCCAAGGTGGGGAGCAACCCGTCGCTACGGATCTTGTCCAGAACCATTTTTACCTTGTCAGGCTGTTGTCGAGCCTTCTGGATTAAGCTTGCGTTGCCGAATTCCACCAGCATCCGCTCTGTCCCCAGCGAGACAAGTGAGCGCGAAGTCTGTATCAGAAGGTGTCCCGAACGGACGAGCGGAGCAGGGACATCCTCAAGGATTGTTTCACCGGTTTTCATGTTTTGGATGATCTGTTTCATGCAACCTCGATTTATTCATTATAGAAAAGCAGTTAACCGCCGATACACACGGAGAAATCGAACCTTGGAGATGTTTTTGGTTTAACCAAAACAATGCCTACAAAGCACTAGGTGGCCAGGAGTTCGTATTCTTTAAATTGTGATACCATCGGTTCATCGCAACATCATCAACAGCGTATTCTCCTCTGGCTGACTTCCAAACCAGCGCCGGTATGCGCTGCCGGAGAGTTTCCAGTGCGTTCTGGACTTTCTGTGCGCTAACGGGTGCTCCTGTCTGCTCCCGATAAAACTTTAGCGCCTCATTATCATATGGTCTAAAGCGTGATCCAAGATCCAGCATTCGCCACAGCAGCGCTTGTTCCAGGGGCTTCAGACCCAGGTAATCTGACTCCATCTGCGCCTGCTCATCACGTTGCTGCTGCTCTGCGGAAGCCTGAAGAGCCTCTTCAAAAGACTCCGTGATTCCTGCCAGAGGGCTCAAAATCTGCCCTAAAGACTCCATAAAGAATTGAGGGCGAAAGCCAAAAGCCTGAAAAGCCGCACATAATTTATCAGCGTTAACAGGCTTAAGCTCTGGACGTTGCGTTTCAATCAAACCCGCAATGTGGGCAATAAACTTCCGATCCAGTTCCGGCATACGCTGAATCTGAGAACCATAAAACGGTGCACCACTTGTATTAACCAAACGCAAGAGTTTATCTCGATCTGAGCCGGACATTACCAGCATTAAGGTAATGTCATCAGGACGGTTCATTTGGTCCCGTGCTGATTTTAAAGCAGCCATGGCATTTTCACCGTCAACGCTGGTTAACGCGTGCTGGGCTTCATCAATAATCAAGGCTACAGGTTTTGCAGCTGTTTCGTGAAATGCCTGCAAGGCATCCACCAAGGTTACGCCATCCACTTTCCCAATCTTTGTGGTATCTATTTGCAGCCAACCGGCAAGACTAATCTTGTCCAACCCTGATTTTTTTGCCATCCTGGCAACAACTCCCAGAAACGGTTGTAAGGCACGACCTATTGATTCAGCAATCAAAGCTCCAGGATCGCGGCGTTGATCAGCCCAAAGGTCAACATATACAACCGCAATTCCGGCTCGTTCCAGAGCCGGTTTTAAGTCGGATTGCAAAAACGTCGATTTACCGGTGCGTCTGGGAGCGGCTAAAAACAAGCCATTGTGGGCATCACTAAAGACAGATTTGCCTTGCAAAGCAATTACCAGCTCTTCCGCAAGTCCTGTCCGCTGATAGTGGATCATTGCAATTATCCTATTTTATTGTTTTTTGGATAATTTATCATTTGCGAAATAAAAGTCAATAAAAGATCTAAAATAACCTGAAAATACTTATGGAAGGGCTATTTTCGCTCTTTTAACAAGTGCGTGCATCTGTTTTTGTCTTGAGCCACCTGCCGCTTTATCTTTTATCCTCAAGGATTGTTTCACCGGTTTTCATATTCTGGATAATTTGTTTCATTGTAAGGCGGTTCCTTTTTAGTCAAACAACTCTATGCTGATGCCAATCTTTGTGGCTTCTGCTTGTTCAATCGGATTAGTGTACGCAAGGCTTCATTAACTGCAGCATCGTCGTGGAATATTTCTGCGACATCAGACTCCAACCGTATAATGTTAATCCCCTGCTTCACCAGAGTAGTATGCTTGCCACGAACACAACCTTTCAGCTGAGACAAGTCGTACTCCGGTCTTAATTCATCGATTTGCTTTTTCATATCCTTCACACTCCTTTTTTGTTGCTTCTCGTGCACTGATTATCCGGGTAACCATTCCCCTGTCAGTATGCGATACAAACAAAATCTTACCGGTTGCGGCAATTCCCAAGGTAATAAAGCGATCTTCATCGTCTGAATGATCCGGATCATAGAAGGACATTGAATGCTGATCAAAAAAAACGGTTGACGCTTCGTGAAACGACACTCCATGGTTTTTAATATTTGACGCCTCTTTGCGCTTGTCCCACTCATATGTGAGCAGATTCGAGGTTGCCATATTGATTCACCTATATAACTTGTCTTTCTCATCTTTGCCAGGATAGCTTATCAAAACAGCGCGATATATCCCCTTGAACACAAACATACTTCCTGCCGCAGCCCCTATAACACCAACGGCGTCGATCAATTCCCGCATATGATCAATAGTTCCGGCTCCACCAAGAACAGATATCGGGCACGTTACCGCTTCTCGTACTTTTTTGGCAAGATCCAGGTCGTAACCGGCCATCTCACCATCACGGTCTATAGAGTTAATTACTATTTCACCAGCCCCTAATTCGACTGCCTGCTGACAAAATTCCAAAAGGTTAATCTTGCTTTTTTCTCGTCCATTGTGGGTGTACGCTGTATAGCCAGAAAAAAGCTTGTTTTTACGAACATCAAGAGTAACTACAACGCTTTGCGCTCCAACAGCCTCTGCCATTTCTTTAATTAACTGGGGTCTGCCTATAGCTGCAGCGCTGATTGAAACTTTTTCGACTCCCAAAGAAACGATACGCGCCGCCTGGTCAGCACTGGTAATACCACCGCCATAGCAGAGTGGCATACGCGATTCAACCGCAAGGCTGCGCAGCAAGGCAAAGTCAGGTTCCCGTCTCTGTACAGTCGCATCAATATCAAGAAATATCAGCTCATCGACTTCCTTTTCGTTGAATATCTTGACCGCATTCAACGGGTCGCCGACATACTTTGGATCCTTAAACTGCCGGGTTTTTACAAGACCGCCGTTTTGGCGCAACAGACATGGCGTTATTCTGGCTCTGAGCATTTAAATCCCCGTAAAGTTACGAAACACCGACAGACTCCTAGGTTTACAACATACTAAAACCCATATGTGAAAAATGAGAATCAAAAGTAAAACATGTAGTCAATTTTAAACGTTTCATCAAAACAAAGCTGGTACAATCAGTCAGGCTGAAATCTTGATCTTTATATTTTCGAAAGAGTTCAAACGCCAGATGAAGTAAATCTTTGTCAACTGAAATCATTGTAACTATAGAACTCTGAAGAAGTGATGAACCAAAAAGAACGGTAGCATCGTGAGAAGCACGGTAACGGATAAAGGTTAAACTTTCGTCAAAGATAAAATCGGAGGTTATTAGCTCAATTTTTTCTTTTTCTATTCGTTCTCTTGCTTCAATTGCCTGTTTGTGAAATTGATCTTGTTTATCATGAAGCGCAAGCCAGGCACCTGTATCAACAAATATTTTCATTTCGATTTGCCATAGAGATAAAAATCATGGTTTAGCGAACCATCTAAAATTTCTGAATTGGCTTTGCCCACCATGTCCCATATCGGATCAGACTTCCAATCTTTGGCTTGAGCATTCTTCTGTTTCAAAAAAGACGAGACCGCTTCTCGGACTACTTCAGAAATGCTTTCCTTCTTGGCACTCGCAAAAAGTTTCAATTCGGCAAGCATATCTTCAGGAAAATACATTTGTGTTCTTTTGAGTGTTGGCATACAAACCTCCCATGTGGTGTATATAACGTACATCATATATGAGTTTGAAACAAGTTTTCTATCCAGCAGAGAGAATCAAAGAAAAAAACCTTGGAACTAACCAAAAATTAAAGCCTGTTACTTTCACTGCGTATTTCTGCGTATCTGCGTGAAACCGCCTTTAGATTGATGTAAAGTTGCGAAAAACCGCAAAACCATTTGAATGACTTTTTTCCGGATGAAACTGCATCCCGAAAACATTTCCGTGCGCAACCGCACAGGGCAGATCACTGCCATGGTATAAGTGTGCCGGATTCTAATTCTTTTATACTTTGCCGCAACAACGTCATTAATTCGCTGTCTCCAAAAATCTCAAGAGTTTCAGAAAGCGTTTCATACAGTTCCCATGGCAGCACGGCCAATACCGGTTTTCCCCGGCGTGTAATCTCGGCTACATCTACCTGCCGTTATGGACAAGCAATTCCGGCAGTGAGGTTAGCTGCTTTCTGGCTTCCATTATAGGTAATGTTCTAGTCATAACTTCCTCCGTACTTATAAAGGTACAGATTGTGGTGCTGTTAGTCAAGCCATCAGTATTTACACCACCTTGATCAAGCTTGCGTTGCCGAATTCCACCAGCATGAGCGCGGTCCCAAGGGAGACCAGCGAGCGGGTGGTTTGGATTAAAAGGTGCCCGAACGGACAAGCGGAGCCGGGACATCTTCAAGGATCGTTTCGCCGGTTTTCATGTTTTGGATGATCTGGTTCATACTAATTTTTCCAATTCTTTATACATTAATATTAGACGATTAGCTTCAGACTCCCAGTTATAAAGGTCCTTTACAGCTTGTTGTCCTCGCTCACCCATTGCTTTAATTAAATCAGGGGAGCTCACCAACTCATCAAGTTTCTTCGCTAAATCAGTCGGGTCGGCGGTGTCAACCAAAAGTCCACATCCGGAATCCTGGACGAATGGTGCAACCTCAACCGCAAATTCAGGGCAGATAACCGCCATGCCTGCTGCCATATAATCGAACATTTTGTGAGGCATAGCATAAACGTGATTAAGAATGCCCGGTTGAAAAACAACAAGTCCGATGTGGGCCTGAGTGAGGTGTTTAAAAGCTTCTTCAAAAGGCATCCAGTCATATACAACAATTCGATTTTGTAAGCCATAATCACGCACTTTAGAATCAAATTCTGCGCGAGATCCATCATTGAACTCACCAATAATCTCAAGGCGGACATTTTTATTATTCATTGTATTTAATGCTTGAAGTACTTGAGGCCAACCACGAATTTTGCCAAACAAACCAAGGTGAATAAGGATAACCTCATTCCCTTTAGGCACAACTTCGCGTTCCCCCGTAAAGTTTATTCCAGACATGGGTGTGAAATTGCTAACAATCACTTTTTTCATATCGGAATTTGGGAAATCGTCAGATACAGTTTTTTTGGCGAGAACTAAACGGTCTGTAAAGGGAAGTAGCAAGCGAAAAACCCCCCTAATAAGTGTAGACACAGCAGGTTGAACCCATCTGGGGAACCGACTCTCAGCAAAAGTGCTTGGATAATGCTCATGAACGTCGAATACGCACAGCTTATTTCTGAATATTTTAAGAAGCACTCCAACAAACCAGGAATCGACTTCGTTGCAGTGATAGGCATCTGCATCTATAGCACTTGCCATTTTGTAAAGGCGAAATAATTGTAGTATACGATCTTTGATTCCAGATGGCCGACGATAACAAGCAATTTCAACGCCACCAAACACGCCATTATCAGACTCATTTCCTGGACATAAGTGTACAACATTATATCCAGCCGAAACAAGCGACATTGCCTCTTTATCAAAAACGCGCTTATCTCTAGGGGGGTGCATGGAAGACAACAAACAAATTTTCATACTTTATTATCCAATAGCATTATTAAACTTCCACCAACTTGAGCTTTTCTCTGTTAATTCTACGAAGGCCTCCTAACACTAACATAAAAAGGTTCCCTGTTAGGCCAAAGGTTAGAAAATCTTGAGTATTCATAAAAAGTAGCAAAACTACAGCTGTTGTATACGCTAGATTTCTATATTCGGTGATATTATTACGGTGCATCTTCCAAAGTTGAAGAACCGATGTAAAAAGAAAAGCAATATAAAAAACAAATGCAACAGCACCCATTTTCCACAATGCTCCAAGATACTGATTATGCGGGCTTAGCCCAGATGAATACTCAAATTCAACGGGAATATTACTCTCAGAAAACCCCTTGAAAGAATTTCCTAGCCAAGGATTCTGAATGATATCCTTAACCATGGAGTAGTATATCAATGTTCTTCCCGCAGAAAAAGAATCAGCATCAACTTCACTTATAGCTGTTTTGTCTCTGTTTAATTTTGCAACTAGTGCTCTAGGTGGATTTACATTTATAAATGTAAAAATAAATACTGCCAACAATGCAAATATAATTATATTATTTTTATAGTTTTTTAAACTTAGCAAACAGAAAATAATAATTCCAAGCAATGCTTGCCTAGATGACGACTCAATAATAATACCAATAACTATTAAAAATAAGACCGCAAAAAAAATTTTATGTAACCTATTTTGAGAACTGTCTAGTAACGAGGCTGAAAGCATAAGCAAAAATGCCAAATAAACCATTAAAGCATTTGTGCCACTTGAACCAAAAACACTTAAACCCAATATTGCAAGATCACCACGGAATGTTGCATTGCCTAGTATTGCCGCAGAGCACAACACCACAATAAGAATTAGTAATATTTTATGTATCATTTTACGTAATTCGCATATGTTTACTATAATTGAGTAGCCTACAACATACGCTAAGTAAGGCTTAAAGAAATAGCCTACAGACATAAATGGGCGATAAGAAGAGTCTCCAATTGCCAACTCTACAGCAATGCAAGACAAAGAAATTATGATTGGAATTATCAGTAATACAATGTTATGCGGTAGTTTAGAACGACCCAATATGAAAATAATAAAAAACACCATAAACATATCTACGTCGAGCAATGATATGGGAATGTAATCGAACAACGCAAAAGGGATGCCAAAACCAACCGCTAGTATATTCAATAGCGCTTTCTCGATAGAAACGGATGGTTTAAATATTTCTGACATTAGCATTAACTACCAAATTGGTTATAGTTTTATAAATAAATAAAAAATCGTATGCATAATAAACAGCAAACATATATGAGCTGGCAACAACCATTACATCCGCATCGATTTGTTTATGCGCAAGAGTAGCAACAAAAAACAAAACTATACTAAGCACTAATGTAATTAAGTTCCACGGTGTCATGAACTGTAGGTCTACATGATTACGCAAAGAATAGAACAAGCATATTCCTGGCATAAACGGCATCAACACGTCTAGCACGGCAACCACTCCAGCAGCGGAATTGGGCATCCACCAATGCACCGCCCATGCCCCCAAGAGATAGTAAGCAGCAACCCCAATCCATGCACAAGCGAATACAAATGCACAAAGAATCAGTATACGCCGCTCTTCACGACCACTGTTGTAACGCTTACTATTGGCCCGTAATGCCAACACCTGTGCAACCGGCATTACTAGCGTCTGAGCGATACGTAGCACTGTATAGGCAGCAATAAGCTGGGCTGCTTCAGCCGGTTTGCTACGCAACAACCAAGGCCCAATAACCATTGTTGCCATGTCTGCGTAAGCAGTCAGCGCCCTAGTGAAACCATAACGTCGTTCTTGTAAAGCCAGTGACCAACCACCGCCTGGTTGGTATAAATGACAACCGAAATGTCGCGCAAACAGCATTAAAGAGAATACTGATGCGACCACAGTCATTAAAGCTAGCAGCCAGCTAAATGAGACCAGATCAAGCCGATTTGAGAACAGCAGACAAATTACAAACAACAAACTTCCATTAAACCAGTCAATCAGATTGGATTGTACAAACTTGAACTCAGCCAACCATGAGGAGTTGGCTATAAAACCAATTGCAAGACCAGAAACATAAACACCGAAGGCAACGGTAACTGCCGGATGTGCGGATGGGAACAACCAATCGTTGAGCGGTACAGCAAACACAGTACACACTGAGACTGTTACCAACACCGCTACTGCAGTCCAGCGTACTAATCTATGCAACAGGTTGGCACGATAATCTGCACTATCACTGCTTACATAATACTTGAGCAGCACTTGTGAAAAACCAAGTTGCACTAAGTTACTCCACATCCCTCCTTGGCGACGAAACAAGAGTACAAGCCCCATTAGATTAGCACTTAACATTACATCTGCCAGCCTAAAGCTGAGCAGAATGAACACACTCTTAAGTAGCATAAAGACCAAATTAACTGTTACCTGGGAGCGGGCAGAACCATTCATATCTCTGTGATGCCACGTTGCCAGACTAAGAAGTTATACACTACCCACAACTGAAACGCCTCATTGACAGTTCGCAAGCCATGCTTTAAGCGATGATGGATAGCCTGTCGATCAAACATTTCACCTGCTGTCTTGTTGCTTTCCAGCATGTCAAGCAGGGCATCTCCCAACTCTCCCCTAAACCACTGTTGGATCGGCACGCCAAAACCTGTTTTGGGCCGATAGATGTCATCACGTGCCACATATTGCGCTGTCAATCGCTTGATCGGTTCTTTTGATATTCCGTCCCGCAGTTTGTAGGCATCTGGCACCCGCATGGCAAAATCCATGATGTCTCTGTCCAAAAATGGCACCCTCACTTCTACCGAGTTAGCCATAGACATCTTATCCGCGCGCATCAGTAAAAGCTCAGGCAAACGTAACTGCAGCTCAATAAAAGTCATCTTTTGCAGAAAGCTGGCATCAGGAGATAATGCTGCTAGTTTTGCATAATAGGGGGCAACAACGTCGAAAGAATCAAATTCAGCCATCTGCGCCCGCAAGGCTGGTGCTAGAATGGACTGTTTTTCCAGTTCATAATAGGCAACTGCAGAGGACATAAACAACTGCTGTCCACGTGCACGACGCTCCAACACATCTCTAATTTTTCGGTGCTTTGCTGAACCGCTGATCGAAAGTGAATCTGCAGCCAAGGCACTTACCCAACGCGGAAGATGCGACAACGGTCGCCACAACCGGTTGTAATGCCCAATGAAACGTCGATAGTTACTGTAACCACAAAAAAGTTCATCAGCTCCCTCTCCTGCTTGAAGAACGGTTACTCCGCACTCCTTAGCAAATTTAGTAACAAAATAAAGAGGAATCGCAACAGGATCAGAGATAGGCTCATCCTGTAAGAAAGCAAGTTTTTCGGCTGCTTGTAATAAGTCAGTATGAGAAATTCGCACCTCGTGGTGCTCGCTGCCAAGCCGATTAGACATTTCTCTGGCAATTGCAGAGTCATCGTGGAAATTACCCGCATTGTCCATACCAACGGTAAATGTTTTGACCCTGTTTGGAGTAATCAGTTTGCCGAATGAACACAAATTAAGCGTAGAATCTACTCCTCCAGAAAACAGTAGCCCCACAGGGACGTCTGCCATGAGCCGTTTCTGTACTGAAGCAGAAAATAGAGAGGCAAGCTCTTCGTCAAAACTTTCGAAGCTGCGCCCCCTTTCTACCATAGGTAAAGGCAGCCAATACTTTTCAATTTTAGGTAGATAGCCAGCGGCAGGGACCAAAGTTAGCGTACTAGCAGCCTCTAGCTTAAAAATATTCTGTATCAGCGTTTGGGGCGGAGGCACAACCAGGAAGGTGAGGTAGTGGTAAAATGACTGTGGATCAATCTGACGGTTGATGCCTGGATATTTCAACAGCGCCTTGATCTCAGAAGCAAAGATAAAGCGCCCGTCAACGTGGGCATAGTAGAGCGGCTTTACGCCAGCTCGATCACGAGTCAGTATCAGACATTGGCAGTCGCAATCCCACAGCCCGATACTAAAATCACCGTCCAGATGTTCATAAAACCGTGCACCGTGTTCGCGATAAAGATGAAGTATTACTTCGGTATCCGAATTTGATCGGAACCTAACTCCCTTTGCTTCCATCTGCTTGCGTAGCACAGGAAAATTATAGATTTCACCATTAAAGGTAATCCACACTCTGTTATCTGGCGTACCCATAGGTTGATGCCCAGCAACAGAAAGATCAACTATGGATAAACGTCGGTGTGCCAAACCGCATTGACCGTCGGGCTGCAACCAAATACCGGCACCATCTGGTCCGCGATGAGCCATGGTAGCCGACATGACGCGTAGTAACTCGGGCACAATCGGCTGTTTGTTTTCAATATTTATGATGCCGAGAATGCCGCACATAACCTTACCCCTCCTGCTTCTGCAATTCTAAAAGTTCCACGCAAGTTACGGTGTTAGTATTTGTACGGTGGCATCAATAAGCTCTGATAGCGATACGGTATTCCCCGCCCTTGCACTTTTCAGCGCGGCTTCAGTAATAGCAGTTGCCCAGAGTCCCGCTGTAGCCTCAGCACCCTCACCTTTAATGCCAGTTTTTACGGTCTGTAAAAACTCCATCATAACATCAAGCTGACCCTTGTCGCCCTTCTCTTTCCGCTTGACACTTACCTTACACCCAAAGGCTTGAATTGACTTGTAGTCGTCTACTACAACAGTGCGACCGTTTCCGAACAATTCGAAATATTCCTTGCCAAGCCCGATATGGCCAACCGTTGTATAAACAATATTAGCAATGGAACCATCTGCATAACAAATCGTTATGCTTGCGTCAGGGTTAAGGGCACTTACTTCCCCCAAAAACTGAGCTGTGACACTTACAGGTTTACTGTCCATAATCCAGTTGGCAAGATCAAAGAAATGTACGCCCTCACCAAGTAAGCGCCCACCCTCTTCTGCGGTATTAGACCAGTGGCTACCCATTGGGCCAACATTTATACGGGCATTAAACAACTTACGCCCTTTTCCTACGGCTCGCTTCATTTCTTGTAAATACTTAGAAAAACGTCTGTTATAGCCAACCCTGACAACGAGCCCAGTCTTCTGTTGTGCTGCAACAATTTGTAGACATTCTGCTACAGTAGTCGCCATTGGTTTTTCGACAAATACATGTTTACCGGAAGACAAAGCTTCAAGTACAAGTTTGGCATGGCTGGAATGCCGGGTAGAAATCACTACGGCATCAATTTGTTCGTCGGATAAAATTTCTGATACATCTGATGTGGCGTAGGCAGCTTTAACTTTCTTAGCAACCACAGCTGCACTGGAACCAGACTTACTAGATATTGCTCGAATAACAACATTCTGGAGTTTTTGAATGTTTGGCACATGAACATTTTTAGCGTAACCGCCCACACCTATTAGGCCAATTTCTATCTGGTTTTTGCTTGGAGTTCGAGTACTAATATCGTACCGACAAGTAAAAGCGTTTTCAGGTAACTGTGGCTGAGTCGGCAGGTGATAATCAAGCAATACTCCATATACATTGGGGTCGCCTGACTTGATGAGTGAATAAGCTTGTTTGGCATCTTCTATTCCAATTTTAGCTGATACAAGATCACTTAGATCCAAACGTTTTTCTGCAAGCAGTTGAATAAAAAACTCGAGGTTACGATGTTCAGTCCATCGAACATGGGGTAAAGGATAATCAATGCCATTTAGCTCGTAAGCCGGGTCATAGCGGCCAACACCATATGAACAGGACAGTCGTACATCCAGTTCTTTGGCATACATTTTTGCCCGTTCCAGTCCTAAACCAATATCACCAACTACGGAGACTCGTCCACGCTGCCTGCACAGAGTAAAAGCTTGATTAATAATGCTATCTGACTTACCCGATGCGCAAATAACAATACCATCAAGACCAGCACCATTTGTGGCTTCCATTATGGTGGATACCGGATCAGTTGAAACTGAATTAATTACCAAGCTTGATTGACTGTTTTTTATTGCCTGAGCAACACGGCAATCATCAATATCAAATCCATAGGCTTGGTACCCCATAGCAGCTGCTAGGCGCAGGGCAATTTGTCCAATCAATCCAAGCCCAACTATACCAACCCTTTCACCTGGCGACAATTCAAGCCGTCGTATTCCCTGCATCGCAATACAAGCAATTGCTGCAAATGCTGCCTCGTCGTAATTGACGTTATCAGGTAAATGTACTGCCAGATTTTTCGGGACAACAATATATTCAGCATGGTTAGCAAAACCAGTACCCATGCAAGCAACTCGTTGTCCGGTCTTGAAACCAAGGTTATCACAATCTGTTTCTAAAATAACACCAGCGCAGCTATATCCAAGTGGATTATAATCTTCAAGTTTATTCTGTATAAGCTTAAACGTATTTGACGCCCCTTGACTCTGAACCATCCCCCAAACTTGTCCAATTTTGTCACGAGAGTTCATAGCTTTTTCGTAGAGGCCCTGTACGCCACTACGTTTGGTGACCGCTGCCCCCTCAGTGCCTGCACTAATCAATGAGTAGGCGTTGCTCACTAGAATACCTCCAGTCAAGCGACTTGGTAGCGGAGCATCAAAAATATCTATTTGTCCTTGCCCGGAAATGAATATTTGTTTCATATCTATCTGTTATCCTTTGGTTTTACTTAAATTGAAATGATATAAATGTTTCCCGGCTAATGCGCTGGTGCTGATAGAAATTGTTCGACCAATTTCTTCCTGACCATAACCGCAACTATAAAATGATTCGTTAAGGGCTAATGGCAGGTCTGATGATATACGAACGGAACTTTTTACGCCTAACAACAATTCATTGGCTGATTGTTGCGCAATCACTTGCTTTCCTATAGGGAAATTCCATTGTATGCTAGTGTCATCCACTGGAACGCTAATTTCGTCACATATCAGAACTTCTTGGAGACTAGGATTTATATCGAATTGTCTAAACACAGTACTTCCAGAAGCAATTCGGTTATATCCATTATGTCCTGCACGAATTGTAATTTTCTCTAGATCCTTAAAAACTGAGACTTCTATCGGTACTGCATCATTTGAAATCATCCAGTGTCCCCCAAAACGTGCTATTTCCTCGCCAAACACCTGAACTGTGGAATGATTTGCTGTACTTCGATATAAAGATTTTTTATCTAAATCTGAAGTATATCCAGAGCAACCAGGATCAATGACAATTGGTTCCCCATCTATAAAGAGTTCAAAAGAGAGTAAATCGTTATGGCCATGCCCTCCTTTGCCTCGCATACCAACTTCACCAATATCAACTATAAAAAAGAACCCTTTAGCTTGATTTCTAACAATTGCATAACCGCCTGCGGGAAAATAAAGTAATTCGTGAGTGTTTTGAGCAACCAGTGTTGTTCTGCACTTACCCAAAAGAAATAGTGATGAAAGTCTTTCTTCTTCCTTAAACATAACAGTTCCGATGTTTGCATCAAAAAACGAACGTGCTAGTTCAACAACCGCGCCATGACTCCGTGCATTATTGAAATTGAGCGGTAAAGCAACCGCATCATCATTGTCCCCAAAGTTTGCCACAAGATTATCGGGCCCAGTCAACGCATCACTGAATTTCGCAGCCGCAACAAGGCGTTCAGTGGCTTCTTCACTAAAAGGAACACCATACCTTTCTCTTGCAATTGCAGAAATCAAGAAAAGCTCAAGAACAAGTTTGTGATATCCACAGGATTTTTCAAAGTTGACACCATCAGGTAAAAACTGAAGAAGAATTTCCTTGTCGAGCCACCTTAGCGAGTAGTCAAGCCATTTTTTTTGACGGTAATCACGACGTTCTAGGGTAACTGCAGCCAAAAACAATGCCGTAATGTTGGCTGTAAAATGGTTGCCACGGATATCTGTAAATTCTCGGTTATGCCAGACAAAATAACCGTGCTCTTTAAGCATTATTATCAGGAGCTTTTCAAGCCTCCCTAGCTCATTAGATAAATCATTTGCCGCTTCACGTGCAAGCAGTGATACAAAATCTAACATCATAGCCAAATTTACGATCCGCATTGAAGCTTCCATTGCGTACCAATTTACACTATAAGCCAGAGGATTTTCATCCCGCCAACGATAAAGTAACTGGTAAATCCAGATCAGGGTTTCAGAATCCCCACCCTCGTACCACTGACAAGCAAGAACCGGGACGAGGTAGTGTAAACGAGAAAGTTCCCAAGGGAATTTCACATCATAAGGTTCCGATTTTTGCTCGTAAAAATTATATTTTTTATAGTATTGCGGTTGCCATTCTTTACCATACCGCCAATCCGTATTAAAATTGCAACTAGTAAGTTCCGGTACCGGATTACCCAAAAGGCTAAAATTGGAAGTCCGAACGTTATGGGCCAAAGATTTCAATTGATTTCGCTGAACACCAGAGAGAACTGGGCGTTCAGAAACAAGCAATAAGGGCTCTATACCAGTGCTAATTACAGCAAAATTTTGTGCGGTTTTACTTGAAAAACGCTGCCAAGCTCCAGTCGCGCCCATCCACTTTAATTTGAGTTCCTGCAATGCCTTGAAACAGACAATACGCGCTGGTTTGGATAGTGCTTTTGTAAATAGAGCTCCATAACGGTTAAGCATCGAGTTATCCCCAAATTCCCCTGGTATCAAAAGAGAGACAAGGGGTCAAACCTACACACTTTACATTTTTATAGAAATATGAGGGATCAAACCTACGCATTTGACAAATCGCCTTTCGCAATCCCATCTTCCCGAAGCTTTTTAATCTCTTCATCCGTCAACCCGGTATATTTTCTGATCTTTTCGTTTGCTTCGCCATCCTTTACCATTTCAATGGCAATCTCAATCTTCCCTTCAATCTTCCCTTCAATCTTCCCTTCAATCCATGATGTTTTGACTGAACTCTCGGTAACACGCCGGTCTTCAATATAACCCTCATACTCGGCACGATCTTCAATGGAAAGCTTCA
>JAQUHA010000029.1:25461-28916 GCA_028683855.1 Desulfuromonadaceae bacterium
CCTCGCGTAGCAACTCTGAAAGGAATCCTTCCAAAATCTCGAAGTTAGCCTTGTTGCGAAGCAGTTTTTTCATTGCCCAATCAAATCTTACAAGACGCTCTTTCATATACTCTCCTGGAAACCATTTTCGGGAAATATTCCGGGGACATAATACGTATTCTTTTCAAAATTCCACATCAAAATTCCGCCACGCAACAGCACACGTACAAAACGTTCCTCATTTGCTTTTCTTCTTTATAGTATGTTTGAATTTCAAAATCGCAAAATTCAGTTCGATTGAGGTTTCCGTGTCACTTGTTTGCAAATCATCATCAAAAATTTCCTCTATTAGCTCCCCGCTTTTTTGCATAAGTGATTTTTGTTGGGCTTTATCCTGGACAAGTGACAACTCTTTGATGCTTCTGGATAGCTCTCTGATTTTTGAGAATGTCTCGATAATGGAAATGGTTGCGTCTGTAGCCTTCGGACTTTTTAATATTGTGGCGAGCATATACAGGCCTTTTTCAGTAAAAGCGGTTGGAAGTTTTACCTTGCCACCCCTGATTGAAGTCGAAAATTTCGACTTCAATCCATCCCATTCGCTTTTATCGAGATCAATGAGATAGCCATCCGGAAATTTATCAAGGTTGTTTTTGACCGCCTCGTTGATCCGCTTGGTTTCAACCCCATAGATTTGGGCGACATCGCTATCAATCAAAACGCTTTGCCCCTTGATCTCAACAATCATCTCTTTCAAATTTTCAATTTTGACTATATCGCTCACTTTAACACCTCTGCGGGAATATTCCGGGGACAAGTGCTAAAGAGAGATAAGGGGTCAAACCTACACACTTTACATTTTTATAGAAATATGAGGGATCAAACCTACGCATTTGACAAATCGCCTTTCGCAATCCCATCTTCCCGAAGCTTTTTAATCTCTTCATCCGTCAACCCGGTATATTTTCTGATCTTTTCGTTTGCTTCGCCATCCTTTACCATTTCAATGGCAATCTCAATCTTCCCTTCAATCTTCCCTTCAATCTTCCCTTCAATCTTCCCTTCAATCCATGATGTTTTGACTGAACTCTCGGTAACACGCCGGTCTTCAATATAACCCTCATACTCGGCACGATCTTCAATGGAAAGCTTCATGACATCCAACTCTATCGCTGCCTTACTTAATCCTTTAGCCTTAAACTCACTCTTAATTTCAGAGTGTTTAAGAAAATAGATCCATTCATCAAGGCTGTTCTTTGCGATATCATTGAATTCGTTTACTTTAAGAATGTAGTATTCGGGAAATATATCAGAAACAGTTTCAATGTTGATAAATTCGCTCTTCTGCGTATTGGATAAATTAAGAATATCATTCTTATGAATCCCGCAAAAATCGGTCACTCCTTTGTAAACATAGTCTTCTCCGTGACCAAGATCAAAGTAGATGATATTTATAGAGATAACCTTACGAACCTTGTCATAGCTGAAACCGCTATCCATGTTATCGGTTATCAGTTTTGACGTCCCATAAAGCATACGGTGGAAATAATCATACTGACCTTCTACCTGTAATTCAATCAGGACGAGTTCACCACCATCAATTTCGGTCAGTAGGTCAACCCGATTGTATTTGTCGTCTGCGGACTGTTTGTTACTTTCGCTCTCAAGAATGTTTTGTATTTTTACATCCTCGCGTAGCAACTCTGAAAGGAATCCTTCCAAAATCTCGAAGTTAGCCTTGTTGCGAAGCAGTTTTTTCATTGCCCAATCAAATCTTACAAGACGCTCTTTCATATACTCTCCTGGAAACCATTTGGGTCAGGTGACTTGCGGACATTCTCAAACACAATCACTTCTAAGAAGCATCTAAGGGTCTATATTCCACATTTTATCAGTGTCGAAGTAACGTGACAATACGATCATTGTCTCGGATCTTGACCACCTTTATCCCGTCAGCAGAAAGGATGCTTTCTCTCTCTGGTTTCCTCGCCGCCCCGATGACTCCAAACAGACTTAAGTATTTCGGGGGAATCCTGCTTTACCTCCAGACTCCCCTGGTATCAATCAACACCTTTTCCTTGAGGAGTTCCCGATCAATCCCCTTGAACTCATCATGATCCACCAACAACAGCAGGATATCGGCCTCCCTCAAAACTTCTCCCAACTCGTAAAGCGGAAACTCATCAAACCCGCTGTTCACGTTTGGCTCGCACGCCATGACACGGCAAATCCCTGATTTGATAAGCTCTCGTACTATCTCCATTGCCGGTGACTCGCGAAGATCGTCTATGTTGGCTTTAAAAGCCAAACCAAGACAGCCGATATTAGGCAATTTTGAATTTTGAATTTTGAATTCTGAATTTGCCTTCCAAGCGGCTATCGCCTCTTTTACTTTGTTGATTATCCAGTGGGGCTTTAAATCATTTACCTCACGGGCAGTACGAATCAGTTTTGCATCGTCCGGAACGGCTGAGACTATAAACCAGGGATCAACAGCTATGCAGTGGCCACCAACACCAGGGCCGGGCTGTAGTATATTGACACGTGGGTGACGGTTGGCTAGACGGATCAGATCCCATACGTTGATGCCCTGCTTGTCGCAAATCATGGACAGCTCATTGGCAAAGGCGATATTCACATCACGAAAACTGTTTTCAGTCAGCTTGCACATCTCGGCTGTACGAGCATTGGTTACAATGCATTCCCCCAGCACAAAGGTTTTGTACAGTTCAACCGCGGCACTCGAGCACTTAGGTGACAAACCACCGATAACGCGGTCATTCTGGACTAGCTCGCGTAACACATGGCCGGGCAAAACCCGTTCAGGGCAGTGAGCCACCCGAATATCCGATTGTTCTCCATGGGTTTGCGGAAAGGTCAGGTCTGGTCGAACCTCAGCTAACCAATCAGCCATCTGCTCGGTAGCGCCGACCGGCGATGTGGATTCCAGGATAACCAGATCACCCTTTTTTAGCACCGGCGCAATGGCTTTGCTGGCAGCTTCTATGTAACGCAAATCTGGCTGATGGCCATCTTTGAATGGCGTTGGAACGGCGATCAGAAAAGCATCGGCAGGTTCGGGGGTGCTCGTGGCGCGCAGATAACCTTGCGACACTGCTGTCTGCACGACCATATCCAGATCAGGTTCAATGATGTGGATTTTCCCTTGGTTGATCGTATCAACAGCGTGCTGGTTAACATCAACACCGATCACCTTTTTCTTGCGTGAGGCAAAGACTGCGGCGGTTGGCAGGCCGATGTAGCCGAGGCCGATGACGGAGATTGTTTCGAATTGCATATAAGACACCTTCCTAGAAATTATTTGTAACCGCCGAGAAAGGCGGATGCACGCCGAGTAAGCTTAAGCTTTGTGGGTAAACCAATATTCTCATCTGGTCTTTCTTCCGCTTTTATCAGCGTGTATCTGTGTTCATCGGCGGCTCCATGATTCAAAGGCTTTTTAACCGCCGATAAAG
>JAQUHA010000029.1:29016-44638 GCA_028683855.1 Desulfuromonadaceae bacterium
GCGGATGTACGCAGAGTAAGGCACAACCTTTTGGGGGTAAACCAGAATCTTTGGTTCTGTTTTTTCCGCTTTTATCGGCGTGTATCGGCGTCAATCGGCGGTTCCATGATTTAAAGGCTTTTTAACCGCCGAGAAAGGCGGATGCACGCCGAGTAAGCTATAATCTTTGTGGGTAAACCAATATTCTCATCTGGTCTTTCTTCCGCTTTTATCAGCGTGTATCTGTGTTCATCGGCGGCTCCATGATTCAAAGGCTTTTTAACCGCCGATAAAGGCGGATGTACGCAGAGTAAGGCACAACCTTTTGGGGGTAAACCAGAATCTTTGGTTCTGTTTTTTCCGCTTTTATCGGCGTGTATCGGCGTCAATCGGCGGTTCCATGATTTAAAGGCTTTTTAACCAAGATCTAATTTTCAATAATCCAGTACAATTCTTTTGACTTCAAGCTTCGGATCCCCGAAATTCACAAGCAGACATATCTTATATCCAGTTGCCTTCAGGTAGTT
This sequence comes from Desulfuromonadaceae bacterium, assembly GCA_028683855.1. Lineage (GTDB taxonomy): Bacteria > Desulfobacterota > Desulfuromonadia > Geobacterales > Pseudopelobacteraceae > JACRCG01. The sequence goes on from JAQUHA010000029.1 coordinate 29,523, forward strand.
GAGGCACTGAGCCCGGTGAATGTTGTCCAACGCCCTGACAGCCTTTAACTCGATGAGGATTTGGTCGTCCACAAGAATGTCTGCGATATAATCACCAACCTCAACACCGTCGTAAACAACTTTTACTGGATACTGCTGAAGTGCCTTGAGGCCTGCTTTTCTAATCTCATGACCAAGGGCGTTTTCATAGACCTTTTCAAGAAATCCCGAGCCAAGCTTGGAAATAACAGTATAACAGCAACCTATGATTGCTTCGGTTATCAGGTCAAGTTTTTCTCTGCGCGTATCTGCGTTCATCGGCGGTTCCATGATTTTAAAGGCTTTATTAACCGCCGATAAAGGCGGATGTACGCCGAAAAGTTCAAAAACTTTTTTTGGGTAGAAATTAACCCCATATCTTGGTTTCTCTGTGTGTATAGGCGGTTACAAAATTATTTTACCAAGCACCTTTATTTTACCAAGCACCTGACAGATCCGTGAAGCTGCCTGTCCATCACCATACGGGTTATGAGCCTTGGCCATCAGATCATATGCTTCCTGATTCTGCAGTAACTCAATCGCTTCAGCAATAATTTTTGCCCTATCCGTCCCTACCAGTTTGACTGTCCCTGCCTCAACCGCCTCAGGGCGCTCGGTTGTATCTCTCATGACCAACACCGGCTTTCCAAGTGATGGTGCTTCTTCCTGTACGCCACCTGAATCCGTAATAATAATATGGGAACGGTTCATTAGATATACAAACGGCAGATAATCTACAGGTTCGATTAGATGGACATTGGTTATATTTCCGGCACCCAGAATGCGCTTCACCGGCTCTTGTACATTAGGATTCAAATGCACTGGATAGAGTATCTCAACATCAGGATTCCTACTGGCAATGTCTGCTAGGGCGGAGCAGATATTCTCAAAGCCTGATCCAAAGTTCTCTCTACGATGACCGGTGACAAGAATGAGTCTCTTGCTTGAATCCAAAAAAGAGAAATCATTGGCAAATCTGCGGTTAAGTGACGGATCGTTGGCAATCATACCGGAGACGGAAATAAGTGCATCGACTACTGTATTGCCTGTAACAAAAACGCTACTGTCCGCAACTCCTTCTTTGAGGAGATTATGTCGCGAGGCAACGGTTGGTGCAAAATGGATATCAGTCAGGCTGCCGGTAATCCGCCGGTTCATCTCTTCTGGAAACGGGGCAAATTTGTCCCCAGTCCGAAGACCTGCTTCTACATGCCCAACCCTTACGTGTGCGTAATAAGCAGCTATCGAAGCAGCCATAGTTGTAGAAGTATCCCCATGTACTAATACGATATCAGGACGTTCTTTTTCGAATACTGGTTTCAAGCCCTGCAACACATTGCAGGTTATATCAGTAAGATCCTGGCCTGGCTTCATGATATTCAGATCGTAGTCGGGTGCTATATCAAAAAGATTGAGAACTTGATCAAGCATCTGCCGATGCTGTGCAGTGACACAGACAATGCTTTTGAAAACATCAGAGTGTTTTTCCAGTCTTTTGATGACAGGAGCCATCTTTATTGCTTCAGGACGTGTGCCAAAAACAGACATTACTTTAATCATTTAGTAAAAATCCTTCCATAATAAATTATCAACATCTCCATTAAACTTTTGGCTCGTCTCAATAATCTTGACCTCTTTATTTTCATAGCACTGATAAAGCGGAAATCCTTCATGTCCGCAATTTACCACCTAAAGGGCCTCACGCAACAGTTCCACACTAACTCCGACAATCTCCGCCGCCTCTTCCAAACCCATCCCCTTGGCTATCAATCGCAGTCCTACTTCAACCTTCCCTTCAATTTTCCCTTCAATTTTCCCTTTTTCAATCCCTACCTGTTCCCCTTCGATCCAGGATGTTTTTACCGAACTTTCTGCAACTCTGCGGTCTTCAATGTAACTCTCATATTCTGCTCGCTCGTCTTTGGAGAGTTTCATAACATCCAGTTCTTTTGACGCCTTTATAAGCCCTTTTGCACTGAATCCACTCTTTATTTCCGAGTTCTTCAGAAAATAGATCCATTCGTCCAGGCTGTTTTTAGCTATGTCGTTAAACCCGTTTACTTTGAGGATGTAATATTCAGGGAATATGTCAGCTACCGATTTTATGGCGCTGAATTCTTTCTTCTGTGTTGCTGAAAGCTGAAGGATGTCGTTGTTGTGAATCCCATGAAAGTCGCTGATGCCTTTGTAGACATAATCGTTGCCATGTCCAAGGTCAAAGTAGACGATGTTGATGGAGATGACTTTACGAACCTTGTCGTAGCTGAAACCAGTGTCCATGTTGTCGGTTATAAGCTTTGCCGCACCATAGACCATCCGATGAAAATAGTCGTACTGAGCTTCTACCTGCAACTCTATCAATACCAGTTCGCCGTCGTTAATCTCTGTCAGCAGGTCTACACGGTTGTGTTTGTCGTCTGCACTCTGCTTGTTGCTTTCGCTTTCAAGAATCTGCTCTATCTTGACATCAACATTCAAGAGTTCCGATAAAAAGCCTTCAAGTATCTCAAAGTTGGCTTTGTTACGAAGAAGTTTTTTTAATGCCCAGTCAAACCGGACGAGTCGCTCTTTCATGGTACTGATCCTTATTCAGATTATGTAGAGCATAGATGTCAAGTCTACATTCCACATTTTATAAGCTTTCACTTGAGCAAATTAGAGAATAAATAGGGACACTTCCCAGATTTCAGCAATTTACCACCTAAAGGGCACCCCGCAACAGTTCCACACTAACTCCGACAATCTCCGCAGCCTCTTCTACAGTCATACCTTTGGCAATTAACCTGCGCGCAACCTCAATCTTACCTTCTTCCCTACCTTCTTCCCTGCCTTCTTCTCTGCCTTCTTCTCTGCCTTCTTCTCTGCCTTCTTCTCTGCCTTTTTTCTCTGCCAGTTCTATAGAACCTTTCTGGAGCATAATAAAGTCTTTACGCTTCCATTGCGCTTCCTGCTCTTCCAGGGAAAGCCCGGCTTCGTTGGCTATGCTGAAAGCATGGGTTATTTCAGGCATGATAGAGAGGGTTTCAGGAATGTATTCAAGACCTCCGGCATTTTTGATGAAGTAGATCCATTTGTCAGTTATGTCGCCCAACTCATCTTCTGTTTTGTTAAATTTGGGTAGTTCTATAAAGATCAGTTCAATGTCTCCATTATACTCTACAAGACGCTCCTTCTCTTTGAGACAGAATGAACTTTTGTATTCAACAGTATCTTCAAACATAACAAAATCAGTTATAGTAAGTGCTATTACAGGGTTAAGCAGGTGATATCGTTCTCCCTGCACCAGTTGGGTTGAATATGCTTTAGCAGCATTGTAGAGTATTCGCTGCTCCATCCCCTGAACATTTAATATCTGCATTTCTATTATGACGGTGCTTCCGTTAGAAAGCTTCGCCTTGACATCAACGTATGTGTCCTTCATCCCTTTGATAAGTGGAATCTGGTATGGGTCAACTATCGTAAGGTCTTCAATGACTTCACCTTCCGAAAAAAGGGTTAGTGAGTTAAGGAAGCTGATAAGAATATCTTTTGAACCTTCGCTGCCGAATACTTTTTTAAAAGCAAAGTCTGTTTTTACATCAAGAAATTTCATATCTATAAACACCCTTACTTTCTAAAACCCTAATATACCATATATTTTATCACTAAGATAGCAGACTGCCTTCACAGCAATCTGTCTTTAAACGCCACTTCAAATATTTGGAGTAAATTGAAACTATTAATCAATGAAATTGGTATCTTGTAAATGCATCAATACTAGTTTTTACACTGGCATTAATTATGTTTACACCTCTATATCTCGAATACTCTTCAAGATGCTGATAACCCTCAAACATTTTTGCCAAAGCGGTTAATATTTCATGCATTTTCCACGTGGTTTCGCCATTGTCCCCCTTTTTCCATGGAACCAGCTTTACAGTTTCTTCATCATAAAAATGTTTATTCCTTAAACAGACAACATTGTCGTTATTCAATACCAGATCTTCGTGCCAGGAATGATCAGCGCCAAGTAGATATATGTTTTTGTATCCCATATTTATAGCGGTAAAAATTGCTGCAACTAATACATTCTGGGGATGTGGCATTCCCATATTATATTTATAAAGTCTATGGATTACAGATTTATATCCTGCTAATGGCGTTGAGTTGAAAAAATATATTTTTATATTTTTGTTTTGTATAAAAATATTTTCCCAATCAAGGTGCTTTTTCGCAGCTATTGGTACTAATAATGTCATACACCATTCAGTTTTTCTGTTTATGGTCTCATAAAGATGTTCTCTTGCTTCTGTCACTCCTTTTAGGCAGTCTGCTCTCCAAAAATTAGGGTCTAACAGTATGTAATATCCCGGTTTAATCACTGCGAAAAGATCAGATTCTGCAAAATTATTAACACACATACAGTCGTTTGATTGTAGTGTTTTTTTAACATTATCTAAATTGTTATTTAATGATGGACCATTACCTAATAAATAAATCTCTGTTTTGTCAATAGAGATATGAGGTAATGGACATCTTGTAATACCGTTTTTTATAATCTTCATAAACGATACGGTTGTGATTAAGAGATTCATTACTATGTTTTTGATAGATGTAGTACTCATTTGCGTTTTTATTCCAATTAACTCTATTTGTTGATCAAATTGTCTGTAATTGCTTCAAACCATGGCATTGGATGAACTCTGTTCGCCAGGTACCACGTCATCAAAAAGCGTAAACACATCGCAAAAGCAAAAGAGAGTCCTGCCCCTGTTATACCGAATTTTGGCACTAATATCCAGGTAAGGAGAACTCCAACGCACCCGGTAAGAAGCGTAATCCATGAAAGCAACACAGTCTTTCGCGTATAAAATATATAGTTAGCAACCATGAAGTACATTCCACCGAATGCCTGCCCAAGCCCAAGCCAGATCAGTGGTTTGGCTGCTTCAGTATAAACGACTCCGGCAATTATGCTGATTATGGTGTGTGATAATAATGCCACTAAACCGGCGAATAATAATGCGACGCCAAAATATATCCAGGTAAGTCGGACTATTTTTAATTTCGTCTCTTTACTTGGATTTACTAAGCTTTCATAAATCCACGGCACAAATGCCTTGTTAAAGGCATCAGAAAAAAGAGTCATGCCCAACCCTATCTGCGCTGCAACCATGTATATACCGGCTGCTTCCAGGCCGAGCAATTTGTTGATGATGAATCTGTCCGCAAGGCTGACAAGGAATGCTCCAATTACATGAGGTACCAAAGGCACACCAAAGGCTAATCCCTCCCGGATATATTTCCAACACGGCTTGAAATTAAGCCAGCCATCAATACGTAGCGATACAATTGCTGCCAGCGCAAATGCCATAACTGACAATGTTTGCCCCCACAAACGCCCCTGATATCCTTTGTGGAGCAGCAATACAAAAAGCAGAGACAACCCTATATTAAAAATACTTTGAGATGCCTGAAAAGTTCCATAAACAAAAGGTTTTTTTGACATAAGCCAGATACCAAGCCTAATCTGTGTAAGGAACGTACATCCTGAAACCAGTACAGCCAGCACCAACCAGAATGGCGGAATGTCTGTGAAGTCGCTTAAACTGTTTTTAAAGAGCAGTACAAAAACAAGTGTTGTAACTGTGCTGATTAACAGGATAAATAAGCAGGAACCAACATAGCGTGGATAATCTATTTTGTCCCGGTCTACGTAACGAACATTTACCGCACCTTGAACGCTAAAGCCTGTAAAAGCGCCCAAAATTCCCAGAAGTGAAGTAAACATAGCTATAACGCCGTAGTCGCCTGGTGTAAGAACACGAGTTAATACAGGTAACAGTAAGAACGGAATAACGGCATTAAGAATATTTGAAGCTGAATATACAGCTGCATTTTTCACTAATGAACTTGATGAGCTCATTTTGCGGGGGACTGTTTGTGCATAATGTCCATATTTATTTTGGAAAGCAGTATAGGAACAATGCCTTTGGCAATATAGGAAACCGGTTTATTCATTACTCCAACATTTCCCAGGATATCGGGGTACCACGCTTAATAGTATTCTTAGCAGCTTTACCTATAACGACCTCGGCATACTTTGGCGGCAAACCATGCCCCGGCCGGATCGTCCGTACATTCTCCGCTGTAAAAACATCACCCGCCTTCATATCCTCAACCACATACAGTGATCGTCTAAAAACCAGTGACTTCTTCTCTTTTTCTGTCGGCCCATAACTAACCAGCCCTAAAGCCTGCCAGGCTCGCTCGGTCTCTATAACCAGATTACGCATCTCTCCCGGTTCAAGGGAAAAGCTCGAATCAACCCCACCATCAGCACGATTGAGTGTGAAATGTTTTTCGATCACCGTGGCACCGAACGCAACTGCCGCTACTGCGGCTCCGATGCCCATTGAGTGGTCGGAAAGCCCAATCTGTAGGTTGAACAACTCCTGCATATGGGGGATCGTACGGATATTTGTGTTTTCCGGGGTGGAAGGATAGGTGCTGGTACACTTGAGCAGAATTATGTCATTGCATCCGGCTTCACGCGCAGTTCTCACGGTTTCATCCAGTTCGGCGACATTAGCCATTCCGGTGGAGATGATCATCGGCTTGCCGGTTGATGCAACTTTTCGGATCAGCGGGATATCGGTATTTTCAAACGAAGCTATCTTATAGCAGGGGACATCAAGTGATTCCAGAAAATCAACTGAAGTGCTGTCAAACGGAGTGCTGAGGTAAATGAGCCCCAACTCGCGACAGCGGTCAAAAATCGGCTTATGCCATTCCCACGGTGTGTGAGCCTCTTGATAGAGATCATATAAAGAGCGACCTTTCCACAAGCTTTTTGGGTCTTCAATAAAAAATTCCCGCTCTCTAATATCAATGGTCATGGTGTCGGCAGTATATGTCTGCAGTTTTAACGCATGTGCTCCAGCCGCTGCGGCTGCATTGACAATTTCAAGTGCCCGCTCCAGTGATTGGTTATGATTGCCCGACATTTCGGCGATTATGAAGGGCGCGTGGGCAGTGCCTATCATTCTTCCGGCAATTATAATCTCCTTCATTCAGTTGCCTCTGCTATAATCTGTCTCCCTAAGATAAAAGCCTCAGCTGCCTGACACCCGACAATTGCTCCTCTCCACCTGGCTAAATGCTCTACAGCCCTGCATGAACGTGAATGAGGCCAAAGTCTCATTTCAGTTTCATAAACAGTCAGTGCCTTCATCTTCAACTCCAGCGTTAACGATATGTCTATAAACCAGTTTGGAACAAATGCTTGTGCTGAGCCTGGTGGTTGCCACTCAGTACTGGACTGGACTTCAAAAAACAGGAGGGTTTTAACTGTCTGTCCCGGTTGTGGCCGAGTGGCAGTAACAACAGCTTCATGAATACGACGGTGGTCTATGTTTACATCGCCTACATGATGGGTATAGAGAATGTCTGGTTTAATTGTCTGAATGCAACCTTCAACCAGTTTGACCAAGTCTAGCAAGTCAACTGAATCTAGGCGATTGTCTGGAAGGTTATGAATGGTAAGTGATTTAACACCAAGGATCTCATTTGCTGTGTGGGCAGCTTTAGCCAATTCGGACAATTCTCCATTACGATCCTCACGCATACGAACTTTATCTCTGCTAGTAATACCTTCAGCGAGAATGATAACATGGACTTCGTCGCCGGTATTGGTGTGGCGGGCTATAGTACCTCCACACCCAAGCACCTCATCATCAGGGTGAGCTGCAACAACAAGAACTTTTTTCATGTTATCCCTTCTTAGTGATAACTACATCTGCGATAATTTTTCCCTGTTTGAGCGAGGGGCGCTGAAATTCAAAGCGTAAATTATCTGTTTCAAGAAAAGCGTGAGGATAGCCTTCGGCATCGAGCATCCTAATGTAGTCAAAAGCCTGTTCTAACTCCTTAAGCTTTGATATGTCACTCTCCTGTGGCTTACGTCGTGTAAAGCAAACAACCTCTCCCTCTTGTGGTGTTGATGCAGGTTTATTTGAGACCATTTCTACAATCATTGTTTCAATTATTCTTCCTGCTCTTATGTAGATTTCCTCTGCGGTCCCATACAGTGAGAGAGGGTATTTCATATAAACCTGGCCGGCATCCAATTCAGCTTCACATCGAAGTGCTGTTATTTTTGTTTCATAAATACCTCGTGCTATCAGGTTTTGCAATGGAGTGCCACCACGCCCGTATGGAACATCTGTCATATGAAATATTATGCATTCAAAGTTTTCATAAATCTCTTTTGGTATAATGTAGGACCAGTGAGGGAAAAAAATATATCTTGGCTGAAGTTTATTAAGTAGTTCAAAAGTCAGTTCATCCTTATTTGTGATAAGGATGAACTCTCCAGCAGTTATCTCCGAAAGACTTTTCACAAAATCTTTGTGCCAGGTATGGTTGGAGGCAATTACATTGATCATATTTGTGTCTTTTCCGAGACGAATGCAGCTTCGTAGAGTTTCTGCTGTATTTTTATCCAGTCTTCATGGAATGTTGCAAATAAAACTACATCCTCATAAGTTCCGCGTCTTAGAATATGTTTTATAAGTCGCCCCTCTTCTGCAAATCCTAATTTTTTATGAAAACGTATACTTGCATCATTGAACGCAAATGCCTCCCCACAAAGTTTTCTTATGTTTAGCTGTTTAAATGCATAGGCAAGTCCAAGTACACCAAGAGCCTTGCCACTACCGTGTGGGAGGTCTGTCTCCCCAATATAAAACCCCCAATATGACTTACTGTTATTCATATCTATATCTGTGAAGTAAAGCAATCCGGCAGGCTTCTCTTTTACTTCAAAAATAAGATGCAAATTGCTGTTTTGAACTTTTGACCTCTCAAACCATGCCATGTGTTCATCTGCAGATATAACATGATCGGTATACATATTCTTTCGAATTCGCTCGGAATTCCGCCACCGCAATATTTTTTCCAAATCTTCGCGTTCAATATGGCGTAAATTGCAGTCATCACGTTTTAGCACTGTTATCTCCGATAATGGCTTCAACTAAATTCTGATTTTTTAGTGATAAGTCACAACCTCTTATTGCCAGTGACTTTGCCCCCATATCGTTTAGGTGTACATAGTCATTAATTAGATGTTTTATTGCCTTCTCAAGATCTTCCACCTTCAATTTATTGGAATAACCCAGGTGTATAGTTGCGCCTGCAGCTTCAACAGCCTTAGTCGTTTCATATTGGTTGTCAGCTATCACAACACTAATAGAGGGCAATCCTAATGAACATCGTTCCCATGTTGTAGCGCCGCCGGCTCCAATTGCCAGATCTGCCGCTGCCATCAACTCTGCCATATTATCAACCTGACAGTGGTAATGAAAACCATCATTTTCTAGGCAGATTTTATTGATTTGCTCTTTATGAAGATTCCCACCACCCACCACCACATCAACATCAAACTGACGATCATTGATGCCAGCGAGCGCTTGCAAGGCTTTTTCCGTCTCGTTGGTCGGATCTACGCCGCCCAAAAAAACCAGCACCCGCTTTACCTGACCATCTCGTTTTCGCAGATTTTTTCGTGCTGCGGCAAATTCCGGTCGGAGCAGCGCATTCTTCGGACCGAGTAGCTTGTGGCATGACTTGGGGACTAAATTATCGTAGCGTGTTTCCATCCCCTCATACAGATTCTGATCCAACAACAGATCACAGTCATGCGGTCGATCGGCCAGATCGTCTATCACCATGATTTTGCCAACATTGGGGCGCAGCATCTCTTCCCAACGGCGATCAAGTGCGTAGTGATCGACAATCAGCCACTCTGGCTTCGTATCTCCCACAGCAGTAATTGTATCCGATGCGTCCTGCTGCCATGCAACCCCCAACCATGCCGCATGAGCAAGATCTTCAGGTTCTACAGCGTATTCAGTTTCCGCTTGTGCCAGTCGTACTACCTGATAACCTTTACCTTCAATCAGGCCAATCATATTGCCGGGATGCTGACGACAGACAAACATGATATCCCCCCCGTGTTGCCGCAACTCATCAGCAAGCGTGAGGCAACGCATGACGTGGCCGGAGCCGATTTGCAGGGATGAGTCGGTGCGGAAGAGGATGTTCATGTAGCTTTCTGCCAAGCCCGGAACATCAATTCCGCCAGTTGCCAGTCTTCCATTGTGTCAATATCCTGTACCCGATAACGTGGCAACAGCACCGGAGAGGATTCGGGGGAGAAGATTTTTTTCTCCGATAGCCAGGCGCTTGTACGCCCCCAGTAGAACTGCCCGGCGTCATGGTAGGCCTCTTCAAGATCTTGTGAGCGACTGTTGAACTCCTCAGGGTTGAACATTTCTACCCGTCCGTGGGGTGTCAACCGGATCGCCCGCTGAATCGGAAAGGGGTAACTGGTGACGGAAAAGGCGTAGTCGCTGCCGGTTGCTGTGAGAATTTTCAGTCCGCGCTGAATGTCTTCCGGGGAGATAAAAGGGGCGGTTGCGTAAATGCAGCAGACCTGCTCCGGTTGCTGTCCCTGTTCGATAAACCATTTGGTGGCATGACGGATGACCGCAGTAGTGCCGGTGTGATCATCGGACAATGCTTCAGGACGCATAAAGGGGACTTCAGCGCCATGTTGTACTGCGACATCGGCAATCTCGGCATCATCGGTTGAAACGACAATCCGGTCGAAACACCTGCTTCGCAGAGCCGCTTCTATTGACCAGACAATCATAGGTTTGCCGCAGAATTTTCTGATGTTCTTTCGAGGGATGCGCTTGCTGCCACCACGGGCCGGAATTATGGCTGCATTCACGATAACGCCTCACGAAGCAGACTGACGACACGGTCTTGTTGGCTCTCTGTCATTGCAGAGAAGATAGGCAGGCTGATCGCTTCGGCATAATATCTCTCCGCCTCGGGAAACATCCCTTCTGTAAAACCTTTTTGTTGATAATACGGTTGAGTGTGCACTGGTATGTAATGAATATTGACACCAATGTTAGCTGCGCGGAGTGCTTCAAAAACCTTTTTTCTTCTGGGTATATCCACACGTATCACATAAAGGTGAAATGCCGAATATCCGTCAGAATCCTGCCATGGCAGTGTTAAGGGCAAATCACCGAGAAGTCTGTTGTAACGTAGCGCCAGTTCATGTCGGCGTGCTACAAACTCATTCAGCCGCGACATCTGGCTGGCGCCGAGCGCAGCCTGCAGATCGGTAATCCTATAGTTGAAGCCCAGTTCAACCTGCTGATAGTACCACGGTCCGTGGGATTCACCAACCATCAAAGAGGGTTCCCTGGTTATGCCGTGGCTGCGCAGACGAATCAGCCGTTCGTAGAGATCCTGGCGATTGGTAATCACCATCCCCCCCTCGCCAGTGGTGATGATCTTGACCGGATGAAAACTGAAAACGGTCATATCTGAAAATCGGCAGCCGCCGATTGGTGTCCCAAGGTACTTCCCTCCAATCGCATGAGAAGCGTCTTCAATCACACTAAAACCATAATCCTGTGACAATTTATAAAGTGATGACATATCGCATGATTGTCCAGAGAAATGTACAGGGATAACAACCTTGGGCAGTTTGTTGCTTTGTCGAGCCAGCACAAGCTTCTCTTCAAGCCCGACAATGCTTATGTTATAGGTGCGGGGGTCAATATCCACAAAATCAACGTCGGCGCCGCAGTACAAGCCGCAGTTAGCAGATGCGACAAAGGTGTTAGGGGCTGTCCAGAGTGTATCGCCCGTGCCTAGTCCGGCGGCAAGGGAGGCTATATGAAGAGCCGAAGTAGCACTGTTGACGGCAACGGCATACTTCGCCCCGCAATACTGCGCAACCAACTTCTCAAAGTGTTCTACAGCCGGGCCCTGTGTAAGCCAGTCCGAGCGTAGAACATCAACGACAGCTTGTATATCAGCTTCAGAAATAGATTGGCGTCCGTAAGGGATGAATTGATTATTCAACTGGCAGCCCCCAATTAAACAAGGAAATCAGGGTTAACATGAGCTTTAATAAGTTGACGTATCTGTTTTACCGATAGCCATTCGCTGTTCGTTCCGCTGTTGTAGCAGAAACCGTCACAACAAAGTTTACCATTAAATGCGGAGATAAATTTAGCGACATCCCACAACTCAATTGACGGGAGTATTACAAAGTACTTCTCGAATTCAGCTGTGGAGAGAGCATCCGTAACGGTTATCATCTCTTCGTGGAGCTTTTCTCCGGGACGGATGCCGACAATTTTTCTTTCTGTCGCGGGAGCAATTGCATCGGCAACATCTGTGATTTTGTAGCTGGGTATTTTAGGGACAAATATTTCTCCGCCCCACATATTTTCAAGCGCATACAGAACCAACTTTACCCCGTCTTCAAGGGTAATATTGAAACGTGTCATCCTTTCGTCGGTAATCGGTAACACCCCTTCATTCTTCTTTTGCATAAAGAAAGGGATAACGCTGCCACGACTCCCCATTACGTTTCCATAGCGAACTACGGAAAACTTTATGTTGTGTTTTCCTCTAAAATTGTTAGCCGCAACAAACAGTTTGTCCGAACAGAGCTTTGTTGCGCCATAGAGATTAATAGGAGCAGCAGCCTTGTCTGTACTGAGGGCAACGACTTTGTTGACTCCGCAGTCAATCGCCGCTTCGATGACGTTCTGCGCTCCATGTATATTGGTCTTTATTGCCTCAAACGGGTTGTATTCACAGGCGGGCACCTGTTTTAAGGCAGCTGCGTGGATTACAGTATCAATCCCTTCCATTGCTTTAGTCAAACGATCCCGATCACGCACATCCCCAATGAAATAGCGGATTTGTTTGTATTTCTCATCGGAAAAATGTTGAGCCATTTCAAACTGCTTGAGTTCATCACGGGAATAGATAACCAGTCGTTTGACTTTCGGGTATTGCATAAGGATGGTTTCAACAAACTTTTTACCAAATGAACCGGTACCGCCAGTTATCAATATAGATTTTCCGTCCAACAATGTCTTGACTCCTTATCCTGCTAAATGAATAAAATTAGAGACAATTCCCATATTTAATTGTCAAGGCACACCCAATAAGCTTTGTTGGTCGCTGACGTGATTCGGCATAATTAGCCAATAAGCTGCCGCTATATTCTGCCGGTTTTGAATCGCTTTGGAATTGGCAGAACTCTTTTCAGCTCCTCCCATCGCATACGATCATCATCGTTCATTTTAGCTCCGAATTCACGGACAAAAGCCAGTAGTACCATAATGAAACCGGTTGCAAATGCCGACATTATAACTATCAGACTCCGTTTTGGTCTGCTTTTTAATTCCGGAGCTTTTGCGGATTGGAGCAGCTGGAAAGGTACTACGTCATTACTCTCATTCAGTTTGGTCATTTCGTACTGTTTTGTAAGGAGTTCTACTAAAGTCTCCTGTATTTTGAACTCCCGCATCAGGCGCATATACTCCTGCCCCAGTTGCGGCATAGCGCCAACACCCGGCATGGAGCCGGCTGAACTGCTCCCCTCCATTCGTGCGATCTGCCCGCGCAGATTAGCAATCGTCGCATTTGCAGATTTAACCTCCTGGCTCTCGTCAGTAAACTGCTGACGTATTCTCGCGAGTTGAACTTCCTGTGCAATCAACTGGGCTCGGAGCTGGGCAACACCTTCCAGTGTAGCCTTTGCCTGATCAGTTACAGTTACAACCTTGTTTCTGGTTTGAAATGCTTTAAGGGTCTCTTCAGCTGTTGTCAGGTCAACTTTTGCTTTGGCGAGGCTCTCTTCAAGATAGGCAAGATCTTTTCCTGCACCAGCCATATTAAGCTTTATAGCAAGTTTACCTAACTCGTCTACGTATGCATTGGCAATTGAGGCTGCCAACTTGGGATCTTTGTCGGAAACTGCAATTGTTAACACTCCGTCTTTTTTCCCGGAGCTTATAGCTGTGCAGCCATCTAATCCTCTATAGGCGCTGGTGCGAAATTTTGCGTTATACAACTCCATAAGTTTAAACCGGTCTATCAAGGGGTCTTTAATGGTTTCGCTCTGTAGCATGGTTATATAAAGATCCGTTTTGCTGTAACGGCTAAATCCTCCGGCAAGCCCGGCTAATCCACCCATCTGTGCCATCATTGCGCTCATCATTCCGCCGCCGTTATCATCGCCAGGGAGAATCATAGCCTTTGCGGTGTAAATGTTGGGCATAGTCAGGCTTATAATTGCGGTAATAACGGCTACAATGAATGGTACTCCGATTATTGTTTTCCAGTTTTTACCTAGGACAAGAAGCAGATCCAGCAGATTTATCTCTTCTTCGGAGCCGAAATCGGCATTTCTGTTTTGTGGGGGTAGGTTTTTATTTTCAGAGTCTATCATTAATGTGTTTGCTCCGTTAGATAAATGATGATTAATAGTGATTTGCCGAAAAAGAAGGATGTTCAATTAGCATATTTCAGTATTAAAGTCACGCTTGAATCTGGTTTGTACTCTTCTAAGCATTTCTTCGCATGATATTTTAACCTCTTTATAAAAGAGGTTTTGCAGTATGGATTTTTTTTGTAGAAGCAGATATTATCGTGACCTTTCAAAATCAGGTTATAAAACACTTGTTAGTTGAGCTGAATAGAGATATCACCGGTAGCGCGGCTATCAGGTGATGAGGGAAAAAGATTAAATCAGGAGATTGTCATGTCGTTTGAGTTGATTTTACAGGATCTGGTGGATTCTGTTCCGAAGGCTATAGGTGCCATTCTTGTTGATTGGGAGGGCGAGGCTGTTATGGAACATTGTCATTGTGACCCATACGAGCTCCGCTTTATTGCAGCCCATAAAGGTATTATTCTCGCACATCTGAAGGAGATGCAGAGTGCAGCTCAGATAGGTGAGGTTGTTGATGTTCTCGTTACGTCGGATGCAGGATACCTCATCATCGGCTGCATAGATAAGGATTATTCACTTGTTATGAATTTGGAACGCGATTGTAATGTCGGTTTCGCAATGTACCATTTCCGCCGTTCAATTGCTGACCTTAAAAAGGAGATGATATGAAAGAAACAAAAAGCTCGTTGACCGCTCCATGCAGTGATTTATACTTGTAACTGCCTGGAGTAGATAGGCTATAGGCTGGATGATTGTGTGGGGCTTTGACCCTGAAAAG
>JAQUHA010000030.1 GCA_028683855.1 Desulfuromonadaceae bacterium
GCCTCTGGAAACGGCAAATATACGGTACTACGCAAAGAGAATAGGGACTGCCATCAAAAACTGGCATTAAATATCCTGGCAACAAATAGGTTGTGAGTAAAACCGGACATATAAGCAATTGCCCTGTTGACAGGAGACAGGTCTGGATAAACAGCAGGCTTGAAGATATATTCCTGTATTCAAAGAGTGAACAGGAGTTCAACTCTACAAGAATGCTCTATCCGAATGATGAGGATTTTGAAAGGGTGGGGGGTGAATCTCTCCCTGTTCTTAAACAGGGACTTGCTTATGAAACTGTTCAGGAGATGGTTCGTAAGGATGGTGTTCATATCTTTGTCAGGTTTATTGGCAAAGCGATAGATCCTGCAGATATGAGCAGAGGCTCTATCTGGTTGTCCGAGGATATCACCAAACGTAGAAAAATAGAGGCGGAGTTAAGGGAGAGCGAAGAGCGGTTCAAAAATATGTTTCATAATCATAGCGCCATGATGCTGCTTATGGAGCCTGAGTCGGGAGATATAATAGGGGCTAATGAATCCGCCTGTCAATTCTACGGCTATTCAATTGAAAAAATCACAAATATGAATATAGCCGACATAAATACTCTTTCGCCGGAGGCTATCGCTGCTGAGCGCTCGCTTATTCTGGAAGGGGTGAAAAAACATTTCATTTTTTCACATAGGATTTCAAATGGTGATACACGGATAGTAGAAGTACACGCCGCTCCGATCAGGCTTAACTCGTCAACCCTTATATTCTCAATAATCCATGATATTACGGAGCGTAAACTTCAGGAAGAGGAGTTGAAGGTAGCCAAAGAGCAGGCCGAATCCGCTAACCGGACAAAGAGCCAGTTTCTTGCGAATATGAGCCATGAAATCCGGACTCCGATGAATGGCGTTCTCGGTATGACACAACTTCTTTTAATGGGTGAACTGACCGGAGAGCAGCGTGAGTACGTTAATGCTCTAAAGGTTTCCGGCGATAACCTTATGTCGCTGATAAACGATATTCTTGATATCTCAAAAATTGAAGCGGGAAAAGTGGTTCTGGAATCGTTGGAATTCAGCATCAGGCACTGCATAAACGATATAGCGCTCGCTCAGAAATCGGCATTGGACAAAAAACAGATAATTCTCGATTTAAATATCTCGCAGGATATTCCAGCTGTTCTGGTTGGAGATAAACTGAGATTTGGTCAGATTCTGCTCAATCTGATCTCCAACGCGATCAAGTTCACATCTAAAGGTGTTATAACGGTAAGCGCGCAGCTGCTTGAGCTGCACGAACGTTCTGTTCTTATTGAACTCTCTGTGAGGGATAGCGGAATCGGCATTTCAGCTGATGCTCTGGAGAGGATATTCCTCCCTTTTGTCCAGGAGGATGGCACAATAACGAGGCAGTTCGGCGGAACAGGACTTGGACTTGCAATAAGTCAGCGTTTAGCCGAGCTTCTGGACGGGAGTATTTCCGTAGAAAGTATCCAGGGGGTCGGTAGCTGTTTCAGAGTTCTTCTACCGTTTGGAATATTGAATGAATCAAATAACTTAGTACAGACTACAGAACCTCCCCTCTCTTCAGGAATTACCAGTCCACTCCGAATACTTGTTGTAGAGGACAATCCGCTCAATATGAATTTTGCGACTTCGTTGCTGAAGAAACTCGGGCATGAGACCGTAATGTCTAAAAATGGAGTTGAGTGTCTTGAGTATCTGGAACGGGAAGCTTTTGATGTCGTCCTCATGGATATTCAGATGCCGGTTATGAACGGCGAGGAGGCTCTTCGCGAAATAAGGAGAAAAGAGCTTGAGACCGGACTGAGGCAACCTGTAATAGCCCTTACAGCATACTCTATGCGTGGGGAGAAGGAGCGTTTTCTGGAAGATGGTTTTGACGGTTATGTTTCAAAACCGTTGGTTATTGATGAGCTGGTTGGAGAGCTGAAGCGCATCCTTTCCGACAGGGGTGCAGGATATGAAACTGAACCAAAGGGGGGTAAATGAGCGACAGACCTAGTGTACTGATAGTTGATGATGAGGCGATAAATATTCAGATTCTTGAGAGCGCTCTTCGCACCGATTACGAAATTTATTCAGCTCTGAACGGTTTTGACGCTATTAGCCTGGTTAAGGAGAAGATGCCGGATCTTATTCTTCTTGACGTGATGATGCCGGAACTGAGCGGTTTTGATGTCTGTAAAATTATTAAGGACGAGGTTTCATTTGCCCATATTCCTGTTATATTTATGACAGCGCTCGATACGATTGCCGGAGAGTTTACCGGCCTTGATATTGGCGGAATTGACTATATGACAAAACCTGTTAATTTTGATCTGTTGAAGTTAAGAGTACGCAACCATGTAGAGCTTAAAAAACGTCACGATTTAATCATGGAACAGCGTGATCAGCTCATGCGGCAGAACTCGGAGCTTGAAGCTTCCTTGGCAAGGGTGAAACAGCTGGAGGGGATCATCCCCATCTGTGCATACTGCAAGAAAATCAGAAATGATCAGGAGAGTTGGCAAAATATTGAGCAGTATATTTCAGAACATTCAGGAGCGCTATTCAGTCATGGAGCTTGTCCTGATTGTGCCGAGGAGCAGATGGAAAAGATAAGAAATATGAAGTAAAAATACCTGTCAGCATTTTCTGCTGTAGCTTAATTAGTTGGAATTCAATTCAGATTATTACTATTACTCCGGTGATTAAACCAACAACTGCACACTGTATGGACTTTTAAACAAGGAGAACCTGAATGAAAAATATGGAGCTTAAAACACGGGTTGCTCTGTTTATGATGGCAATATTTGTGGTTGCTGTATGGGTGTTGGCGTGGCATCAGGCTAAGAATCTGCGGTCGGATTTACAAAAACTTCTATCGGAACAGCAGTACTCACGAACCCAGTATATTGCAAACAATCTCGATCAATCCCTTAAAATCAGGTTGAACTCTTTAAAAGTTGTTGCGGATGCAGTCACGCCTGAGATGCTCGGCAGCAGTGAAAAAATGCAGAGCTACCTGAAATCAAAAATGCCGCTGGGGCAACTCTTCTCCCTCGGACTCTATATGATCGGTTCTGACGGGCGCGGGATTTCCGATTATCCGGTTATTAAAGATAGAGCAAAGGGGGATTACAGCAAACGGGAATATTTTCTGGATGTAATGGCGACAGGTAAACCGGTGGTCGGCAAACCTGTGATGGGGCGATTCATAAATAAGCCGGTTCTTCTGATTGCGATGCCTGTTATGGGTAAAGACGGCAGAATTGCCGCTGTACTCGTCGGGGCAAATCTGATTCACGGTAGCGATCTTTTTAATGAAGTTCAGAGTTCAAAATCGGAACAGTATGGAGAAATTCATATCCTTTCTCCAAAAGACCGGATATTTGTATCCTCAACAGATCCTGACAGGGTTTTAAGCCTGATAGCCGCTCCCGGTGTCAATAAGCTTCTTGACAGATTTCTGCAGGGGTATAACGGGTCTGGCATTATGCTTAACTCGAGAAATATCGAGGCGCTTGCTTCAGCGAGTAATATTCCGACTACAGGCTGGCTTGTTGTTGAATTTTTACCTACTAAAATTGCTTTTGCTCCGGTAAAGGAGCTGCAGATAGATATCTACACGGATGCTATGATTATTCTGGTGGCAATTGCACTGCTTGTAGGGCTTTTTCTCCGAAATCAGTTAGCCCCCTTAAGCAGAACTGCCGCTATTCTGAATGGAATGGCGGATGAACAGGCTGATTTCAAAACTGTTCCGGTTGAAGGGAGCCCTGAGATTAGGACGCTTCTGGAAAGTTTCAATCTTCTCAGTTCAAGACTTGCAGAAAAGGATCGACTGCGCCGGGATACTGAAGAGACATTGCGGAATAGAGAGGAGATTTTTTCACTTTTCATGAAACACTCCCCTTTCTACACATACATTAAAAAAGTGACTGCTACAGAGAATTATGTACTTCAGGTGAGTGATAATTTTGTGGATATGTTAGGAATCAGCGGTGTGGAAATGGTTGGCAAAACAATGCCGGAACTCTTCCCCCCTGAAATGGCAGCAAAGATTATTGCCGATGACTGGATGGTGGTTAAAAATGCAAAAGTACTCGAAATTGATGAAGAGTATAACGACCGCAAATATCTGACGATAAAGTTTCCTGTGTTTCAGGGTGAAAACACCTATCTGGCAGGTTATACAATCGATGTTACCGATAGGAAGCAGGTTGAACAAGAGCGTCATAATCTTGAACTTCAGATGCTGCAGTCTCAAAAACTGGAGAGCCTTGGCGTGCTTGCAGGCGGCATAGCTCACGACTTCAATAACATCCTTATGGCAATTATGGGAAATGCTGATTTGGCTCTTATGCGTATAAATCGCGAATCTCCAGCTGTTGACAATCTGATGCGTATCGAGAAATCGGCCGCAAGAGCGGCTGATCTTGCAAAACAGATGCTGGCTTATTCAGGTAAAGGGAAATTTGTTCTCGAACAGATTAATCTGAGCCGTCTGGTCGAAGAGATGATCCATATGCTCGAGGTATCAATTTCCAAAAAAGCGGTACTCAGGCTAAATCTTACATCACCCCTTCCGGCGGTTGAAGCGGATGCCACCCAGATACGCCAGATAATAATGAATCTGGTTATAAATTCATCAGAAGCCATTTCTGATACGAGCGGTGTAATTGCCATCAGCACCGGTTGCATGGAGTGTGACAAGAATTATCTGAAGAGCGTATGGCTGGATGAAAATCTTGGAGAGGGGTTATACGTATATCTTGAAATATCTGATACCGGCTGTGGCATGGACGGTGATACCATGACTAAGCTTTTTGACCCTTTCTATACAACCAAGTTTACCGGCAGGGGGCTTGGAATGGCTGCCGTTTTGGGGATAGTGCGTGGACACAAGGGGGCTATCAAAGTATACAGTGAGCCTGGCAAGGGGAGTAATTTCAAAATACTCCTCCCCGCATCTAACAAACCAGCTGAGATATTTAACGGGGCGATTCATGTTGATGAATGGAAAGGAACCGGGGTTGTGCTGCTTGTTGACGACGAAGAAACCGTTCGTGCGATAGGGAGCGAAATGCTGCGTGAGCTTGGTTTCACAGTTATAACAGCAGAAGATGGCCAGGATGCTCTGAATATTTTTAAATCTCGAGATGATATTGAGCTGATTATACTTGATCTTACAATGCCGCACCTGGATGGTGAAGAGTGCTTTCGGGAGCTGCGTAAGATGAAGCCGGAACTGAAGGTAATTATGAGCAGCGGTTATAACCGTCAGGAAGTTACACAGAGATTCCTTGGCAAAGGGTTGTCCGGCTTCATTCAGAAGCCGTACCGTCTCTCTGTTTTGAGAGAGACGGTAAAAGAGGTTACAGATAAAGATTAAACTCATTTTGTCGCAATAAAGCTGTATCTATGATTAGAAGGTTATTTGCTGATATCAGATGCCGACTGATATAAAAGTGAGAGGGCAGGTTACGTTGCAGAGTTCAGTAATGCCAGCTAAGTACAATATTCCGGTTGTTCTGACCCTTATTGCTGCCGGTCTGGCTGGTAACTATTTTAACTTTCCGATATTCCTCAACATAGATTTTATTTTTGGAAGCATATTTTCTATGCTGGCGTTTCAGCTGTTCGGTGTCAGTCGGGCTCTGCCGGTCGCTGCATTAATAGCTGCATACACTTACATTCTCTGGCATCACCCTTACGCAATAATAATCATGACAGCCGAGGTTGCCGTTGTCGGCTGGCTGGTTGAACGGCGTAAATTCGGAATGGTGCTGGCTGATACGCTATATTGGCTCTTCATTGGTATTCCGCTTGTTTATCTGTTTTATCATGTAGTTATGGGTTCTCCTCTTAGCAGCACTTCCATTGTTATGACAAAACAGGCGGTAAACGGTATTACAAACACACTTATTGCCCGCCTGATTTTTACCGGATACGCATTCTTCTCTCTTCCACCCATCATGTCTTATCGCGAGAATATTTATAACATTCTCGCTTTCTTTGTACTCTGTCCGGTTCTGGTAATATTGGCTTACGGCAGCAGAGGCGATTTTGCAGATACAGATCATACAATCAGGAGTACGCTTGTTAGCGACACTCTTCAGTCAAAACAGTATCTTGATGTCTGGCAGCAGGATAGAAAAAAATCTATCGATTATCTCTCTCGAACAGCTTTGAACCTTACACCTGCTCAGATGCAGCCAAGACTCGACCAGCTTCGTCAGACTGACCGGAATTTTGAAATTTTAGCGCTTTTGAATAAAGATGCGGTTACCACGGCATATTCACCGACTGTTGACCAGTTTGGAGAGAGTACTATTGGTAAGAGTTACGCAGACAGACCATATATATCGACGCTTAAAAGAGATCTGAAACCGATGCTTTCGGAAGTGGCAATGAGCAGGTATGGCGTTCCGGGTCCTCGTGTAAGGATGATTGCACCGGTTGTTGTGAACGGAACGTTCGGGGGGTACATATCGGGTGTTTTGAAACTCGGGCAGATTAAGGATTATCTTGACAGCAGTGTTGGCAAGCACTCTTCTTTTTATACGATGATTGATAAAACCGGCAGCATCATAATGTCTAACCGTGCAGATCATAAGGTTATGACAAAGTTTACCCGTGAAAGGGGGAGTGTCACTGCTCTTGAAGACGGAATAAGCCAGTGGATCCCGATTATGTCTGGAAATGTTTCGATTATGGAGAGGTGGAAAAAATCTTTCTACATAGCGGAAACCACAATAGGTGATTCGGCAGAGTGGAAACTGATCCTTGAGCAGCCTGTAGCACCGTATCAGAAAAAACTTTATAACGCCTATACAGAAAAATTGACTCTCCTCTTTATTATTCTTCTCGGCGCACTCATTCTCGCCGAACTGTTGACCAGCAGGATTATCCTTACAATAGATAAAATCTGTCAGATTACCCAGGATCTGCCGTTTAAAATCCTTGCAGATGATACGCATATTCTCTGGCCGTCGAGCGCTATTGTTGAGTCGAACCGCCTTATCAACAATTTTAAAGATATGACTGATGCTCTTGAAGCTGTTTTCACGGAAAAGCGCCATATAAATCTTGTGCTTGAACAGCGCGTTGAGGAGCGAACGCAACAGCTGCGTGAAGCCAAGGAGCTGTCTGAAGTCGCAAACAAGGCAAAAAGCCGTTTTCTTGCTATTGTCGCACATGAATTCAGAACACCTCTCGGTCTGCTGACCGTAAGCGCCGATATTCTCGGAAAATACCGGAATCATCTCCCTTTGGAAGATCAGCTTGAACAGTATGATCAGATTCGTGCCGCTGCAGGGCAGATTTCGTCGCTTGTCGATTCCGTGTCTGCTTATAATCAGCAGGAGAGGGGGGATTATGTTTTAAATCCAGTGCCGGTTGACATTAATACCTTCTTCGCTGGAATTGCTTCAGATGTCGCAAAGGTATGGAGTAAAGGGCATGATTTCAGCGTATCCATCCACCCCGAATGCGGAGTTTACAGTATGGATGAGACTCTGCTCCGCCGCTTGCTGGAAAACCTGCTTACGAACGCTTTCAGATTCACACTCCCCGGTGGAAAAGTATCTCTTTCTGTCTGTAGTGAGGGTAATCTCCTTATGATTGAGGTTTCAGATACCGGCATCGGCATACCGGAAGAGGATCAGTCTAAAATATTCGAGGCGTTTTACAGGAGTAGAAATGTTGATGCGCGGAGGGGGGTGGGGCTTGGTCTCTCTATTGTAAATGATGCCGTGCGGATATTGAAAGGTAGTATAACATTATCAAGCAAGCTGGGTGAAGGGTCGATATTCTGGGTTGAGATTCCGCTGGATAATTCTTTAGAGGTGCAGCTATGAGTTATATTCTCATTATTGAAGATGATGCTTCATACAGCAGGTCTATGAAACTTATTCTTCAGGCTGAAGGGTTTACAGTTCAAACTGCTGAGAATGGCACTGCCGGTCTTAATCTCTGCCGTGAAAGCAGACCGGATCTTATCCTATGTGATATTATGATGCCTGTAATGGATGGTAACAGTGTGCTTGAGTCTTTAAAGAGTGAGAAGAGGTTCTCTGACATCCCTTTTGTTTTTGTAACAGCCATGGCAGAGCGGGGTGATGTTAGAGGCGGTATGGGGAGGGGGGCGGACGATTATCTTACCAAACCGTTCTCTTCTGAAGAGCTTGTATCGGCGGTAATGGGGCGTCTGCATCGTTTCAGTCTGCTCTCAAACCGGGTTGGCACTCATATTTTTGATGAAGAGTTTGCCTTTCTCTCTCAGAATATTACCGAAAGAGAGCGTGAAGTTCTAATGCTTGTAGGGCAGGGGGCAACTTCCAAGGAGATCGGCAGACGACTTGATATAAGGAATAACACGGTAGAGGTTCACAGGGCTAATCTTATGAGGAAGCTGGATGTCCCGAATGCGGCTAATCTTGCACGATGGGCTGTTATAGCTGAGTTGATGAACTCTGCTGAAAGGAGTTGAAGCCTGGTCAGACACCCTCCTCACTCTGCAATGGGAGCTCTTCCTGTTCTTTTTGCATATTCAAGATCCTCTTTTTTTCTGGATATCCCCTCCGCGCAGTAAGTCCAGATCCGGTAACTTTCAATAACCAGAATTGTAATTCCTGCCCCGAATACTGCCCAGTAGTTCTCCTGAAGTGATCTGCCGAAATGGTAAAAAAGAAAAAAGGCTGTCAGGTATGCTACATGACTGAAGCTGCTTTTATGTTCGATTCCTGTCGCCATGCGGGATAGGCTTAGAATAATGGCGGAGAAAGTGTAAAACAGCAGTACTACGCTTATAATCCGTGCTGATGGCGGATCACCCAGATACGATGTTACGGATTCAGTTGCGGGGAGAAATGAGAAGTCAAGCCATGCCAGAGTGCTTACAATCAGAAAAAGCGCAACTGCCTGGATACCACGCACAGAAAAGCGATGCAGACGGTTTATCTCCCCCTCCAGCTCCTTAATAAGAGTTTTAATGCCATCGCTACCGGCATAATTGTCGGTTGTTTTATGATTTTCAGGTACGTCAGTCATGTCATCCTCTATGACCTGCAGCTTTCCTCTGTTTCTGTTCATTTTCTGTCTGCATCGGACTTTTTTACTTTGTAGAGATTTGAGGCAATTATGTCAAGGTCATGGGATAGATGCGGCGGAGGTTCACGAATAAAATCATCATCTTCTGCCGATTCGGCATAGATACGCAATTTCTGGACAGGGAGGAGAATGCTCCTCCAGAGTATAGCGGTAACGCCTCCAATCGTCAGTATAAGGGACAAAATGGTGAATATTATCATCTGAATGCGGAGCATTGAGAGGGATTTCTCCAACTCTGTTCTTGAGAGTCCTATATCAAGCGTCCCAAGCACCCTCTGGCTGGCAATATGTACATGGCAGGCAGCTGATGAACAGTCAGGTTCATTGTAGATTGGCGCGGTGATAGCCATTACATCCATACCTTGCT
Organism: Desulfuromonadaceae bacterium; assembly: GCA_028683855.1. Classification (GTDB taxonomy): domain Bacteria; phylum Desulfobacterota; class Desulfuromonadia; order Geobacterales; family Pseudopelobacteraceae; genus JACRCG01. The sequence continues at coordinate 9,475 of JAQUHA010000030.1, forward strand.
GATTCCTGAATGTACGGGACTGCTGCATGGTGCCGAGGGTCGTAACCGGAACAGTTCCTTTATGGCAGACGACACACCCCTCGGCTTTCTTGTCAACCTGACGGTTTATCTCTTCAGGGTTGGCAGAAAAAACCACAATACCTTTTTTGTTGAATATCCTTACATGGTCCACGCCGCGCTGCTCTCCAACATTTCTGATTATTGTTGATAAAGTTTCACGGTCGGATTTGTGCATTGCATATCGGGCTGATTTTAAGACGGTATCGGCCAGATTTGTTGCATGGATTATCTCCGCGTGATGCAGATCTTCCCGTATAACAGAGTAGAGAATCAGGCAGCAGACCACCATAAACCCTGTGACTGCAAGACCAACCGGAACAAGTGCTTTCCCTGCAAGTGTAGTAAACATAAGAACCCTCCACTGTCGCAAGCTGTTTCTGACTACATCTTATGGCACGATTTACAACTCTCGTTTACTGTGAAAGCGCTCTTTCCGTTATGACAGGCTCCGCACGATTTACCATTCGCCATCTCCTGCATGGAGACCTTGATTCTGTTTCTGCCCGCATTGAAAATTGAAGTGTGGCAATCACCGCAGTTATATAATGATGTGTGAAATTTATGGCTGAAAAGAACATCACCAAGATTTTTATCTTTGAAGATAAGCTCCTCTGTCGGGTGACATTTTGCGCACTCTTTAACAGAAAAGGCATCTCTGGAGTTATGGCAGAAACCGCACGATTTCCCCTTCTCCATTGCTGCCATGCCGACATATACAATTTGACCGTCAGCTGAGTACAAAGAGGGGTGACATCTGCTGCAGTCAGCGGTCGCAAGGTGAATTTTATGGCTGAAAACGGTCGTGCCGGTCTCCTTTACGCTAAATGTTATATCTTTGACTGGGTGACATTTAACACATTTGTCTATTCCAAAAATTTTCTTCCCGTCATGGCACTTTCCACAAGATTTACCCTTCATCATATCTGCCATTGAATAATGTTTTTTGTTTTTCAGATCAAAAATATCATCATGGCACCCTCTGCAATTTCCGCTTAACCCTTTTTTATTTATATGACCGGTATGGCTGAATATAACTGTTCCAACGCTTTTGGTGTTAAATGCAACGTCCCGAATGGTTATGGCTGCTGCATGGTTGATTGATATTAAGAGTGTTACGGTAATGAATACTGTTTTGTATAAAATCATTGCAACCCCCTGTTATTAAATGCTTTATGGACTCTTTTCGTGAGGTTCGGCTGTGCTGGCTTCCTCTTCCTCCCATCCGTTCCACATAGGCTTGAAATGAGCCAGTGGTGTATGTCCGAGGGTTGCCAGGTAAATATGCACAAAGAGGAATGAGGTGAAACAGCAGGCAAGCAGAAAGTGAGTTCCGACCAGAATCTTTATCCCTCCAAGCAGCAGAAGGAGTTCGCGGAGCGGGGCAACATACATAAGGAGAACCCCGCTGAAAATTACCAAAGGTAGCAGAATGATCATTATCATCAGATAAACCAATTTCTGGATAGGGTTGAATTTACTTTCAGGTGTGCTGTGGTGAGGGTTTGGTTTCCCCTGAAAGTAGGTCAGGGCATAAAAGCAGATTTGACGAAAGACTCCGCTCTTTAAATCTTCCATAGTCGGTACATATATTCTTATAAGGTTTTTAGCCACCATGATGTAGTAAGTGAGCCATAGCAGGTAGGATATTGAAACTACAACTCCGGCGGTATTGTGCAGTCTTATCGCAGCTTTATATGATCCGAATACATTTATATAATCCGGAAAACGTATCTGCAGACCTGTAATGCAGAGCGTCACTATTCCAAAGGCATTCAGCCAGTGCCAGATTCTTACCGGCATAGGTGTCATATAAATCATCTCTTTACGCTTCATGATCGCTCTCCTCGCGGTTTCTTCTCGTAATAAACCGGAAGAAACCATGCCCCAGCGCTACAGATAGTCCTGCCGCTACAATTAAACCGCCGATAATATTGAGCGGGGTGCTTCTGGTAGTTCCAAGCATATAAAAATCGGGTGTTCCATAAAGAATATCGAGGATTGCCCCCTTTTCCACCGCAACCCGTGAATATCCACCTTTGCCGTCTGGAAATGCCACAAAGCTCTTCTGCATCGCTTTAGGTCCGGAGGCGTGACAGAACGAGCAGTCCCAGCGATTCTCAAGAATACTGTAACTGTGTGTTACCACTTCAGGTGTCATCATCCCCCATAGCCGCATATTTCTTCCGCGAAGATTCCGGTTAAACTCTCTAAGTTCTGTCAGTGAAACAAGATTGTCGGCATTTGTGTCTATAAGGGTGCTCACCTCCCCGGAAGCCGCCAGTTCTGAAAGTTCCTGATATGTGGCGGTTTTGAAATTATTTCCCTTCTCTTGTTGTCGTGTCTCAATAGTCATTATGATTACATAATTCTTAGATCCGGTATGGCATGTGATGCATAACAGAGAATCGATGTGAAGCTCCGCCTGCGGCAGCCAGTTGGAATGTTTCTGGACAGTCTTCCTGCTGTCATGGCATTTGGCGCATTTGCTGTTGATGTCGTAGCCGGACATAAATTCAGGTAGTTTTACTTCGTGTGGGTCATGGCAGTCATTGCACTCGGCTTTAGAAGCGTGAAGATTCTTTGCATATTCATCGAAAACAGGGGTGTGACACTCTCTGCAGGTTGCTTTAGGGGGGATGTAACCGTCAATCGGATGAGCTGGTGAAACTTTGTCATGACATGATACGCAGCCAATGATCGAATGAGTGGTGGAGTCAAATTTGACGGGATCGATATATGCTCTTGAAGTAGATGCTTTAAGGAACTCTGTCTGACCGTGACACCCCATGCATTTAATATTCTGAGCTGTTGCCGCTGTAACAGCATCGGTTGCAAATATGAAAACAGTCAGAAAAAACCATGTAATTCGTATACATAGATTCATGGTCATAGCTCCTTATTCCATTATTTTACCCCTTGTTTCTAAACTGTTCAGATCCAGTATCTATGTAGCACATATTTATGAATATACAACTTTATCAAAAAAATGTTTTCCGCTGATTAACAGCACCACGCCGTTCTGAAGGTAATAATTTTGCTCTGGTCAATTTGACATGGGGGTAAAAGCTGATAGCTTTAGAGGAGGTAAGGGTTAAAAAGGATATCTTTATGGGAAAAACAAGAGCTCTGATAATTGATGATGAATTGGTTATCAGGGAGGGGCTGAAAAGGATTTTAGAAGAAGAATCTTTTGTTGTGGAGAGCTGCGCCAGCGGTTACCACGCCGTTGAGATGCTTCAGCAGAGCGATTTTGACATTATAATAACAGATCTTAAAATGCCGGGGATGAGCGGCATGGAAGTTCTGAAAAGTGTGAGAACCCTTCAGCCTGATATTCCGGTTATTTTAATCACCGGCTACGCTTCGGTCGATACGGCCGTTGAAGCGATGAAAAACGGAGCTTCCGATTATATTACAAAACCCTTTGTGCCGAATCTCCTCCTCGAAAAGGTTAAAAATGCTCTTGCTCAGCGCACGATATCACTTGATGAAATAAGTTTCAGAGAGGATGTTGCACTCTCTCAAGGTTTTCATCAGTTTATTGGTGAAAGCCGTGAGATGCAGAAGGTTTATCACCGGATAAGGCATGTAGCAGGAACCAACAGCACAGTACTTATCACCGGTGAGAGCGGTACAGGGAAGGAGCTTGCAGCCCGTGCAATACACGACAACAGCCTCAGGAAAAACAGCCCTTTCGTGGCGGTCGATTGCTCTTCTCTGGCTGAAACATTACTCGAAAGTGAACTTTTCGGTCACGTTAAAGGCTCTTTCACAGGTGCGGTTCAATCAAAGACCGGTCTTTTCAAGATAGCTGACGGGGGGACTCTTTTTCTGGATGAAGTCTCAAATATAAGTCTATCCACTCAGGCGAAATTGCTGCGCGCACTTCAGGAGAGAAAAATAACCCCGATAGGTGGCACTCAACTTATACCTATAGATATTCATCTTGTCGCTGCAACCAATAAAAACCTGAAACTAATGTCAAAAGAGGGAACATTCAGGGAAGATCTCTTTTTTAGACTTAATATAATACCTATAGAACTACCGCCGCTTCGAGAACGGAGGCAGGATATTCCGGTTCTTATCAGTCATTTCCTGAAAAAGTATACCCTGGAGATAGGGAAGGAGATCAAGGCTATAGAGCCTGATGTTATGATATTCCTTGAAAATTACGCTTATCCCGGAAATGTAAGAGAGCTGGAAAATATGATAGAGCGTGCGGTAGTGCTGGCAGAGGGTGATGTCATCCGTAATGAGGATCTGGAGCTGTGGGAAAGTTCAGAGTCATCTCAAGTGAGTATGATTGAACGTATTCCGATGAATGTGGAAGAGTTGAAAGAGATGAAACGCAATATCCGTGACCACGCAATGGAGTCGCTGGAGGGGTTGTTTGTTAGGAATGCTCTTGAAAGAAACGGTTGGAATGTAACAAAAGCCGCCGAAGAGACCGGGATTTTGAGACCGAATTTCCAGAGTATGATGAAAAAACTCGGCATATCGGTGAAGGGGGAGCATTGATCTCCCCCCTTTTCTTACTGTTGTCTATTAAACAGCTAAATGCTGCAACTCTCTCCAGCGTGGGAAAATAGCGATCGGGAGATCGCTCCTGCTACTGCAACTAAAGCCTAATCGGGTGAAGGGCTGCTCCCAAAGCTCCGGTTATGGAGGGGTTAGGAGGGACGCGTACCGGCACACCAAGCTGTATTTCCAACAGTTTTACCAGTGTCTGATTATTTGCTACTCCGCCGCAGAAAAACAGATGATCTCCGTAACCGCTTTTTGAAACCATTGCTGCAAGTCTGCCGGCGACAGCAAGGTGTACGGAGCGGGCAATTACTGATGGGGGGACTCCGCGATTCTTTAACGACACGACTTCTGATTCTGCAAAAACAGCGCACATACTGTTTATTGCCGTACCCTCATCAGTTTCTGCCGCCGCACGTCCGAACTCCTCAAGCTCGTAGCCTAATGATACCGACATCATCTCAAGAAAACGCCCTGTTCCGGCAGCGCATTTATCGTTCATCTGGAAGCTGCTGACGCGACCGGATTCGTCCAGAAGTATAACCTTGCTGTCCTGTCCCCCCACATCGAGTATGGTACGGCACTCTGCAAAGAGGTGTCTTGCACCGATTGCATGAGCCTTTATCTCGGTAATAACATTCAGCGGTCTGTGCTGCTGCAGCAGGTGGCGACCATAACCGGTGGCAACCACCGCTGCTGACGGGTACTGGTCAAGGAAGGCAAGAGCCTGACGGTGCGGGTCGAAACTGCTTTCAGTTATCTGGTGACTGATGATTTCATCATTATGCCAGAGTACCGCCTTTACTGTTCTTGAACCGAGGTCTATGCCGACTTTCACAACTATCCCTGTATCTGCTCTATGAACGCTTCAACTCTTGTCTGCAGCTGACCAACATCATCGGGTGAATAGTCACTCTCAATTGCCATAAACGGTATGCCGCGCTGTTCGCAGGCTTCGCGCAGTTTGACAGCTTCAATGTTGTATGTGTGGCAGAACTGCAGGCAGTAGTCGATAATCCCCTGTGCGCCGGACTCTTCATACTCCTTGATAACCTGATCAATACGCTCGTCGTTAGGGGTAAAGCAGGAGCAGTCTATTTTCATATATCGCTCGGTCAACCGCTCCAGTTGCTGATCGACAGATGTTGACCCCTCATCAATAAGGTCTTTGTAATATCTCGTTCCGATGCAGCTCTCCTCGTTTACGACTATTGCACCTGAGCTTTCAATTATGTTGTGCAGTTTCCAGTTGGGTAGAGCCATCGGAGTACCTGAAACCAGAATACGCGGAGTTGATGCCGGTGCAACTGCAACACCATCCTTAATCCGTTTATCCAGCTCATTACAGAGTGCGTGAACTTTTTCAGTAAACCGGACAGGCTCATCATAGAATGCAATCTGTTCAATCAGCAGCATATCTCTGCCGCTTATGGGGGAAGGGTTGAAGTGGCGCAGATTGTTGAGCCGCTGCAGAGCGGCGCGTTTGGCGTTAATGGTTTTTATCGCACCCGCGATATCGTCAAATTCAGTTTCAGTTCCGCTGATTTTATCGACTGCAGCCTTGAAATCCTTAACCTCTTCAACCCAAAGCTTTTTATCCCGTTCACGCTTCATCTGCGGTATTTCCATTACATGAGTAGGAACGTAGCGGTCAAGCAGCTCCCAGGTTTTCTTCTTTGCATCACAGGTTGTTTCACCGTACACAAGGTCTACAGCCTGAAAGTATGGGCATATTTTGCCGATTTTGAAACCGAATGCCGATTTAACCATGGGGCAGATATTGCGCGGAAGAATTTTCTCTGCATCTGCAATAGAGCCCTGAGCCCCTCCGCAGAGTCCGACGCAGATACCGCCTGCCGCCACAATCAACTCTTCAGGAACGTAGACGCAGAAGGTGCCGATAACCGGTTTGCCGGTCTCTTTTACCGCCATTATCTCATGGATACGACCGGTATGAATGTTCTCAATCATATTGTCAAAGTAAGCCATTTCGCTCGGTCGGTTCTTCTGTGACAAAAAAATGTTTGTATAAGCTGTAGTCAGCATTGGAGGCATACCTGAAAATCGTGACACGTCCATTCCTAATTTTTCCCACAACTCCGGATCTGATTTGATTTTAAAAGGTTCGCTCATTCTCTCTCTCCAGTATTTTTTTTGGTGCAGAAATATGCGATATTATAACCGTATAGTCAAACTGATATTTTCTGCTGCTGTCGTTTCTATACTGGAAGCGGCAGCAACACTGTAAAAGTTGTTCCTTCTGAAACCCTGCTATTTACGGTAATTTTACCACCGTGATTCTCAATTATTCCGTATGAAATAGATAATCCAAGCCCTGTTCCTTCAGGTTTGGTGGTGAAGAATGGATCAAATATCCTTTCAAGATATTCTTCCGGTATTCCGGTGCCGTTATCCCTGATCTCGGCAGATAGATATTTTCCATCTGCTGAACGGTGGGTTGAGAGTTCAAGTTTTCCACTTTCATAAATTGAATGACCGGCATTGATGAAAAGATTCATGAACACCTGTCTTATCTGGTTCGGGTCAATAAGGACTTTAGGGAGCGAGGAATCAAATTTCTTTATTATCTCTACAGCTCTGAAATCTGGCTGTTTGTGAAAAAACGCAGCTACATCGTCAATGATAGACTCCAGTTCAACTTCTTCCTTTACAGGTGTGGACTCTCTGCTGAATTCGAGGAGCTCTTTTACAATCTCCGCACATCTTTGAGTTTCAGAAATTACCCTTCCAACATCAGGGAGAAGTGATGGGTGAAGCCTTTTGTCACTATTCAGGATTGATGCAAAAAGGAGTATTCCGGTTAGCGGATTGTTTATTTCGTGAGCGACTCCGGCAGCCAGAGTACCCAAGGAGGCTAATTTTTCAGAACGCCTCAACTGCTCTTCCATACGCATGATTTCGAGGCTACGCTCCTCTACCTTCTGTTCCAGACTATCTGCCCAGCTTTTGATCTCCATATCTGCCTTGTAAAGGCTTTCCGTCATCTGATTCACAGAGTCTGATAACTCACCAAGTTCGTCGTTACCGGAAACTTTTACTCTGGATTCAAGATCACCTGAAGCAACAAGTGCGCTATGCCGGACAAGGCGCTGAACGGGAACATCAACAAGATAATAAATTAAAGCAGTTACAAAGATGCCGATAATCAGAAGGAGTACGCACGTCAGTATTATAAACTGCAATCGGTATACATGAGATTGTTGACGGAGCGACTCAAGAGAGACCGATATATCAAGAAGACCTAATACAGTATTGTTTTTGTCGTGAAAATGGCAGGATGCTGTTATGCAGGCGGGCTGGTTGTATATTGCTTTTGTATGCCCAAGTGCCTCATTGCCCCTTCTTGTAGTAATTATACGACTCCGGTTTTTTAGTGATGATATGCCGGTATTTGCGGAACTGTGACACATAATGCATTCATCCGCGTGCTTTCCGACAACAGAACCGACTTCTCCCGAGATGTTCGAGAAAACAACCTTCCCCTTCTGATCAATCAATCTTATATGTTCGATATTGCTGCTTTTTCCTATTCTCCCGATTATATGATAAAGGCTTGTCTTGTCATTGGTCAGCATCGCATCAAATGCGCTCTGACTTATTATCTCTGCGATCTCTTCAGCATTTGAAACTGCATACTGAACCATTACTTTTCTGAAATTCTTAAGATTTATATTATCCAGAATACCCATAAAAACCAATAAAATCAGCGAAGTGGCAAAAGTTATTTTGGCAATGAGTGAAATGCGTAATTTCATACAATAACCTCTTATGTACCTGCTCTGCCGGTTGTTTCGTAAAAATATACAGCTGATCCTAAAGGGATAATCCTAATAAATGGCTATCTGATACGGTGTTAAATGCTCCACCGGATTTTCTGCGTATAACTTTTATATACTTTACATGATATCTGGAAAAAAACAAAAAGCCCGGAGATTAGCCCTGAATATCTAACTGTATGTATTTATTATATATTGTAAGATACGTTTTTAATAAAAACAGTTGGCACAGAGAATGCTCAATATAAAGGCAAAAGGTAGGTAAATAAGATTGAAAGGGGTAAGTCATGAAAACTTTAACTACTTTGTTGGGTACGATAGCCCCCGCTACAGCTTTTGCAGCTGCGAACGCACCGGGAGGAAATGATGGAATATTTATCTGGATTTTCCTCGGATTCTTTGCAGTGATCGTAGTCGGGCAGTTGATTCCAGCCGTCATGCTTCTTACAGGTTTGCTGAGAGGGGCTCTGGCAGGAAGAGAGGCAAAAAATGAAGTACGATAGTTCTCTGGTTGAAGTGACGCGGGCTGGTGTGAGAGGCTCGCGTCACTTCAATTTTTCTCTCCTAACGGGGGTTGGTCATGTGGAAGCCCAAAGAGATTTTCTTTATAAGATATCATATTGCTGTATCGGCAGTTACGCTCCTTCTGGGGTTGGCTCTGCTGTATATCTGCCTTACCCCTCAAATTTTCCCCGCGCTCTCCGAATTACTACTTGATGATCGTGTTTCTGTTGTTATACCCTACCTTCTATTCATTGCGGTTGGTCAATCCGCCTTTTCTGTCTGGTATTTTCTGTTCAGAAAGTCAGGATAATCTGCAGGTACTGCTTTTTCTAAAGGGGTAGGGGAGTGGAAAACATATCGGCTGAACAGCTGAAGTATGATTCTGTAATGAAAAAAACACGCAGCCGGCGAAAGTTATTTTTTGCCACCATCCTTTTATACATACCCGCCTTAATTGTCACTCATCAGGTATCACCAACCAACAGCGCTATGGGAACGCTGTTCGCCGGATGGGTAGCACTTCTGATAATAAGCACCTTTATACTTGCTCACACCAGATGTCCAGGGTGCGGCAACTATTTTCATTTGCACGGCTTGACTCTTCTGGTACTCCGAAAATGTCTTCACTGTCAGCTTCACATATCTACAGACAGAATTGAACATATTGAAAATATCAGAGAGGATGCTGATAAATAAAAAGACCACTCCCGATGAGTGGTCTTCTACGTTCTTCTGTTATTCATTTATCCCCCCTACTGTTTGTTAGTAACTGCCAGCTCCTCCTTGACCACTGATGTTATACCCTTTGCCATTCCGAACATAAGCATTACAGCCGGAATTATCTGTGCAACAACTATCAGTGCGCAGAACCCGAGAAAAACCCATACAAAAATACCGCTGCTGTCTTCGCGAACACCTGAAGCTGCAAAAGCTGTAACAGGTGCTATCACTCCGGTTAACATAGTTAAGGCTCTCATGGCATCCCCCTTTACAATATTTTTTTATCCGTCTGCTTTTGTGAATGTGGACTGCATAGTAGATGCCAGAGGGAATTGTTTTTTTGTAACTTACCTATATTACTGGATATTTTTTCAAAAAACTTAATATTTACCTTCGCAGAATTTAAAAAGAGCAGTGAAACACGAATAAAAAACACCTCTGTAATAATACTCATTATGAATTTAATCTTGTTATTACGGATAGTTATATACTTTTTGCCCGTTGTTTAGAGTGTATAAAACTCTTATACAGTCGGATAATATTGCTCCGGTAATTAAACGGTAAATTCTGCAACCAGCTCAACTCTGCGAAAATAGCGAGCGTGAAATAGCTCCTCCAACCGGACAATTTAAACATTTATCATCCTAAGCAATAAAACAAAAAAATGCTCACGTAGTTAATTCCATGAATATACAAATGATAAAACTTAATTTATATAGACTGTGCTAACTGTATACGTTCCGCAAAATCTAGCTTTCAATCTCATTTTTTATCAGCAGTTGAGGGGGGGGGTAATGCTTACAGAAACAACTATCGACTTCAGAAGGCTTGAGCTGATGAATACTGTATCTGATCTTATGGTAGGTCTGGAATGTCTCGATAATGCCGAAGTTGAGCGAGTGGCGAAAACATTGAGGGAATTGGCAAACGAATATTCTGCATTCGGGTTGGGAAAAATTGCGCATGATATTCAAGTGGCAGCAGAAACCGGGGATCTTGATACCGCTTTCTCTATGATACCGGATCTTCAAAACAGCCTCACACAGACGTCAAACTACCTGCGTCATTTATCGAAAGTTTTAGGGAGTACACCTTCGCTGCCTAGTAATTACACTTCAATTTCACAAAAGGTATGACTGTGAACAACTCAGTTAATCTTCTTAAATACATAAAATTTCAAGACAGGAGTGTTTAATGATAATTCACCCCTCCGGCAAAATTCGTGTTCTGGTAGTTGATGACTCAACATCAATGAGAATGCTTGTTCGCGCCATTCTCACATCTGATCCATCTATTGAGGTTGTGGGTGTTGCTGCAGACGGCATTGAAGCGGTTGAAAAAGCAGAGGCACTAAAGCCGGAAGTAATTACTCTGGATGTTGAAATGCCGCGTATGAACGGCATAGATGCGCTTCGTCAGATTATGGTTAAAGCACCCTCAAAAGTAATAATGCTCTCATCCTTAACGCAGGAGGGGGCAAAAACAACCTTTGAGGCACTTGATGCCGGTGCTTTCGATTTTGTACCAAAAAGAGCCGGCTACGGTTTTGAAGCTGAAATTTTGAATAAAGTAAAAGAGTCTGTCAGATCAAATTTTGGAGTAACAGCTAAAGGTGCTGCTGCAACTGCAAAATCAGAGGGATCTGTTATTCCAGTACAGAGTATGCTGGCAAGAAATAAAAGGATCAATGTAGTCGGCATAGGCACGTCAACCGGTGGTCCGCTTGCACTTCAGGAGGTTTTGTCACGAATCCCAGCCTCTTTTCCGTATGGAATTGTTGTAGCTATCCATATGCCAAAAACTTTTACGGCAACATATTCTGAACGGATAAATTCAAAATGCGCCATTACGGTTCGTGAAGCTGTTGATGGCGATCTGGTTAAACAGGGGGTTGCCCTTATAGCACCGGGTGGCGTTCACACAACTATTGTCCGTCATAATGGAGGTATGATGGTTAAAACGGTTCCGTCTGCTGACTATCCAAAACACGTTTATGTCCCCTCTGTTGACCTTATGCTCTCAAGTCTGGCTGAGGTTACAGCCGGCTCAATGCTGGGTGTAATCATGACTGGAATGGGTAGCGACGGTTTCAAGGGGATGCAGCTGTTAAAGCAGAAAGGCGGAACAACAATTGTTCAGGATGAAGCAACCTCCACAATATATGGAATGCCGAGAGCCTGTATTATGGGTGGAGTCGCAGACGTTGTTCTGCCGCTTGGAAAAATAGGGGACGAGATAGCAAAAATAGCTGCAGCCTGAGTGGGTTAGAGCGTATTTGACAGATTATGAGAATAACCCTCTAACATACTGTTTTTTAGATGATTATTGTTAAAGTGGATAAATTTAAAAGATAGAAGAAACAATAAACAAATCGGGGGAGATCAAAATGCTTACCAACATTAAAATCAGTACACGCCTTATTTCCGCCTTTGTCATGATGCTTCTGTTTATTGCTGTAATCGGTATTGCCGGTTATATCGGGCTTCAAAAAATGGAGGAACATCTGGTAGATGTGGCTAATGATGATGCCAAAAAAGTTGAATACGCTCAGCGTTCACGTGCCAATATGAATACTTTCCGTCGTTATGAAATGGATCTGTTTCTGAATATTGATGATCCTGCCAAGATGGAAGAGTACATGAAAAAACATGATGAAACCGGCGAGCGTTTCAATAAGCGGATGGAGGCACTGAGTAAGCTGGTGGCTCTGCCAAAGGACAAGGAGACAATAAATTTAGTCACAAAATTGATTAAGGATTATAACAACGGCTTTGACAAGATACACGAAGAGATCAAAGCCGGTAAAATAACTACCCCTCAAGATGCCAATCATGCGATGGAGCCTTACAAAAAACCGGTGGATGAAGCTCAGAAACTTATAATCGAATTTGCAGAATCTAAAGATAAAATGATGGAGGAGACAGTAGCAGATGCTGCTGCAAGCAGCAGTAAAATTCAGAGTACTATTATCTGCTTGTCTGTCATCGCCTTCATTCTGGCTTTTATTTTTGCCACGGTTATCACCCGTTCTATCACACGCCCACTGGCGATTTTTCTGGAGCGTACTACAGATATTGCCCAGGGTGAAGGGGATTTGACGAAACGCCTTGAAGCCAGTGGTAATGACGAAATTGCCGAGGTAAGCCGAATGTTTAACCGTTTTATCGAGAAACTGCACGGCATAATCAGTCTGATAGCCTCCACTTCCACGCAGGTTGCCGCTGCCTCCAACCAGCTTCATACAACCGCTGAGCGTATTGCTACCGGAGCTGAGGAGGTTGCCGCCCAGGCGGGTACTGTCGCAACGGCAGGTGAAGAGATGTCAGCGACCTCCGGTGACATTGCCCAGAACTGCCAGATGGCTGCCGAAGGGGCGCAACGTGCATCGCAATCGGCAAGCGATGGGGGTATGGTAGTCGGAAGAACTGTGGTTGTCATGGGGCAGATCGCGGCAAAAGTACAGGAGACTGCCAAGACCGTTGAAAGTCTTGGTCAGCGTTCAGATCAGATAGGAGCAATCATCGGAACTATTGAAGATATTGCTGATCAGACTAATCTGCTTGCGCTTAATGCCGCTATTGAGGCAGCCAGGGCTGGTGAACAGGGTCGCGGTTTTGCCGTTGTTGCCGATGAAGTGCGTGCTCTGGCAGAGCGTACTACCCGTGCAACGCGTGAAATAGGTGAGATGATCAAGGCTATTCAGCACGAAACAAAGGAAGCTGTAGCCGCCATGGAGCAGGGCGTACATCAGGTTGAAACAGGAACTGAGGAGGCTGAAAAGTCCGGGCAGGCTCTTCAGGAAATACTGCAACAGGTAAACGATGTCGCCATGCAGATCAATCAGGTAGCCACTGCTGCGGAAGAGCAGACAGCAACCACCAGCGAGATTTCAAACAATATGCAGCAGATTACTGATGTTGTTCATCAGACATCGCAAGGAGCACACGAATCGGCTACTGCGGCAGCTCAGTTAAACGGAAATGCGGAGGAGTTACAGCGATTGGTCAGACAGTTCAGGTTATAAAAACGGATTGCCTGTTTAATCAGCTGGAGCGGCGCAGTTTTGTTTTTTTTCGCGGTTATGGGGGGTAAGTTTATGAAACAAAATGGACCGATAAAGATCCTTGCGGCAGATGATGAAAATGCCATTCTTAACTCGCTTCGAAGAATTTTTGTCGAAGCTGACTATATCTTTGTCGGTGTGGACTCCGGTTCTGAGGGTGTTGCTGTATTGAGGCAGGGGCGCTCTTTCGACGTTATTATTTCAGATTACCGAATGCCTGGGATGAACGGGATTGAATTCCTCACATTTGCCACAGAACTGCAGCCGGAATCACTCCGCATACTCCTCAGCGGTCAAGCACCTGGTAAGGAGATTGTTGAAGCACTCAATTCAGGAGTTATTAGCAGATACATAGAAAAACCATGGAATAATGATGAATTAATCGCACTTATTGAGAATCTGGTTGTTTAAATGTTTTTACGGATTAATTATGTAATCTAAAATTTATTCAAGACTACTGTTATTGATGGTGTATAAATTAAGTCAGCAACTATCAATTATTGCCACAGGTGGTTTATGACCATTAAAATATTATCTAAACAGTATCATGTCCGTCAATTTATACTTACCCCACTACTGATTATCTCTCTATTCTTCTCTCTGCCGGTTTTTAGTTCTTATGCAGCTTCAGGTTTTGAACTTACTGCTGCAGAGCGTCAATATCTGCAGTTGCACGGAACAGTGGTTTTTGTAAGTCAGACCAGTTATCCCCCCTTTGAATTTGCCCGGGAAGATGGTCAGATGGACGGTATGTGTATTGAACTTGCGAGATGGATATCTACGGAAGCCGGTTTTCAGGTCCGGTTTCTTAATATGTCATTTGAACAGGCTCAGAAGGCTGTTCTTTCCGGCAGGGCTGATATCATCACAAGCCTCTTTTACAGTCATAAAAGAGCTGAATCTTTCGGCTTCAGCGATACGATATTTGAAGTGCCGGCATCTATCTTTGTCAAAGCTGAACGACCGGATATTTCACGGCTGGATCACCTGAAGGGTAAACGCATTGCCATTCAGCGTGGAGATTATGCAAAGGAGTTTCTTGAAAGTAAAGGGATACCCTTTGAGTTGATTCCAACAGACAGTTTTGCAGAGGCGACCGACGCTGTTCTCTCTGACAGGGCAGATGCTCTGATAGGTGATGAACAGATAGTTCTGTATCATCTGTTCAGCAACAAGCTGACAAAACTGGCAAAAAAAGTCGGCGAACCTCTTTATATCGGCAAGAACGGTATGGCAACGCGTGTTGCTGACCCTCTTCTACTCTCCATCCTCAAAAAAAGTATGATTCATGCCAGAGAGTGCGGTGTTCTGGATAAAATAAGCAAAAAATGGCTTGGAACAAATTATCAGGAAGAGAAGATATCTCTGGAAAGCTATTTACCCTACCTGCTGCCTGCGATAGCCGTCATCCTTTCCCTTGTTCTTGCAATAATTTACTGGAATATGAAATTACGGCAACAGGTCGAAATACGCACCCGCGAGTTGGCAGAAGAGAAAGAACATCTGCTAACCGCTGAGGCGATACTTCAGGAACAGAATGAGGCACTCCTACTTAGTCAGGAAGCGCTGCATGACCAGAATGACGAACTTTTAGCTACCGAGGAGATGCTGCGGGTTCAGCTTGATGCTGTTGAAGAGAGTTCACAGAAATTCAGAGCAGTTTTTGAATATTCACCGATTGCTATTGCCCTTACAAATAAACTGGATGGCTGCTTTAGTGAAATAAACCAGGGATTCATTGATATGTTCGGTTATTCGAAAGAAGAAACTATCGGTAAAACAACTCTGGAGCTTGGTGTATGGGCGAATGAAAAGGATTATAACCGTTATCTGCAGATGCTTACTGAAGACCGTTGTGTTAGAAATTTTGAGTCGCAGATGCTTAACAGGGGGGGGGATGAGCTTACCCTCTTTTTCACCGCCACATTTTTGGAAATCAACGGTCACCCTTTTTTGTTGAACACCATGATGGATATTTCAGAGCAGAAACGACTACAGAAGGAGATTAACCAAACACAAAAGATGGATGCTATCGGTCAGCTTGCAGGTGGAATTGCCCATGATTTCAACAATATGCTGGCGGGAATCGTTGCTGCAGCCGAGATTTTGAAACTGCGAATGGATGCTGATGACGATAAACTTAAAATGGTGGAGATTATAATAGAGGCGGCAGGTCGTTCTGCCGATCTGACTCGTGAGCTCTTGACATTCTCCCGCAAGGGATCAGGAAACATAACGCCTGTAAGGGTTCATGAGACTATTGTAACCGTTATAAAATTGCTGGAGCGTACTATAGACAAGCAGATAAATATTGAAACAAGTCTGGAGGCTGATAATCCGATTGTAATGGGTGATCAGACACAGCTTCAGAATACGTTGCTTAATTTAAGTATTAATGCCCGTGACGCTATGCATGACGGAGGTACTCTCACTTTTTCAACAGCTGTAAAGATGCTTGGTGAAGCTGACTGTCTCAGCATGGGCATCTCGCTCCCATCCGCCGGTTATCTGGAAATAGCTGTAGCTGATACAGGTAGTGGCATGACAAAAACAGTAATGGATCATATTTTTGAACCGTTTTTTACCACCAAAGAGGTTGGTAAAGGGACCGGTCTTGGTCTGGCTGCTGTTTACGGCACGGTAATGCGTCACAATGGCGCAGTATATGTAGAGAGCGAACCTGGTCTCGGCTCTATATTTAAGATATATATCCCTTTGATAGAAGAGGAGAACCTCCAGATTTCTGCAGGTGACGATGAACAGGTGATTTTAGGAAGTGGTGGAGTATTGCTCGTTGATGATGAGGAGCTTTTGCGTGATATCGGAAGTGAACTTCTAAAAAGCCTTGGATATAAAGTTTATCTGGCTGAAAACGGATTAAAGGCACTAGAGGTATTTGCCGCCCACAGGGGTGAAATATCGATTGTTATGCTTGATATGATAATGCCGGTGATGGGTGGGCAGGAAGCTTTTATCCGTTTGAGAGAGCTTGACCCAACATTAAGGATACTTTTCTGCTCCGGTTTCAACGCAGATTGGAGTAAGGAAGAGTTGTTAAAGCTGGGTTCAAATGGTTTTATTCAAAAACCGTATAACCGTAATGAACTGAGTAGAGCGCTTGCTAAAGCCATAGGGGGGGCAATAAGATTCTCCTCACCCTAACTCTCTCACACAAGGGGAGAGGGGACTTTGAAATTAGACTAATTTTTAGTGAGTAAATTTATTTATAGGAGAAAATTTACATGTTCGCAAACATGAAAATCGGCAAGAAGATTTCTTTAAGTTTTGGGCTGGTACTCATAGTTCTCTGCTTTCTTGGTTATGAAAGCTACGTAAGCCTTAATAAGGTTATGGACAGAAGCAAAAAAACTCACGAGATGCAGTTGATAGTTAAAAATCTGCTTGAAGCCAGAAGGCATGAAAAGAACCTTATTATCCGGAAACAGATTGAGTGGAGGGATAAGACTTTTATAGCTACAGAAAAAATGAAGCAGCAGGCACTCTCGACAAAAGTGCGTTTTAAACAGGAAAAAAATAAAAAACTTATGGATGCTGTTGTTGAAGCCACAAACAGTTATGAAACAGCATTCAAACGATTTGCAGAACTTGTTCTTGCTGGCGGAGAGATAACAAAGGAACAGTCCGAAATGGACAAAATAATGGTGGCAGCAGCCAGGGCTGCACAGGAAAAATGCGAGATTGCAGCTAAAGAGCAGAATGATGAGATGGTTGCCGCATTTGAAGATGCAAAAAAGAATATTGTACTGTTTTCCGGCCTGGCATTTATTATTGCTGTTTTCTCCGGATTCTTCCTTACCCGAGGCATCGTAAATCCTCTTAACTCTGCTGTTGGAGTTGCCAACAGGCTTGCTGCCGGTGATCTTACAATGGAAGTTAAGGTAAATAGCACTGATGAAACCGGCCAGCTTTTAACCGCGATAAAAGAGATGGTGGAAAAATTAAAACAGGTGTTGGCTGAGGTTATGTCCGCTGCCGACAACGTCGCTTCCGGCAGTCATGAACTTTCAGCGGTTGCCCAGGAAATGTCCCAGGGTGCCACCGAGCAGGCAGCCTCCGCCGAAGAGATCTCCTCCAGCATGGAAGAGATGGCATCCAGCATCCGTCAGAACACAGACAACGCCATGCAGACCGAGAAGATCTCCATGAAGAGCTCCACCGATGCCAAAGAGGGTGGTAAAGCCGTAGTTGAAACCGTCTCCGCCATGAAAGAAATTGCCACCAAAATCAGCATCATTGAAGAAATAGCCCGTCAGACCAACCTTCTTGCCCTCAACGCCGCCATTGAAGCTGCCCGTGCCGGAGAACATGGCAAAGGATTTGCCGTAGTAGCCTCCGAAGTCCGTAAACTTGCCGAACGGAGTCAATCCGCCGCCGGCGAAATATCCGACCTCTCCACTAGAAGCGTAGCCATAGCCGAACAGGCAGGCGAAATGCTCACCAAAATGGTACCCGACATCCAGAAGACCGCTGAGTTGGTACAAGAAATCACCGCCTCCAGCAAAGAACAGGACACCGGAGCAGAACAGATCAACAAAGCCATCCAGCAGCTTGACCAGGTAATCCAGCAGAACGCCTCCGCCTCCGAAGAGATGGCATCAACATCCGAAGAGCTTTCCAGTCAGGCAGAGCAGTTGCAGCACTCGATAAGCTTCTTTGACATAGGCAACTCAGGTCGTCGCACAGTATCCGCATCATCAAGTCGCAAACCTGCTCACAAAGTACAGATTGCCCATGCACAGAAAAGCGCATCACAACCTCAGCCTCAAGCAAAGCGCAGCTCCGGTGGTGGAGTACACCTTCAGCTTGGGCAGGCAGGCTCCGATCATCTGGACAATGAGTTTGAAAAATTCTGAAACGAATATCGCGTTCAGGAAATCGCTCCTGCAATGCGACAATCTGAACGTTAATACAGCGAGGCAAGGCTACTAACAGAGAGAAAAGGGGGAACAACGGTATGGAAGAGTGTGTTGAAGCAACTCAGTATCTAACTTTCAGTCTGGCGGAGGAGATATTTGCGATTGATGTCGGAAGAGTGCGGGAGATCCTTGAGATTACAACTATTACCAAAGTCCCCAAAACTCCGGATTTCATGCAGGGAGTTATAAACCTGCGTGGAAGCGTTGTTCCTGTAATAGATATGCGGCTCAAATTTGGTATGAGCGGATCCGAACGCACAGTCAATACCTGCATTATTGTTGTTGAAGTTGCGATGGATGGTGAGAATGTCGTCCTTGGCGCTCTTGCAGACAGTGTTCAGGAGGTTATTGAGATGGAGCCTGACCAGATTGAAGCTGCGCCGCATATAGGTACACACCTGAATACCGATTTTATCAAGGGGATGGGTAAGCATAACGAACGTTTTGTTATGATTCTGGATATTGACAAGATATTCTCCAGCGAAGAGCTGGAAGCGGTGGTCGGAGTCTAAGGTGTCCTGAATTTGCCAAAGTGCAGGTTAAAAATTGCAGTGGCGTATGCCTATGCCCTGTCAGACGAATAGTAAAGCCCAAATAACAATAATACTTATTTTAAGGAGAACAGTATGTTTGCAAACATGAAAATAGGAAAACGTCTTGCTGCAGGCTTTGGTTTGCTGGTTCTGTTAATGGCTGTATTAATCTGGGAAGGTGTTAGCAGTATGTCTGGTGTCCAAAAATCACTTGAAAGGATTGTAAAAGTCAATGCCGTAAGGATAGAGCTGGCTAATGACAGCGTAGACCAGATCGGAATAGTTTCTGTGAATCTACGAAATATTATTTTGGAGGAAAATCATGAAAAACACCCTTCGATGGATAAAAAAATAGCTGATGCTCGTCAGAAATACGATGAAAATATGAAAAAAATCATCGAGATGACCTCAAAGGATGATGCAAAATCATACGAGTTGTTTGCCAGTATAAAAAATGCCGAGGAGAGCGCGCTAGCTCAAAACAGAAAGGTGGATGAATTTGATACAGCGGGTAAAGATGCTGAAGCAATCAGTCTGCTTAACAGAGAGGCTGGACCGGCTGTAGAGAAGTGGAAAGAGCTGCTGGAGGAGCTTATTGATCATAATATGGAACGCAATAAAATGCGTTACGATGAAGCGGTTGCAAATTATCAGAGTTCCCGCAACATCATGTTCGGTTTAGGTGGCGGAGCAATTCTGATTGCTATAATCGCTGCACTCTACCTCACACGCGGTATAGTGAACCCCATGCAGGAAGCAGTTGAAGTTGCCAACAGACTTGCTGCCGGTGATCTTACCATGGAGGTTAAAGTAAATAGTACCGACGAAACCGGCCAGCTTTTAACTGCGATAAAAGAGATGGTCGGCAAACTGAAACAGGTGGTTGGCGAAGTAATGACCGCCGCCGACAACGTAGCCTCCGGCAGTCAGGAATTATCCTCCACCGCCCAGCAGATGTCTCAGGGTGCCACCGAACAGGCAGCCTCCGCCGAAGAGATATCCTCCAGCATGGAAGAGATGGCATCCAGCATCCGTCAGAACACAGACAACGCCATGCAGACCGAGAAGATCTCCATCAAGAGCTCCGTAGACGCCAAAGAGGGTGGTAAAGCCGTAGTTGAAACCGTCTCCGCCATGAAAGAAATTGCCACCAAAATCAGCATCATTGAAGAAATAGCCCGTCAGACCAACCTTCTTGCCCTCAACGCCGCCATTGAAGCCGCCAGAGCCGGCGAACACGGCAAAGGATTTGCCGTAGTAGCCTCCGAAGTGCGTAAACTCGCAGAACGGAGTCAATCCGCCGCCGGCGAAATATCCGACCTCTCCACTAGAAGCGTAGCCATAGCCGAACAGGCAGGCGAAATGCTCACCAAAATGGTACCCGACATCCAGAAGACCGCTGAGTTGGTACAAGAAATCACCGCCTCCAGCAAAGAGCAGGACACCGGAGCAGAACAGATCAACAAAGCCATCCAGCAGCTTGACCAGGTAATCCAGCAGAACGCCAGTGCCTCCGAAGAGATGGCATCCACCTCCGAAGAGCTTTCGAGTCAGGCAGAGCAGTTGCAGCACTCAATCAGCTTCTTCGACATAGGCAACTCCGGTCGTCGCACTTTGTCCGCAGGATCCGGCAGCAAAGCGTCGCAGAAGATTCAGATCGCTCATAACAGCAGTCGTGCCTCTGCTCCGGCAAAACGGAGTTCCGGCGGCGGAGTACACTTGCAGCTTGGTCAGGCAGGCTCCGATCATCTGGATGATGAGTTTGAAAAATTCTGAAATTTTAATATACATCCATAAGGTGGCTTTATGAAAAATAGCTCTTTACCCTTTGTTGATAACGATAAAAAAGGGAAAATACTGATAGTTGATGATGAACCGATTAGTGTCCAGACACTAAAGCATATTCTTGAGAAGGATTATGAAGTTTTTATGGCAAAGAGCGGAATAGAGGCTCTCAAAATTGCCGAATCCATACAGCCGGATGTAGTCTTACTGGACATAATCATGCCGGAGATGGATGGTTTTGAGGTTTTCCGCCTTCTTCATAAAAATCCTGAGCTTTCTGATATTCCTGTTCTATTTATCACCTCCTTAAATGAGTCGGAGTGCGAAGCACACGGCCTGGAATTAGGGGCTCACGATTTTCTGACAAAACCCTTTCATGCGCCGATAGTTCGTCTCAGGGTAAAAAACCACCTGGAGCTTAAAAAGAAAAATGATCTTGTAAGGTATCAGCGCGATATGCTTGCACAAAAAAATGAGGAGCTTGAGGCAGCGCTGGCAAGCGTAAAACAGCTGGAGGGGATCATTCCTATCTGTATGTACTGCAAAAATATACGAAACGATTCAGATTCATGGGAACAGTTGGAAAAATATATTTCTGAACATTCTGAAGCGATGTTCAGTCACGGAATCTGCCCCGATTGTATGAAGAGCAGATTCGGAGATAATTAAGCCTGATGCCTGAGCTTGTAACTACGTTTGCTTAATGAATTGGGTATGTTGTCGGCGGTCTTCAAAGCGAGGCTTACATTATGAAGTTCTACTCAAATCTTAAAATAGGAAAAAAGTTGACTCTCGGTTTTGCGGCTGTTGTCACTATGGCCCTCTCAATAGGTCTGTTTGGCTACATCCAGATACATATACTTGCTAAAGCTGATGATATGCTTTTTGAGAAGGGGGTTAAGCCTGTTGAGTATGTGAGTGATTTATCAACTGACTTTCAGCGATTGCGGGTTAATATCCGTGAATTCATAACTGCAGGAAACCGGAGGGAGTTTGATTTTTACGAAGGGCGGGTATTAAAGTTCAGCTATGAGGTGGACACAACTTTTAAAAAACTTGAGACTTCGCTCCCGGATGAGGAGTCCAAAAGACTGTTCTATCTTCTCGAGCAGACTCATAATCTATATTCACCGCAGGTACAGAACATTATAGAGCTGTCAAAGGTAAGCGGTTCTGAAGAATCTCTCAAATATGTAAAATCAGATAAATTTGCATCTGCAGAAAAAGCTGAAATTGATGCCATTGAAAATCTTAAGTTATATTTGGTTTCAAATGCAGAAAAAATTTCAGATAAGAATACAGAAACAGCAACGGACACCGGCAGAATAATGCTGATACTCGTTTTTGCTGCTTTGCTGCTGGCTATGTTTATGTCGGTTCTTATTGCGCGCAGTATTCTTAGGCCTCTACACAGGGTGTCTGACGCTCTTGCTGAACAACAGGGTGCGGCTAAGGAGCGGGCATCTGTAATAGAGGCGATTGCCAGGGGAGATCTGACGCAGGATATCAGAGTGGCTGAAAAAGTGGTAATAAGTGAAGAACAGCTTAGTATGGATGAGCCGGGTATGCTTTTAAGGGCTATCTCTGAAATGAGTCTGCTGCAGAATTCTGTAGATAGAGCCTTTACTGAAATGACATCAGCCCTACGTCACAACTTCGAACAGGAGGCTGATTATCGCAGGGAGCAGGAAAAACACCGTGAGGAGGAAGCGCAGAGAGACTGGTTTAAAAACGGTTTAAATGAGCTGAATAATATCCTGCGGGGGGAGAAAACCACTGAGGATATGACCGAGCGGGTTCTGATGTTTCTCTCTGAGTATATTGGAGCCGGGGTAGGGGTCTTTTATATATACAACGATGAGGATTCATCTCTGCAGATTTACTCTAGTTATGCCTTTACGCGCCGGAAACGTCTGAATGACAGGATATCTCTTGGTGAGGGTCTTGCCGGGCAGGCTGCGGTTGAGAGGAAGATGATCTGTCTGAACGAGGCTCCACCCGACTATCTGCCGATAGGTTCCGCACTTGGTGAGGCAGAACCGTTAAACATTGTTGTGATGCCTCTGATTCACAACGATGCGATTGTCGGAATCCTTGAGTTCGGAGCATTCAAGATATTCAGTGACAGGGAGTTGAAATTTCTGAATCAGTCAATGGAAGGTATCGCCATTGCGCTTGGAGTTAATAAATCGCGGAAGAGAGTGGATGAGCTTCTCCAGAAAACTCAATCTCAGGCTGAAGAACTTCGTGTGCAGCAGGAGGAGTTGCAGCAGACCAATGAAGAGCTGGAAGAGCGGGCGCAGATGCTTGAGCAGCAGCGCGAACAGATTCGGGCTAAAAACCGAGAATTGGAGAGGGCAAGCCGTGAAGTGCAGCGCAAAGCTGATGAGCTTGAAAGAGTAAGTACTTATAAGTCAGAGTTTTTGTCAAATATGTCACATGAACTTCGTACCCCTCTGAATAGTCTAATGATCCTTTCAAGCATCCTTAAAGAGAACAGCGAGGGGAATCTTACTGAAAAACAGGTTGAATTTGCCACTACGATAAACGGTGCAGGTCGTGACCTGCTTACACTTATAAATGATATCCTTGATCTCTCTAAAATTGAGTCGGGTCGTCTGGAGTTTGTTTATGAAGACTTTACACCCTATGAAATATGCGATCAGCTTGTAAAGTTGTTTAATCCGATAGCGGATGAGAAGGGTATCGATTTTTCGGTTGAAATAGAAGAATCCGCCCCTCAATCAATAAATGTAGATGGACAGAGAACGCAGCAGATACTGAAAAACCTTCTCTCGAATGCCTGTAAATTTACAGGCAGCGGTTCTGTTAAGTTGAGAATATTTTCTCCACCGGAATCTGAAAACACTCTTGAATGCCCTGCGATTGCTTTTGCTGTTAGTGATACAGGCATTGGCATCGCGGAAGATAAGCAGACTCTTGTCTTTAATGCGTTTCAGCAGGCAGACGGCAGCACAAGCAGGATATATGGCGGCACAGGTTTGGGGCTTTCGATCTCCAGGCAGCTTGCGCGCTCTATGGGGGGAGAAATTGATCTTGTCAGCCTGGTCGGCAAAGGGAGTACCTTTACACTCCACCTTCCTGTAACTCATAATATTATTAACAAGCCGGTAACGGCTATCGGACAGAATCCGGTAGTCATAAACACCCCCCCCCCTGAATCATTAAAAATCACGGCTCCAAAAAACATTGAACTGCTTCCTCCCCCTATCCCTGATGATCGGAATACTCTGGATGAAGAGAGCAAATGTATTCTGATAATTGAGGATGATGTCGTCTTTGCGGGAATTCTGCTCGATATGGTGCGTAAACGTGGTTTCTTCGTACTTCTGGCAGGTGATGGAGAGAGTGGTATCATGCTTGCCGAGCGTTATCACCCGAATGCAATTATTCTGGATGTAATGCTGCCGCATATTGACGGGTGGGGTGTAATGCGGAGTTTGAAGGATAATCCTGAAACGCGGCATATACCGGTTCATTTCATAACCTGTCTTGAAGAGCGGCAAAAGGCTATGAATATGGGCGCAATAGGTTTTGTAACAAAACCTGTCAGCAGTGAACAGCTGGACACTGTTTTTGGAACTCTGGAAGCCGCTATTGACAAGAGTGTCAGGTTACTTCTGATAGTAGAGGATAATAAGGCTGAGGCGGCTGCAATGGTAGCCCTCCTTGAGGTTCGTGATGTCAGTATTACTGTTGCTGAGACAGGTTCAAAAGCAATTCAGCTCATTTCAAATCAGCAGTTCGACTGCATAGTGCTCGATCTGGGACTTGCGGATATGAGCGCATTTGAGCTGCTTGAAGAGATAAAGAAACTAGACCCTGAACGGCGTGTGCCGGTTATTATTCACACAGGTCGTGAGCTTACCCGCGAAGACGAGAAGAGGCTTCATCATTATGCAGAGAGCATAATAATAAAAGGGGCAAAGAGCCCTGAAAGGCTTTTAAACGAAGTTTCTCTGTTTCTGCATCTGGTTGAAACCTCTCTTGACCCTGAAAAACAGCGGATGATACGAACTGCTATGGATAAAGAGGCGATGCTGGATGGTAAGAAAGTGCTGGTGGTTGATGACGATATGCGAAATATATTTTCACTTTCCAGTGCGTTGCAGGAGAAGAATATCATCATATATGAAGCCGAAAATGGAGTGGAAGCATTGAAGTGCCTGGATGAGAACCCCGATATCAATCTTGTTCTCATGGATATTATGATGCCTGAAATGGATGGTTACGAAGCTTGTCGTGCTATAAGGGATGACCCCCGTTTCCGTACGCTCCCTGTTATAGCGCTGACTGCAAAGGCTATGAAGGGAGATAGGGAAGAGTGTCTTAATGCAGGTGCCAGCGACTATATTCCCAAACCTCTTGACATGGATAAGCTCTTTTCTCTTCTTCGAGTCTGGCTCTATTCGACATCAAACGGAAACGATACACTTTAATGATTTAAAAGAGAGGTTTACCCCTACTTTATGACTATTAAAACAAAATTGACATTGAATGTTCTGCTGGTTTTTACCGTGGTATCTGCTGTTGCTCTAACCGGTTTTATGGGTATGAGCTTCATTAAAAGTAAGTTGTCTTATCTCACTGAAAAAAGTACGCCGTTTCAGTTGAGAACAGTAGAGCTTCAGCGGGCTGTTCAGGCGACAACATCTGATCTGGTAAAAATAGCAGCTTCAGATAACAGGGGGGAGTTCGATGCTTTAAGATCTGAAGCTGTAAAATCTCTGGATACATTGAAATCATCCCAAGAGGCGCTAGAGGCGATTACAAGTGAGAAACATACCGCATTTTCTGAACTTGAGAGCATATTAAACGAACTGACAACTGCTACAAGCAACCGCCTTACTGCCGCAGACGAGGCAGAAGAGGCGAACAAACTGGTTCGTGAACGGCTCGCTGAAACATCACGGCGATTAAGAGAGCTTGATCATAATATCAAACTGCTACAGGAGAACCGTTCTACAGCTTTCGCGAACTCAACTGAAGAAAAAGATACAATAATGTACAAGGTTCGCAGCCTTGAGATGCTTAAAACATCTTTAAAAGAACTTAAACTCGCTATTGTTGTGTCTACTCAGAAAAATGGTCGTAATAACATAGTTAAAGTTGCCGGAAAGTCTGCCCAGAACAGTTTTATTCGTGGAAATCCAAAATATTTGAACGAAGTTAATAAAATTATTAAGATAGCTGAAGAGGCGAGCGGCGCCGCTGCGCCTGAGATGGTATCTGCCAGAATTAAAGAGCTTAATATCATTCTTGATGAACTGACTGAAAATATTAATGATGACGCTGATAAGCTTGATGACGAATATAATCTTATTGACGGACGTTTGGGGGGGTACAAAAGTCAGGCTAAAATTGCAATTACTTCGATGTCAAACAATTCTGATCTTGTATCAACAGGGATTTATGTTGGGCAGCTTATCGACAGACTGTTTATGAGTCAGACAGTTGAAGAGTTGGAGTCAAGAAGTACTGAAATAAAAACCACTTTTAATTCAATAACAAAACTCGAGAAGCAGCTTAAAGATTCTTTGAAAAATGTAAAGGCTTCAATGGAGTTGAAACTTCTTTCAACGGCAACTTCTTCATTGAAAAGTACAGAGGAAATTCTCTTCTCGAAAGACGGCATTCTCACTAAGTTAAAAAGGGCGCTTGAGATGCGTGCTCAAGCTGATATTGTTTCAAAAAAGCTCCGTACTACGGTAGGTTCACAGATGGAGCAGGGTAAACAGACTATATCATCAGCCCAGGGTGAACAGGAAAAATCTATTGCTGCTGTTAACAGAATTGTCCATTTCAGTATGTCGGTCATCGTTATCATAAGCATTACATCCATTGCCGCCGGTATCCTTTTCGGAGTCTGGATTTATCGCTCTGTCGCCAGTCAGTTAAAACAGCTTCTGAGCAGTACCGAGTCGGTTTCAAAAGGCGATCTGAGTAATTCTGTTCTGATTAAATCAAATGATGAAGTTGGCAATGTACTTATATCTGTTGACGAAATGGTTCTGAATCTCCGCCGTATTGCCGGTGATATACATGGTGTAACAGATAATCTATCCAGCAGTTCGGAAGAGTTGAATTCTACTGCAACTGCTCTTGAAGATGGAAGCTCTAAGCAGAATATTCAGATAGATCAGGCTGTTACTGCAATGAATGAAATGAATCAGACTACTCAGGATGTTGCCAGAAACTCCTCTGAAACTTCGGATGCTGCCGCATTGATGAGGCAGCTTGCACAGCATGGCAGAGAGTCTATGCTTTCAACCATAGAAG
Source organism: Desulfuromonadaceae bacterium (assembly GCA_028683855.1). Classification (GTDB taxonomy): domain Bacteria; phylum Desulfobacterota; class Desulfuromonadia; order Geobacterales; family Pseudopelobacteraceae; genus JACRCG01. The sequence continues at coordinate 36,698 of JAQUHA010000030.1, forward strand.
AGATGAATATATTTTCTGAAAAGGTTGCTGAGTCTGCGGAACAGATAAACTCCCTTACTGAAGAGTCACAGCAGATTGGTGATGTTGTAGAGCTTATAAAGGATATAGCCGACCAGACTAATCTTCTCGCGCTTAATGCCGCTATAGAGGCGGCAAGAGCCGGTGAAAGCGGGCGTGGTTTTGCTGTGGTTGCAGACAGTGTTCGCGGGTTGGCTGAGAGAACAACCGAAGGTACTTCTGACATTGCGCAGCTCATTCACAAAATCCAGGTGAGTGTTAATAATTCAATAAAGACAAACGAATCAGAGCGGTCTTCTATGAAAGTTGTACTTGAAAATATTCATCGGACGCTCTCTTCAATTGATGAAATAGTTGTTTGCGTAGATAGGGTTAGTGATATGGTACGGCAGATTGCAGTTGCATCTGAACAGCAGTCTTCTACAAGTGAGGAGATAAATCGAAATATGGTAGCGATATCAGAGGTGACGCGTGAAGTCTCGACCTGTTGCAGCAATATCAAAAGTTCTGCATCCAGCCTCTCGCGTCTTGCCGGTGATCTTAAAATATCTGCTTCATGGTTCAGGATATAGCGTAAAACTTACTTCAAATTCTGGTTATACCGGTTAAAAGTTAAAAATATTATAAGGAAAGGGTAAGAGATGAAAAAACGTCTTTACACACTCTGTTTTATGTCTGCGGTATATCTCGCTATGCTACTGCCTGCTTCGTTAATATTCGCCGCTGATTTTGCTTTAGTGGCAAATAAAGATGTACCGTTTAATGCAGTGAGTAAGACAGATGCCAAGGCTATTTTTCTTGGTAATAAAACAAGATGGGATGACGGTAAGCCTATCAGGATTGCTATTCTGGAGGGTGGAGGGGCTTCCAGGACGTTTCTGGAGAGAGTAATAAATAAGACACCTTCACAATTTGAATTACATTGGAAAAAACTTCTGTTTACCGGCAAGGCGGTTTCGCCGAAAACATTTGACGATGCTCTCAATCTTCTTCAGTTTGTTGCGGGCACTTCAGGAGCGGTAGGTTTTGTAGGTGCTGAAGAAGCCGAAAGTTCTGTCAAAAAAATATCCATTAAACAGGAGAGCTCTAAATGAAGATAAATATATATAAGTATCTGGTCTGTTCGATTATTTTTGGTTTGTCGGCGCAAGCATACGCGCTTGATCTAGCCGGAGTTGACATACACGGCTTTGCTTCCCAGGGTTTTGTTAAGACGATCAATCAGGAGAGTTTTATTGCGGATAACAGCGGTGAAGGTTCACTTAACTTCAACGAGTTCGGTATTAATTTTTCAAAACAGGTTACTTCCGATCTCCATTTAGGGATGCAGCTTTTCGCTCAGGATCGTGGAAATTACGGTAAAGATAAACTATCCCTCGATTGGGCATACGGTGATTACAGGTTTGAAGACTGGCTTGGATTTCGTGCCGGTAAGATTAAAAATCCTATAGGTCTTTATAATGAGACGCGCGATACTGACTCGTTAAGAACCTCTATTCTGCTGCCGCAAGGTGTATATGCCGATGCTCAAAGGGATAATGCCATCGCGCTGACCGGAGCGGGAATATACGGTGCTGTTCCTGCCGGTGCTGCCGGTGCGCTGGAGTACCAGATACAAGTTGGTGTTCTGCCAATAGAAACGGACGGCGGTTCAGCAGAGCAGATGAAATATAAGATAAATGCGACAGGGGTTGGAAATGCTGATGTCACAGATGCAGGTTCATCAACCACTCTGCTTCACCACCTTGAATGGCAGCCTCCGGTTGACGGATTAAGGCTGGCTGCAATGGCTATTCATACAAAAATCAATTTTCAGGTAGAGGATTCCGTACCGGTTGGAATGGTGACTTTAAATCCTGTTCCACCTGCTGTTGCCGGAGCCAAGGCTGTTATCTACGCCCCACGCATTACCAAAATTAAAAATGACAACCTGAACAAGTATGTGCTTTCAGCCGAATACACCTGGAGAGATCTGATTCTTTCCGCTGAGTATCTAAGGCAGAATTTCGATGCGAACTCTACGTCGACTGTCTATAAGAGCGTTCAGGGGATTTCCAACAGTAAAACCGTCCAGACAAAGAGAGATTCGTGGTATGTCGGGGCAACCTACCGGATAAATGATCTGCTTGAACTTGGAACGTATTACAATGAGTTTTATGGAATGCGCGATGCCAGAAGTTCGCACTACCAGAAGGATACGGCTTTTTCTGTACGGATAGATCCGATGAAGAACCTTGTATTAAAACTGGAAGGTCATTATGTAAAAGGTACAGAGCTGCTTTTGACACCTTTTAATACTGATCCATGGTACATATTTGCCACAAAAGTGACTTACAGCTTTTAGAGAGGCGGAGCTAAAAGGATGAATTTCTACTCCAATCTTAAAATAAGAAACAAGCTTATTCTCGGTTTTGCCACAGTTGTCCTTATGGCGGTAGCGCTTGGCGGTTTTGGCTATTTACAAATTCATAAATTAAACAATGCAGCAAATTTCCTCTTTGAGAGAGGGGTGAAGCCGGAGGAGTATATCGGCGATATTGCAGTTAATTTTGAACGCATGAGAATCAGCCTGCGCGATTTTGCACAGGCAAAGGATCAGGTACAGCGTGACTATTATGAAGAGAGGGTTGAAAAATTCCATTCAAGGATAGAGGCTGCTGAGAAAAAACTTGAAGCGGTGCTACCGGATGATGAGTCTAAAAGATTGTTTTCGTTGATGAATAATGCACACTTAGAATACCATCCATTTTTTAATCAGGTGGTTAAGCTTTCTCAGCTTAAGAAAAGCGAGGAGGCGATAGCGTATCTGAAATCTGAAGATGTTGAGGCAACGGAAGGTTTCCAGATTGATACTATTGAAAACCTGCAGACTTATCTGGTTGAGAATGCCGAAAAAATGTCAAATCTGAATACAGCTACTGCTATGATAACAGGCAGGGTTATGCTTACATTCGTTTTTGCGGCATTCATACTTGGTATTATAATGACAATCCTTATAACGCGCAGTATCGGGAATCCTCTGCATAAGGTGCTTGAAGCTGTTCTTTCCCAGCAGAGGGTGGCTTTGGAGAAATCCAGACTTGTTGAAGCAATTGCCAATGGTGATCTTGATCAGGAGGTAATAATAACAACTCCGCTTGAAATTCCGGAAGCGAAAGTTGGAAAAGACGAAACAGGTATGCTTCTGAAGGCTATTATCGGGATGAGTCAGATTCAGTTTTCTCAAGATAAGGCTTTTGCAAGAATGACAGACTCTTTGCGTCAGAATCATGAGCAGGAACTTGAATATCGCAAGCAGCAGGAGATATATCGAAAGGAAGAGACAATAAGGGATTGGTTCAAGAGCGGTCAGAACGAGCTGGGTACAATTCTGCGTGGTGATAAAACCGGTGAACAGCTGTCTCAACAGTCTCTCTCGTTTTTAACAGAATATATAGGTGCTAGAGTCGGCGTTTTTTATCTTTTTGATTCTACTGACGTAACGCTTAAAATTGCTGCAGGTTATGCCTTGCCGAAGGGTAAGCTGCAGCTTGATCGGATTGAACTGGGTGAAGGTCTGGCTGGGCAGGCTGCTCAAGAGCGGAAGATGCTCTGTCTGAAGGATGCTCCTGCCGGCTATCTCCCGATCAGTTCAACTACCGGAGAGTCGGAATCTGCCAACATTGTGGCGCTGCCGCTTCTTTACAATGATGCGTTGTTTGGCATAATTGAAATCGGTTCTTTCAAAAGCTTTACAGATAGTGAACTTGATTTTCTGCAGCAGTCTGCTGAAGGTATTGCTATTACTTTAAGTGTTAACAGATTACGGGGATAATAAACAAACCATGTTGCCAACATCCATTCCAATCCTGCTGGTTGATGACAGGCCTGAAAACCTCTTATCGCTGGAAGAGCTTCTCTGTAACCGTGAGTATGAGCTTGTAAAGGCGAAGTGTGGCGTTGAAGCGCTCAGGCTTACTTTGAAGCAGGATTTTGCACTGATTCTTATGGATGTGCAGATGCCGGAAATGGATGGTTTTGAGACCGCTGAACTGATGCGGGCAAATTTAAAAACAAGGCATATTCCCATAATATTTGTAACAGCCGGGATGAAAGATCTACAGTTCCAGTTTAAAGGGTATGATGCCGGTGCCGTCGATTATCTGGCAAAACCGATTGAACCGCTGTTTCTTCAGAGCAAGGTAAGAATATTTGCAGAACTCTATAAACAGCGTCACGAATTGGAGCTTAACAAGAGGGAGCTCGAAAATATTAATGTTCTGCTTGCCCATGCCCGTGATGCGTCTGAGGCTGCAAATAAGGCAAAAGGGAGCTTTCTTGCTAATATGAGCCATGAAATACGCACACCGATGAATGCCATTATCGGAATGACACATCTGGCTCTACAGACCAAACTTACTCCTAAACAGCGTGATTATCTTAATAAGGTAAACTTTGCGGCTGATTCTCTCCTCGGAATTATCAACGATATACTCGATTTTTCCAAAATTGAAGCCGGTCGGCTCGAAATGGAGCGTACAGACTTCTTTCTTGACGACGTGCTTAAAAAACTGGTTTCAATCATCTCGCCACAGCTTCAGGCAAAAAAGCTTGAGTTTCTGATTGACATCTCCTCCGAACTTTCAAATTCACTTCTTGGGGATCCTTTAAGAGTTGAGCAGATACTCCTGAATCTCCTGAGTAATGCCGTAAAGTTCACAACTTCGGGTGAAATTCTTCTTTCAGTACAGCTGGTTGCTCAGAAAGAAAACATAGTCAGCATACGCTTCCTTGTCCGTGATACAGGAATTGGGATGACAGAGGAAGAGCAGTCCCGTCTTTTTACCCCTTTTACCCAGGCAGACACCAGTACAACGCGAAAGTATGGTGGAACAGGGCTTGGACTTGCTATATGCAGGCAGCTTGTGATGATGATGGGTGGGGGTGACATTCATGTTGAAAGTATCCCCTGTGTAGGGTCGGAATTCAGTTTTACTGTTGATTTTGTAATGAGTAATCTTCAGCCGGAGAGGGCTGTTATACCATCTAATGATGTTCGCGGAAAGAGAGTCCTTGTTATTGATGACAGTACTCTCTCATGTGAAATTTTCTCAATACAGCTATCTTCGCTCAAATTTTCCGTTACTACAGTTGAGAATGCCACAGATGGTGTTTCTGAACTTATAAAGGCTGATAGCAGTGTGCCGTTTGATCTGGTGATAATTGACTGGGTCATGCCTGACATTGACGGCTTTGATGCGGCTAGAATGATAAAAAACCACCCCTCCATAAGACATAAACCCAAAATTATAATTACAACTGGATATGGAACTGAGGATACGCCTGAACGTGTCCTGCATGATGGGTTGAACGGTTATCTCTGCAAGCCTGTTTCACTCTCGCAGCTGTTTGACAGCATAATGGGTGCGTTAGGTGTCGGTGCGCCTATCTCAGATAATATAAGGGCTGTAACTGATACTGTCGATTTGCTTTCAATCAGAGGGGGAACTGTACTTCTGGTTGAGGACAATGAATTTAACCAGCAGGTTGCTTCTGAACTGCTCCTCTCCGCAGGTCTTTGCGTTGATATAGCTGTTAATGGTCAGGATGCTCTGGAGAGGCTTTCAGCCAAGAGTTTCGACCTTGTTCTTATGGATGTTCAGATGCCGGTAATGGATGGGTTTGAAGCTACTCGTCGTATCCGCAGTAAACCGGAATTTGATCACCTTCCTGTTATTGCGGTAACGGCTCATGCCATGTCATCTGACTCTGAACGCTGCTTTGAAGCAGGCATGAACGACTACATTTCAAAGCCTATTGATCCAGAGATATTATTTAAAATGATGATCAAGTGGATATCTCCGCGTACTGAAGGCGGCAGTAAAAACGCCACTCCGGTTAGCGGGACGGGGAAAACGGTTGATAATGACAAAACTCCCTCACTTCCCCCCTCTCTCCCAGGTATAAATATTGAGAAGGGGCTGCAGTTCTGCAACTGCAACCCCTTATTATATCTTAAAATGCTTCATAAATTCAGGGACACCAAGCGTAATGAGTCAGAAGATGTGACGAACCTGCTGGCTGAGGGTGATCGAGAGGAGGCTCTCCGCAGAGTTCATGGTATGAAATCCATGTCTGGAACTCTTGGAGCCGCAGATTTGTCAGATGCTTCGCGGCATCTTGAGGATGCGATCCTGAAAGGCATGGATGATCAGCTTCCACAACTGCTTAAAAACTATACAGTTTCGCTTACTGAAGTTATTGAGGGGTTGACCTCTGCATTCAGAGAATCAGAAACTCTGGCGGATGATTCATCGATTGAAGTAATAGATGATGCCAGAAGAGAGCGGCTGCTTGAGCTTCTGGAATGTTTAGTCTCTGCACTTGATACCGATATGGTGCAGGCAATCAAAATTGCCGGGGAGTTTGGAAACGAGCTCCGGAGTACTGCTCTGAAACATAAAAATGATGAAATTCAGCGCTATCTTGCAAGTTTTGACGTTGATGCAGTTCATCAGTTGCTGCGCGAACTATCTGAAGTACTTACGGAGAGCTGAAAAACCATGGCAGAGCGAAAGCAGAAAATACTGATAGTGGATGACACCCCTGAAAATATAACAATTCTTATGGAGTTACTGTGTGATGAATATGCTGTGGTTGTAGCCTCAAACGGTCAGCGTGCTCTGCAGCTTGCCGGTTCCGAATCACCCCCTGATCTTATTCTGCTTGACATAATGATGCCCGGCATGAGCGGATATGAAGTCTGCTCAAAACTTAAAGAGAATCCTTATACGGCTGATATACCAGTGGTATTTGTCACCGGACTTTCCGATGAGTCTGACGAACAGAGGGGGCTTGACCTCGGAGCGGTTGATTTTATTCTGAAACCTTTTTCGCCGTCACTTGTCAGGGCGCGTGTAAGAAATCACCTTGAACTGAAAAAACATAGGGATAATCTTGAACTTATCGTAGAAGAACGGACGCGGGAACTCATTCTTACCCAGGACGCTACAATAGTTGGACTCGGAATTCTGGCAGAGTACAGGGATGTTGAAACAGGACTGCATCTAAGGCGCACTCAGCACTATGTCCGCCTGATTGCTGAAAAACTAAAGGAGCAGCCTAGCTACAGCGGCTATTTTAATACTCTTAACATGAGGCTGCTCTTTAACTCCGCCCCTCTGCATGATATCGGCAAGGTCGGGGTTCCAGACAGAATCCTTCTGAAACCAATCAAGCTTACAGCAGATGAATTTGAAACAATGAAGCTGCATACGATATTCGGACGGGATGTTATAAGTCGTATTGAGGGGAATATGCACGACAACTCAGCTTCTGCATTTTTACGTTTTGCAGAAGAGCTTGCCCATACTCACCATGAACATTGGAACGGAACCGGATATCATGGCATGAAAGGGGAGGAAATCCCTATTTCAGGCAGGCTTATGGCAATTGCGGATATTTATGATGCGCTTACAAGTTCTCGTATTTACAAGCCGGCGTACAGTCACGAAGAGGCGGTAAAAATAATTACCGAGGGTGACGGGAGAACAATGCCGGAACATTTTGATCCGGTTGTGCTTCAGGCTTTTGTAGGATTGGGGGAGGAGTTCTGCAGAATCTCTGAAAGCTATAGAGATGTGACTTGAAACAGCTATAAAGAGGGAAGATCTCTGTTATTCGATTTAAAACTATATGGGAGTGTTATGAAGTCAGAACATCCGGTAACGAGTCCGACTGTTTTAGCAGTTGATGACTCTGCAGACATACTGTCCATGATAAACGGACTCCTTATAATGCTTACGGTTTTTCGGACAGGTAGTTAAGTTTGGTTTGCCCCTGATTACGGAGGTAATCTATGATGGCAAGCATGAGAACGAAACGCACATCCGAATTCAAGGCAAAGGTTGCTTTGGCT
>JAQUHA010000065.1 GCA_028683855.1 Desulfuromonadaceae bacterium
ATGCCTGGCTTATAGTGATCCAGAAAATGCCGGTAGATCAGCACAACATCGCGTGACAACCGCTGCGGAGCTGCACCGGGGCGGGCATTACAATAACACTCGATAATATCACGGAGCAGCTTATAGCATGTTTCCGGGTCATTCAGGGCAAAGGCGCGCTGGAGATCTGGAGACGCTGTAAACGCCTGGTTGATATCGGTGATCATTTTGCCGGCATCGGCAACATGATCAACAGCAGCTCCCCGCTTCATCTCCCCTTCACCGGTCAACAACCAATCAATAGAACAACCAGTTTTCTCCGAAATAAGCAATAATGCATCACCTTTCGGGATTATCCCTTCATTCCACATTCTATTAAAAACGCCTGGTGTAAGTCCAATTCGATTAGCCCACGGGAATGGTTTTTCCTCCCCGATGACTAATTCAAGCCGGGACTTAAAACCATTATTTAAAATTTCGGAGTTCATACTGCTAACTCCGAAATCTGCACATAGCTAACTCCGAAATTTCGTAGTTTTGTAACTAGCTGATTTATAATAATAAACATAGTAATTCACCGAATGTGCAAAAAAAATAACTCCGAAATTAAAAATATACATTGACAACTACGATAACGTAGTCTATTTTCTGAAACAAGATTAAGGAAGAAAACATCAAACAAGTTTAAGTCAAAAAGCACAAAAAAAGGAGGTTGTTTTATGTCTCTTCAAACGGATTTTTCCCGTCAAACGGCCACTCCGTCACACGTTGATCAAAAACGACGTGATTATATGCGATCCCGGCAACAGAGGCCATCAGCCGATAGCTGCCTCCGGGCACAAGATCGGCATTGTTTATCTCTTCCAACAGACAACGGGCGTGTGCCACATGCTGAATCGCCGCATAAATCAGCCTGCGGCGAAATACCACGTTCTCGTGCCACTTTTTCCGTTTGCCGCGCACAGTGGGCGTACTCTCGACAAAAGTTTGAATATCTGAGGAGTTATCGCATTGCCAGCCGTTCCAAAATTGGCGGCCCATCCTGGCGCAATCTGCCCATAATTCTTCTACATCTTCTTCGGATAGAAGTGCTTTCAGTTCCTGCCGGAATTCTCTGCATGCTGAAACATAATTACTTAGAGTCATAACACACCTCCAGGAGCTTTTATGAACCCCTATTTTTCGGCTGAATATTTTGAGCAGGAACGGAAAAAACGAGCTCTTTACAGAGCTGATCGATTGGCTCGGCTGAGCCAGGGCCAAAGCGATCAGCAAAACGGTTTGCCGCTTGTCCCATGTGGCTTTTCATGCTGTCGCCAAGCTGGATGCCGTGATCTTCAAGGCTTCGTAACAGGCAGTTGATCATGATTGTCATCGCCTCCATCTTTTCTTCGGCGGAGTCAATTCGATTATGCAGTTCAATCAATTCATCATTCATACGCTTCACCAGGTTTAAATCAAAAAGTACAAAAAAAGGAGGCTGCTATGAGTACGTTTTGGAACAACCACACACCGCCCTGGTCATGCCCTTCCAAGGTCATATTAGAATTCAGATTAATACTTAGTGAGGCAATTCAACATGGATGGTCGCTGTCGCAATTAGATTCTTCAGTAAAAGCGATATTTGTGCGTTATCCGTCATTGTCTCATCAATCATTTCCGGTACGGGCTTGGCTTCAATAGCCAACATATTTCTCACAACGCACCCCCAAAAGGACAACACCATGAACCGCAAACTTAAATCACTGCTGATCGAAAACGGCGTCAAACAGGCAGATATCGCCCGGAAAATCGGTGTTAATCGGAGCACTGTCTCCAGCGTGCTCGGTGGCCACCAGAACAGCCAGCATGTAAAAAGTGCCACCGCCGAGCTGCTGGGGCTACGTATAGAACAGCTGGAAAAACTCTGGAAACGTAGAGCCGCCTGATGCTGTCAAGCTGTGTCGAATATACCGGAGCACAAGGGATACTGCAATGACGAAAATCAAACAAAGTTTAGTCAACGGACAGTTGAGCCTGTTTGATCTGCTGGCGCAAGAGAGGGTAGAGAGGGTCGCCACACACCCCGGCAGACTCTGCATCTCAGCCCGTCTGCTGGCGGCGGTAAAACTGGCCATCAAGCAAGCCCCAAAAAGCCGGGAAACCCTCGCTGACGACATGTCAGAACTGGCCGGAACCGATGTCACAATAGGCATGATCAACAACTGGACAGCAGAAAGCCACCCGCACCGCATGCCTGCAGAGCTGCTCCCCGCCTTCTGCGCCGCCACCGGCAGCACCGAACCGCTGCGGATCATGGCAGAAGTTGCCGGACTGTTCACCGTCCAGGGGCCGGATGCCCTGCGGGCAGAGATACAGAAGCTCGATGAAGAAGAAAAGCGGGTGGCAGCCGAAAAGCGTAAACATAAACTGCTCTTGCAGACACTGGAACACCCTGCAACACTGGCAGGCACACCATGAAAACCCACTATACCGCCAAAGAGCTGGCCGGACTGCCGGGGATGCCGGGGACTGAACGCGGAGTCCAATTAGCCGCCGACCGTGAAAACTGGCCTTTCCAAAAGCGCACCGGTCGTGGTGGTGGCAGGGAATATCTGCTTGCCTCCCTCCCCCTGGTCACCCAGGCAGCACTGATGCCGACCAGCAGTATGCCGGTTGTCAGCAAACCTGCCCCGCTGCCGGTTGTCGCCGCCACCATCCAGCCTGCCAAAGCCCCGGAGCAGCTCAAACAGTGGCAGCGCAGCATAATGGATGCCCGTGTCGCCATCATGCGTCT
>JAQUHA010000005.1 GCA_028683855.1 Desulfuromonadaceae bacterium
CTACTGGGCATCATCTACCTGACGTTGAAGAACAGATGGGTGTTTGAGGACTTCTCAAACTTCGTAATAAAAGATGCATAAAAGTAACACCAAAATCAAGAGGAGTAGAATTCTTTCATAGGAGCAACCATGAAATTCACTATCTCCAAAGCACCGCTTGTCGCAGCCCTTGCACGCTGCGCCGCCATCGCCGGGTCAAAATCAATGGCGATACTCGACAACTGCCTGATCACCGTCATTCCCGCCGCAATCAAACTCTTTGCCACTGATCTGGAGGTTGGCTATGAAACCGCAATAGAGATCCGCGACCCCGACTTTGCCGACTGTGAATTCACCAGCTGCCTGCTGGCAAAAAAACTGCACGAAATTGCCAAAGCCATGCCGATCAGCGACGTCACAATCGACATCGATGCCGCTACGCATAAATTCACCATCAGCGGTGGTACCTTCTCCACAACTCTGGACGGGCATGATGCCACCGACTACCCGCAACCGCCGATCATCACCGGCGAACCGCTCGCCATTCCAGCCGCCCAGCTGCTAGAAGCAATCGCCCCCGTCGCCTACTGCCAGAGCAAAGACGGCTCAAAGCCAAACCTTGAAGGGGTATGGCTGAAATTCGAAGAAAATCACGACGGAGACGTATTCATCACCACCGCCGCCACCGATGGCCACCGTCTCTGCCTTAACACCACCCCGATCACCGGCGACTATGATTCCGAACCGCTGGACTACATCCCGGCACTGGCAAAAGGGATCGTCATCCCCTCAAAAGCTATCGGCGAAATACTCCACCTGGACACAACACCGGACGATGAAACGCCATGCCCTTGTGTAATCACCATCGCAGAAAACAAACTCGTGCTCACCGTCCGCGAAGAACGCCTCACTATTACCCTCTGCGGCCTCGAATTCCCCGACGTTAACCGCGTCATCCCGCAAGGCACAACCGGCAAAATCATCATCAAACGTCAAGCCCTCATAGACGCCATCACTCGCGTGAAAATTGCCACCGACAAAGAGAACATGCGCGGCATCAACCTCGACGCCTTGGAAGATCGCAGCGGCATAACCCTCTCAGCCACTATGCCGCAGCAGAACATTGAAGCCACCGACCAGATCACCGCCGAACTGATTAACTATCCATGCGTGATACCGATTCGCTTCTGCTCCGACTACCTGCTGCAGGCCCTCGGCAACATGGCACAGACACAAATCGAGTTGAACTTTAAAGATCCGCTTTCACCCATGCTGATTACTCCGGCCGGCACTGATTTTCCGCAGGCCGTTGTCATGCCGATGCGGGGTGCCTGAGATGGCTAAAGATTTTGTGCAGATGGATCTGCTGGTACGGAGCGAGCCGGAAGTGCAATCATGGCGGCTGATGCAAGAGTAATTTAACGATCAGCTTTGAGCCGCTTGACGGCTCTAAAAAGCTGGTTAAATGAGCGAGGGGGTGGTCATGGATGAGAAAATATTGCAATGGTTGGGCTGGGAAAAAGACAAAGATCCTGCGTTTTTCAAATTTCCGAAACAGGGCAGAACAGATGCAAAGTTTATGCTGGCTGTGGATGTTCCGAAATACTCCACTTCCGATGCTGTCGCTGTTACTTTGCTGCCGGTTCTGACTGAAAAGGGTTTTAAGTGCACCCTCGAAAGTTGCCCGTCGCACCACAATCTCGGCGGCGGTATCGGATATCTTTTCCAGATCAGCAAAGAGACGTGGAAATATTCCTGTTTGCAGCCAACTATCAGCGAAGCGATATGCCAAGCTACGGTTAAGTTGATCGAGTCCATTTAACTTCGAAATCAACGGCCTGCCCGTTGAATTTTCGTGGTTAGACGGCGCGAAGCGTCCGCAGGTTTTAAAAGGAGAGCAGCATGATCCACCCACGCGCACTACCAATAATCATGATCATATGCAGCCTCTTCGCCTCGATTATTTACGCACTTTATGGCGACTATCGACGTTCTGTGTACTGGGCGGCCGCTGCTGTTCTTAACATCTCGGTGACCTTCTGACATGAGTGAACACGCTGCACATCTCCAGGCGATACTGGACTCCGCAATCGAAGCGGCCAAAGTACAGGCAACCTCCGCCACTATTTCCGCCGTGGAGAAAGCACGGAGAGCACTGGACGACTACAACGGAACAGCCAACTCCGGCGAAAAATTCACCACCCAGACCGCCGCCCTGGAATACCTGCAGCGCACCTGGCAGATCGAAAAAAGCAAGCTCTCCAAAGACTGCAAAGACGGCAAAGTCCCGCGCAAAGAAGGTCTTTATCACGCCAAAGACCTCGACTTTTACGCCGAAGCAGTCCACCTGAAAGCAAAAACCAGCGCACCGGCAACCATATCAGACGGCAAAGACCGCCTCACCATGGCCATGGCCGAAGAGCGCGAGCTGAAACTCTCCCAGCTGCGCGGCCAACTGATCGACGCCGCCGAAGAAGAGGCGCGCGACGCAAAACTCTGGGCAGCGGTCAAGAGCGATATCGAAAACCACGCCCCGGCTATTGTCCGCGAACTCATCAACCGGGTTCTGCCGCTGACTGAAGACGATGATTTAAAACAGAGAATACTCGGCCTCTCCCACGAATTGCGGCTCACCTATGAAGACGCAGTTGCCGACATTTTCGACCGATACGCCACGGACGGAGGGATTGACGCATGATCCCCTTCCGCCCTGCAGAACGCAGAGTATTCCGTAAACGCACCCGGCTGGCTGGCCCCCAATGGATGGAGCGCAATATCCACGTTCCGATCGGTTCACGCCAGGGGTTGTACCGCAATAATAACAATCCGGCAATGTATGGCATTCTTGACTGGTCGACTCGCCCCTTTGTCCGCGTCACAGTCCTGGGCAAAGGGATCCAGATCGGCGGCACCCTCGGCTTCTATGGCCTGCTGCTGCGGGAGGGTGAATATACCTCAGACAACGCCCTGATCGTCGTTGCCGACGAACGCACCCTGAAAAAACTGATCAAAAAACGTCTGCAAAAAATGATCGACCAGAGCCCCACACTGGCAACCATTAAAAGCACTAACCCCGATGACACCACCATGTACAGCATCACTCTGGGGCATGGCTTCACCATTGACGGCGCATGGGCAAGCTCCGAAACATCCGTGTCGTCAGAATCATACCGCGTCGTCATTCTGGATGAGATCAGCAAATATAAAACCCGTGGCAACATCGAAGATGCCAAAGCCCGTGCCACCGTATTCCCTGACACGCATAAAATATGGATACTATCATCACCCGGAATAGACACCGACGATCCGGACAACCGGGATCCACTCACCAAAGAAGCAGAAGCGTGCGACGTCATGATGGAATTTCACGCCATCTGCCCGACCTGCGGAGTCGAACAGGTCATGACCTTTGACCGCTTTAAATGGCCGGGTCAGGCGACTCTCTCCGGTGACATCGAAGCAAATATCAAAGCCATCCGCCGCAACCGCTCGGCTTGGTACGAATGCGAGCATTGCAGTGCAAGGTGGAACGATTATCAGCGGGATAAAGCCGTCCTTGCCGCCATGCACACCGGCTGGAAGTCCACCGACGGCTGCGATATCGAACAGCCGCGCAGCCTCTATTTTCACTACCCGTCATGGCTCTCGCCCTATGTCTCCATCTCCGATGTCGTCGCCGACTGGTTTGAGGCGCAAGGGGATGAGGAAAAGCTGGGTAAATGGCACAACCGCCACGGCGGAATAGCCCACAGAGTAAACGCCATCGCCGCCCCTGAGTTATCGTCGCTTGAAAGTCGCACCGAAGCATACAGCGCGGAAGTTCCGATGGATGCCGGTATCCTCACCGCCGGAGTCGACGTGCAGCTGGATCGTCTGGAAATTGAGGTTGTCGGCTGGGGTCTCGGCAACGAATCGTGGGGGATTGAAAACGCTGTCCTGTATGGCGACCCTCGCCTGCCGGATGTCTGGAAACAGCTCGACGCATTCCTGCTCCGTCGCTGGCGGCATGAATCCGGCGAAAGCATCGGGCTCGGTCGTGTCTTTATCGATTCCGGCTACTGCACCAGCCACGTCTACAAGTTCACCGCCCCGCGCAAAGCGCGTGGTGTCTATGCCGTCAAGGGTGCTTCCGGACATGATGCCCCGGAAATACTCGGCCCCACCAAGCAGCGCATCGGTGCAATCAAAGCGGAGGTATTCATTCTGGGCGGCAATAAACTGAAGACCACCATGTTCAGCTATCTGGCTAGTGAACAGCCCGGCGCCGGTTACTGCCATTTCCCTGAAACTTATGATAAAGAATGGTTTGAGCAGATCCAGACTGAGCATCAGGTTGCCAAGCGGATCGGCGGCAAACCTGCGCAGGTCTGGGAAAAAAAGAAAGGGAATCTGCGCAATGAAGCGGTTGACAAGCGGCAGTATGCGCTGGCGGCGTTAATGAGCATGCGGATAAACATCAAGGGGCTGATAGAAAGCCTTAAAGCAGCAGCAGAAGCGCAAAAAGCACCACAGCAGACGGCAGGCAATCATAGATTTTCACCGCGTGGCGGGTTCGTCAAGGGGTGGAGGCGATAATGGCAGGAAAATATATGACGATTGGCCAGCTTGCAAAACGATTTGAAGTTTCAGAGCGTACCATTAAAAACTGGTGGCTGTCCGGTAAAACCCCGCTGGAGCTGTTCTGTCCACGCCATCTGATCGGGAGCAGCGGCCTCCGATTCACAAGGAAAAGTGTGGAAGTTTTTGAGGGTGAATGCCACGTGAAGCCGGAGGACTACACGGAATAGCCTCTGTACATCCTCGGAAAAGGATGGAAAAATGTGGAAAAAGGCGAAATCTCTGGAAAAAGGTGGAAAAGGCTTACTGCCCTTTCCATTTTTTTTTATGCATTGTTGCCACATGAGCATAGAGCCACTAAAAAAAGAACCATCCATAATTTATGCAGGCGACACCATAAACTGGTTAATAACTCTGCCGGACTATCCCGCCTCTGCGGGATGGACTCTCAAATACAACGCTGTCGCTGCTGGCGGCAGGTTCGCGCTCTCATCCGCCCCCTCCTCGGATGATCACGCTGTAACCGCTGCCAGCGCTGCAACCAGCGCATACCCTGCCGGAACCTATAGCCTCACAAAATACGTTGAACACACCGACACCACCCGAGTCACTCTTGCTGAACTCTCCTTAATCGTTAAACCTGATCTGGCAGGAACCGTCAGCGCTACCGATACGAGGGGCCACGTTAAAAAAATGCTGGACGCTATCGAGGCGGTTCTGGAAGGAACGGCGACAACCGACCAGGCAGAGCTGACTATTGACGGCACCACCATCAAGAGACGATCCGTCACCGATCTGCTGGCGCTCCGTTCCAGATACCTGGAGTATTGGAAGCAGGAACAGCAGGCCGCAAATATGGCCGCAGGTATCGGTGGCAACGGAAATAAGATTCTGGTGAGGTTTAAGTAATGGGTGCTTATTTGACACCGCTCGGCGGAGTAGCCGTACAGCTTATCAATAAAACCGGTGCGCCATCGGTCAAAGGTTCGCTTGTTTGTCCCAGTCCGTCCACTGATGCGGCTGTCAGATTAACCGAAACTGACGACATTGATCCCTGCGGTGTAATCCTTAATTCCGGGGTATCTGATGGCAGTGATGTCTGGGTAGTTGTTTCCGGGGTTGCCGAAGTGCTGTTGGAAGATAGCACTGCAGCAACAAGAGGATACTGGGCGCGGACAAGCATCACGCAGGCTGGCCGAGCAAACATAACAGCAGCCGTACCGGCAGGCGGAACAATTACGGCAATTGAAGCACATATGAAAGAGGTCGGACACTCGCTTGAAAGTGTAACTGCTGGAACTAATAAACTCTGCAGAATCTTTTTTCACACTAATTGAGGCGAACGATGGGCGTAATCACCTGGCTTGCTCAAAAACTGAACCCGGCAACTCCAGCACCTCAACAGAGAGCGTATGCTGGCGCACGGCTAGACCGTCTCTCCACCGCTTTTGGTTTCGGCGGTAATCAGTCCGTAGACGCCGGTTTGAGGTTTGCGCTGCCTACCCTGCGAAATCGTTCACGGGATCTTGCGGAAAATAACGACTACATCGCCGGGTATCTTGAACTGCTTGGCAATAAGGTGATTGGTGCGACCGGTATCCGCTTACAGGTAAAAAGCCGGGGCGGTGACGGTAAGTTGGATCGTGAAGCTAACAATGCTATCGAGTCCGCGTGGAAAGCATGGGGCAAAAAAGGAATTTGCGATGTAACAGGCAAACTTTCATGGGTTGAGCTTCAACGGCTCTCCCTGATTAGTATGGCACGGGACGGTGAAGTTTTTATCCGTATTGTAAAACAGCTCCGAATCAATAAATTCAACTTTGCTCTGCAATTGATTGAAGCCGATCAGGTAGATATCAACAAAAACGACATACTGTCAAACGGCAACATCATCCGCATGGGTGTCGAGCTCAACCAGTGGGGCAAACCGGTTGCCTATCATGTTTTTGAAACTCACCCGGGAGATATAAATCTTGGTGCTGGAACTCAGTTTAAAACCATCCGTATCTCTGCCGATGAAATGATCCACCTCTATCGCCAGCTCCGCCCTGGACAGACTCGCGGGGTACCATGGACAGCAGCAGTAATGACCAGGCTACATCATATGGGAGCATACGAAGAGGCGGCGATTATAAACGCCCGTTTCGGTGCCTCAAAAATGGGCTTTTATACGAAAAACGCGGGCGCTGGCGATTTGCCCTCAGACGGTAAAGACGAATCTGGAAACCTGATCAGCGAAGTTGAGCCGGGCCAACTGGAAGTATTACCGGAAGGTTATGACATAAAGACGTTTGATCCGACTTATCCCTCCAATGAGTATGACCCATTTATCAAGCGTCAAGTCAAGGGTGCCAGCTGCGGCCTGCCTGGCGCGACTTATTCCGATCTTTCAAACGATCTGGAAAGTGTCAACTTTTCCAGTATCCGTCAAGGCACTCTAAACGCCCGTGATTCATACCGTGCTCTACAGCAGTTGATGATCGACATTCTCTGTATCCCTATTTATGAACTATGGCTCGGTCAGTCACTGGATTTCGGTCTGTTGGTAATTATCAGCAATAAACGCGGCCCGAACGTCACACTGCCTGCTGGCAATTATGACAAATACAACACCCCGCTTTTTGTTGGTCGCGGTTGGGATTGGGTTGATCCACTGAAAGATCAAAAAGCCAACAGCGAAGCACTTTTGAACAACCTGACAACCCGCACCAGAATAGCCGCCGAATGTGGCGAAGATTTCGAGGAAATTCTAGCAGAACGCGCGCAAGAAAATGAACTTGCTGAATCTTTCGGAATCAGCCTTGACCCGCTGCCTACTACGCAGACAACAGGAGACACCAATAATGCAAACGCAAACCCTTAAAACCGGCACCATGTTCCGTTCGTTCGGCATTAACCGTGCGGCGATAAATGTAGAGAGCCGTAGTATTGAAATCTCATTCTCAAGTGAAGCCCCGGTAGAGCGCTGGTTTGGCACCGAAATACTTGACCATGCTCCCGGCTCCGTCCGGCTTGATCGCATAAAAACAGGTGGCCCCCTGTTGATGGATCACTGCCGCGATGATCAGGTCGGTGTTGTTGAGGATGTTGCCATCACAGCAGATAGAAAAGGTCGTGCAATCGTTCGCTTTGGCAAGAGCGTTGATGCAGAGGAAATCTATCAGGATGTGTTGGACGGTATCAGGCAGAACGTATCAGTAGGATATGTAATCCACAAAATGGAAGTTGAAGAACCTGAAGGAATGAACCCGGTCTACCGTGCTACCGATTGGGAACCGCTGGAAATCAGCATCGTATCAGTCCCGGCAGATATCAGCGTCGGTGTCGGGCGCAGCGCAGACGAAACCGCCCACGAAACAGCAATCATATGCAGAAACCTACCAAAAAAGGAGATTCAAAAAATGGAAACTCAAACCGTTGATTTACAGGCAGTAAGAACAGAAGAGCGCAACAAAGAACTGGCTAGAGTCCGTGACATTATCGCCATCGGTTCACGCCAGAAACTTGATGACCTGGCACGCCAGTTTGTTGAAAACGGAAAAGGTGTTGACGAATTCCGAAGTGCTGTAATTGAAGCCATGGAAGCTCGTGGCGAAATCAAGAAGGTAACGACAACTGCAGAGATCGGCATGGGTGAGCGCGATGTTAAAGAATACAGCCTGCTCCGCGCCATCAACGCCATGGCCAATCCTAATGACCGTAAAGCGCAGGAAGCAGCTGCTTTTGAATTTGAAACCAGCCGCGCAGTTGCTGATGGCCTCAAGCGTTCGCCACAGGGTTTCTTTATCCCTGCTGAAGTCCAGAAGCGTGATCTGGTTGTCGGTACTACAACCGCTGGCGGATTCACAAAGCAGACCACCGTACTCGGCGGGTCATTTATTGATCTTCTCCGCAACCGTATGATGGTCAATAAAATGGGTGCAACTACTCTGACCGGTCTGGTTGGCGATATCGCCATCCCTTCTCTTTCCGGTGGAGCGACTGCCTACTGGGTAGCAGAAAACGGCGCACCGACAGAAAGCCAGCAGACATTTGGACAAGTTGCGCTTGCCCCCAAAACTGTCGGCGCATTTACAGACATCAGCCGCAAATTGCTTTTGCAGTCCAGCGTTGATGTAGAAAGCCTCGTCACAATGGACCTGGCCAATGTTGTCGCTCACGCTCTTGATCTCGCGGCGCTTCACGGTACTGGATCAGGCAACAATCAGCCAACAGGCATTGCAGGCACCTCCGGTATAGGTTCAGTTGCTGGCGGAACAGACGGCGCTGCTCCTACTTTTGCCAACATGATCAGCCTCTGGTCAGAAGTAGCAATTGACAATGCCGATTTCGGCAGTCTCGGTTTTCTCACAAACAGCAAAGTCATCGGCAAACTTATGTCAACGCTGAAAGTACCGACCTATGGCAATGACTTCATCGTTAACGCCTTCCCTGATGCTGAAGGAATCACCAATATTCACGGTTCGCGCTGCGGTGTCTCCAATCAGGTATCCAGCGCACTGACAAAAGGTGGCTCCGGCGCGGTTGCTTCGGCAATCTTTTTTGGCAACTGGTCAGATCTCATCATCGGTCAGTGGGGTGGTGTTGATGTTCTTGTTGATCCTTACACCGGCGGCGCGGCTGGCACAGTTCGCGTCCGTGTTCTTCAGGATGCCGATGTCGCAGTTCGTCACGCCTCCAGCTTCAGCGCAATGCTTGACGCACTGACCGCGTAACTTTTAATCAGCGGGGCGGGTAAAACCGCCCCGTATTAACGAGGTAATCAATGCAACTTATTTCAAATAAAAACATGTTGGTTGACGGTATCCATGTTGCTATCGGTGAAAAGTTCGCCACCGATGATAAAACTGCCGTGAGATTGATATCAACGGGTAAAGCAACGCTTGCCGACGATGAAGAAAAACACCAGGCAAAACCAAAGGGCAAAAAGTGAAATTTTCAGCAGCCGACATAGACGCGATGTTAGCCGTCACCGGAATATCAGCGATGCTCTCTCCTGCGCTGGAGTTGCCGAAAGCTATCACCGTAAAATTCCGGCGGAACGGTATTGATGCCATGGGGATGCTAACGGATAAACCGCAGGCAGTATGCAAAGAGAGTGACTTCGACGGTATCGACTACCGCAACTGCCAGATTGAAATAAACAGCACTACCTATCGGATATCACGACCTCGTCCGGATGATGCCGGATTTGTATTTATCGACCTAACAAGGCTCTGACATGGCACTAACCAAGCGCAAAGACATACTCGACGACATCGTCTACCGCCTGGGGCAGATCTCTGCCATCACTACCGTGGCCAAGTGGCGCGACACCGATGCCGAACCGTTCGATTCGAGCGAATGCCCTGCGATCAACATCAAAAACCGTGATGCCGATATCACACACAATGTCAGCGACGATGAGCACGCTCTCCCTATCTCGCTGGAGATTCACACCACTTCACGCATCACCGCCGATGATGCCGAAAGCCTCCTCGGAGACGTTGCCGGTCAGGTTGAATCAAATAGTACATGGGGCGGCCACGCCGACGGCACAACGGTAGAGAGTCACGGCATAGATACCACTCAGACCGGAGACACAATCACAGCCGCCGCCCTGGAGATCATCGTTCACTACACCACCGACAAGGGGAAAATCTGATGCACGATCCAACATGGTTTGAACATGTCGATCTAATGCAGACAATGATGGGGAGTCTGTTCCTCATTTTAGGCTGGTTTATGATCCGCACTCTGCACAGCATTGAGAAATCAATCGGGATTCTGTTTAAAAAATATGAAGAGATTGACAAAAATCATGACGCGCTGCGCGGTGAATTCAACCAGTTACGGGGCGAACATATAGCGAGGCACAGCTGATGAGCAACTTTGACAACGCATACAAGCGCACCATAAATACCGAGGGTGGCTACGCCAATGACCCGCGTGACCGTGGCGGCGAAACTTATAAAGGGGTCTCCCGCAACAACTGGCCCCGCTGGTCTGGTTGGCGGATCGTTGACGGAGTGAAGAACAACCTGGTCAAACAACCACCGCACGGCACTCCGGAATATAGAAACTGGGTGCGTGAACTGAACCGCCAGCTGGCTGGCAGTCCACTGCTGCAGAACGCTGTCATGGCGTTTTACAAGAATAACTTTTGGGGCAACCTGGGCGAAATAACCGATCAACGCGTGGCGGAGGAGCTTTTCGACAAGCGCGTCAACTGCGGTGATGTCGCCTGCAGATGGATACAGCGTGCCGCTGCTGTTGTCGCTGATGGCACCATCGGCCCCAAAAGCCTTGCCGCGATTAACGCCGCCGATCCGGCTGCGCTGCTCAGCAAGTTTAACGATGCCGCCTTCCATTATTACGAAGGGCTGATCAGGGTGGATTCGTCACAGGCTGTCTTTCGTAACTCCTGGTATGGCCGCCTGAAAAATTATGACGGCAGTCAGTTTGATACGGAGGGGGTCGCCTGATGACGCCGCAGATCAAATATTACGAAGGGTACAAATATCAGCTGGCTGAACCGTACATCGTCCAGACCGCTCTCCGTCCGCTGGCCCATATCGGTCACGACTTTATAGTTCTCTCCACTGATGGTCTGCTGATGATCAAAGCCGGTTATGCCTGGGACGGCCCCAGCGGCCCGACTATCGACACAAAGAACTTCATGCGCGGCTCTCTCGTCCATGATGCCCTGTATCAGTTAATGCGCCACAAACTGCTTGATTGCGGTTGGCGTGAAACTGCCGATTCAGAACTGCGCCGGATCTGCCGTGAAGATGGCATGAGCTGGCTTCGTGCCTGGTGGGTATATAAAGGTGTCCGTATCGGCGGTGAAGGTTCCGCCGTTTGGCAAGAGGAAGAAATAGCAACAGCACCATGAAAGTTAAAGGAGTCGCAAAATGCAAATCCGGATCATAAAGCGTCGCTTTCTAAACTCGCTAAACCGCAACGTCAAAGTCGGTGAAGTTCTAGAATCACCAAAAGATGTAACGGAAGCGCTCCTTACAGCATACGTCAACAACGGCATCGCAGAAGAAATCAAAGCGGCGCCGGTCACATACAGCGAAACAGAACCAGAAATCATAGATGGAGGTGAATAACCATGTCAGTCAAACAGTATGTAGCACTCAGCGAACAGGCAGCACGGACAGCACTTGACGGCTCTCCGGCGTATCTGTTTTACCCGGTCAAGGGCAAGCTCGAACCGGAGCCGGATTTTAAGGAAGATGCCGTCAAAGAGTGGCGGGCGCAGGATACTGCCCAGGGCGACACCTCAGATGAGCGAACCTCAACCGCGTGGAAATACTCTCTGGAAGGGCGAATCTATCCGGGTGACGAACTTGCCCTGCTGATGCGGCATCTGCTCGGTTATGCCGACACAGCGGTTGCACTCGATGCTCCAAACGCTGCCGCCTCACTCCAGATGTTCCGCACAGCAACAGAGATGTACGGCGATGACGCGCAGAATCTTGACAAAGCCCTTGCCATCATCCCCAACACCGCAAAAGGCACCAGCACCTACAGTCAGGCCTTTGTCGGTGGCCGTCCGAATAGCGCAGAGCTCAACTTCAAAGGTGGCGATGCCGCAGAGATAAAAATCAATCTCACCGGCGGCCCGTGGATCGGTGCTGTCGAACAGACAGCCATTGCCGGTGTTGCCTTTCCTGCCGCCAAAGCATTCCGCAGCGTGCCGAAAGTCTATCTCGGCTCTGGTGCAACTCTTACCGGCACCGCTCCGGATTACACCGATTTTACAGCCGGCACCATGGCGCTGGTCAAACCTGATGATCTGATGATCAAACTGGAGCCGGGCATTGAGGACGTCTACAAAATGAACGGCATCGAAGGGCCGTCCGTTACCGAACGCAAAAAGCAGTGGTCACTATCTATCGAGTACACCCACGACTTCTCTGATCCTGCCTCCGGCTGGTCTTCTTATGATGCCTGGGCGGCACGTTTTGCCGATATTCAGTATCTCCCCTGCATGATCATACTGGACAGCAGCGAAGTGATTCCTTCCTGCTCCACCCAGACGTACCAGCTGGCATTCTATCTGCCAAAAATGAAGCTTACCGTCGATATGCCAGACCGGAAAAACGACGGCAGCAAGAGCAAGACCAAAGTCAAGCTCGAAAGCCGCGTCGATGCCTCAGTCAACGTCGCCGCCTTCGCCAAGCTGATTTATTGATAACCCCTCCCAGCCTCCCCTTAAATAAGGGGAGGAGCTTTTAACCCTCCCCTTTATTTAAGGGGGACTGAGGGGGTTAGCTTCTAAACCTCAAAAGGAACTGATATGAAAGTCAACAGCCGAAACCATGTATACCGTTACACCCCGAATTTCCTTGATAACCGCCAGCTCCCCGCTGATCAGCAGATCGTTATCAGTCTCCGTGCCGTGACTTCCCCGGATGAGGATGACTATCAGCGTGAAGCTCTGGCAAACCTCCGCACCTTTGCCCCTGATAAAGCCCAGGAGCTGAACGAAGCGCGTCACCGCAAGCTGATTACAGAGAAGTTTGTCTGCGTTGAAGGGTTGGAGATTGGCGGGCTGGAAGGTAAACCGCTTGACTATGACACCTTCTATGCCGAAGCTCCGGCGGAGATCGTCAACGAAGTGCTCCGGGCGATCAGATCCGTGGAGATGCTGACCAACGGTGAACAAAAAAACTTCTTGCCGGTGCCAGATGGTCACTAATCTGCTCCGGCGCGAATGGCCCACCGTTTAACTGTAAAGAGTGTGACGAGGATCAGCGGGAGGAGCGCAACTGCGGCAACCGCAAAAAGCTCCTGCACGAAATCCTGACCAGTGATGAATGGGAGCAGGTGGATCTCAGCTACCACGATCACGAAGTCCGTAAAATTGAAGACCTGAAGTTTTTTGCCTGTCCGGTCAGCACCATAACCGGAAACACATGGGAGCTGATGCGACAGGTTAACCTCTGCTGCAACGCCGCTGGGGAAATCAAGCACCTCCCCGAACCTGATCTTTCCATACTGGATCAGTCGCCCCGTTTCCTCCGGGCGGTCGAAATTATCAGAAGCGAGCGCAACAGTGAATGGTTTTACGAACTGCAGCAGAAATGGGCAAAAGCAAAAGCGGGGTAACCTATGGCGGATAAAGAAGTAAAAACAAAACTGATTCTGCAGGGCGATGCCGGTGGCATGGTTGCCGCGATGGAGCGTGCCGATAAATCATTAAACGGCACTGTCAAACAGACTGATCTGCTGTCAGAGGCCGGAATGCGCTTAACCGGTGTGCTTGGTGGCATTGGTCTGGTTGCTTTGACCAAAGAGCTTTTAGACACTGGACTACAGCTTGAAAAGCTTACCCGGCTTTTTGTTGCAGCAACTGGATCAGCATCTCTTGCCGCACGTGAAATGGAGTATATCCGCCAACTGTCTGAGAAGATGGGTCTGTCGTTCCTCACTACAGCTGAATCATACGGCAAGTTTCTAGCCGCCACCCGCAATACTTCGCTCGAAGGCGAAAAAGGGCGAAAAGTTTTTGAAGGTGTTACGACAGCGACAGTTGCCCTAGGTCTCTCAGCTGATGATACCAGCGGCATTTTCAACGCTCTCCAGCAGATGATCAGCAAAGGTAAAGTTCAGGCTGAAGAGTTGCGCGGTCAGCTGGGCGAACGTCTACCTGGTGCCTTCAAAATGGCTGCTGATGCCATGGGTGTGACAACAGCTAAGCTCGACAAGATGCTGCAAAACGGTCAGGTTGTTGCTGGCGACCTCCTGCCGAAACTGGCTGCAGAGCTTGAAAGAACATTTAGCGGTGCCGCTGTAGATGGAGCAAAAAGTGCTCAGGCTGAGTTGAACAGATTCAATAATGCCATTTATGATTTAAAGTCCTCTACTGGCGCAGCGTTAATACCAGCATTAACGGAAATAACAAAAGGTTTAACCGGTCTCGTGCGGGATGGCATACAGCCTGTTGTCTCCGGTGCTATATCTGTTCAAGCGGAATTCATTCGTTTGGGAATGGTTGTTGATAAAGCGGGCGGCTCGCTTACTTCATTCAATTATGCGTTTTACAAAACCGCAGAGATTGCAACCCGGTTTGTCACGTTGGGGCAGTTTGGTGACTCACTAAAAAACGCCGCTGAGAATGCTGACAAATACAACAAAATGTATGAACAGCGTTACTCAGATAAAGATTCTCGCCTTCAGCAATTAGCGGAGACCGAGCAGCGGCTGTTGAACTCAATGAGTTTAAAAGGGAGCGATTATACGTCGGCTGAGTTGCTGGCACAGCAAGCAAATGCAAGAGCCGGTGGTAGCGCTTCCTCAAAAGTAGCTAAAGGTGCCAAGCCGGTTGATCTTCTCCTGGAACAGATCAAAACCTATCAACGCGACAGGGAGAAAATCAACACGATCCTGATTGCTGAATCCTCTGCCCTTGAGTCTGGCGGTGCGTTTTCAGCAGCGGCTTTTAATACTGAACTCTCCACCGGCTCCCGCTACAAAAAAAGCGGCTCTTTAAGTCTGCTCGGCAGCGGCATTAATACCGTACGGCAAGACCCGATCTCAAATGATGACCTTATAACAATAAACGCATCTCAATCGCAGTGGGTTGCCAAACAGACAGAGATGCAGCAACAGGCGTTGGAGTCAAAGCGTTCTTTTAATGTAGAGATGGCAGCAATGCGTGGAGATTATTTGCAGCAGGAACTTTTTGATCTGGACAATCAACAGGCAGATATGGAACGCAGATGGGCAATGAATACCGACAGTTTTGCGGAGTATGAATCGAGAAAAACGCAGATACAGACAATGTTCGATCAGAAACGTGGGGCAGCATCAATTAATAATGAACAGAGACTTGCTCAGACAAAACTACAGACGAACCAGAACTATATGAATGCTTTCGGATCAGTTTTACAGGCAATAAATACGTTAGCAGGCGATAAATATAAAATATTATTCCTATTGACACAAGGAGCAGCTCTTGCAACAACTTTTTCAGCTACTCAGGCAGCCTCCGCTTCTGCGCTGGCTCCACCCCCACTCGGTTTAGGACCAGTTGCCGGAGCACCACTGGCTGCATCAATAGAAATCGCGGGTTATGCGGCAATGGGTGCAATAGCAGCCACCACGGTTGCCGGTATGGTTGGAGGTAGAGGTGGTAATGTTTCGGGCATCTCTGCAGGTTCATTCTCTTCCCCCGGCTCGGATTTTGTCACTCAGCCTCTGGCACCTACCCAGCAATCCCCCTCGATCAACGTCACGATGAACTTTGACGGAACCACCCTAGTTGACGAACAGAAGCTCACCCGCTGGAGCGAGGATGTCCTGATCCCGTCCCTGCGTGAACTTAAAACCAGAGGAGTAACAGCATGAACAAACCCTCCTTCATCTATGCCACTCATCTGAACACCGCTACCGCCAGCGCAACGGACACTGCGACAAATTATGACATCGCAAATATTCTGGAAGGGTGTGAAGACACGGCATGGCGGCCAGCTGATACCAGCGGCGCAAAAACTATCACTATCGCTCTCGGTGGCATTCTGCCAATCGGGCAGGTGGCAGTGCTCGGGCAATATCTCAACGGTGTAACAATGGAAGTGCGCGGCTCTGATGATAACTTTATATCGTCAGATGTGCAGCTATCCGCTCCGACTGTCATCGGCACTTCGGAATTTATTACCGCTTACCGCCGCTTTACCGAGGGGCTGTATAGCCATATCCGCGTTATATTCTCCGGTTTTGCCGCCTCTTTTGAGATCCAGTTTATTGCCTGCTGCCGCGCGGTATCATTGCCCTATCTGGAAGACGGACACGATCCGGACGTGTTCCAGGCGGAAGGGAGTCATCTGGTCGGTGTTGCCGGGACATATCTCGGTGCAACTCAGCGCAACACCATGCGCAGTCTGTCGCTATCATTTGGCCAGATCACCGCTGGTCAGTATCCTCCGTTCCAACTCTGGGCGGAATATTGCGTGATGACCATGCGCCCTTTCTTCTTTGTGCCGGATATCGACCAACCAGAGTGTTATTTCGTATGGGTCGATGCAAAATACAAGTTCAGCGCCCCGTATAGAAACGGAGTGCGCAAGCTGGCTGCGATCCCGCTGACCGGGAGGATGGCATAAATGCCGAGTGATGCGTTTATAAAAGCCGCCTCTGCGGCAAACCGTCAACCGGTTGTACTATTGGCGATAGAATCGATTGATGCTATTAAAAAATATTACGGTATACAGTCCGAATGGCAGGCAGGCCAGTTGGATAATATCAATACCACCTATGAACCTGGTAATATCCGTCTTACAACTAATGATGTTGAACCAATTTCTGGCCCTGCACCATCCCCGACAGTATTGTCTGGGATCAGCTCTCCTACTGCTGAAGTTGTTGGGGATAATCCGTTTGAGGTTGAAGCTATTACACCAGTGTTTTATACACACCCTTTAACTGCTTCAAAGGCGGTATCAATTCAGGTTTGGTGTACTGATACAACAATTAAAGATGAATCAAGACCTGACCTTTTCAGTAGAAAATGGATTTTATACGGTAAGTCAGATAATAAAGATTGGAGAATACTTACAAGTATAGATTTGTCGGTTGCAGATACTTCTAAAGAGCTACGATATGATAATTTATCATCAGATACCGGGTGGTCGTTCAAAGTAAAGATTATAGCGTCTCAGGCTTACACATCATTATATCCGCTAATAACAGTTGGATATTATCAAATTACCCACGAAACCCACTATCTACCTGCTGGATCTGTTACTACTACCCCGATAGACCTTGGAGTCATCCCCTCGATTCCGAGTCAATTTGCCGTTACTGGCAGTGTAAATACTGGCTGTAGTATCATCTATAGTGCTTGGGGTAAAAATAGTGAAGAGTCTGTGTGGACATCTCTCGGATCGGTTGTTGACGGCGGAGCTTTGGCACCATTCCGTTATTATCAGATTAGAGCAGATCTGACCAGTTCCAACGACGGCTTACATACACCAATTATATCTCAATTCACTATTATTGGTGGTGACTCTCAGTACACCAACCTTTCTACCCATAAAGATACTCCGATGCAGGGGGCACTCCCCTACATCGTCCCGGGCGGAATATCATCCATCAGCAGTAAGATCGACCTGACGCAGCAGGCAACCGTCGGCGAGCTGACTGCAAAGCTGTATTGGCGTAAAGAAATCGGTGGAATGCTTGTGGGAGACTGGATCAAGAACAAAACCATCATCTGCAAGCTTGGTTTTGTTGGACTTTCGGAAGCAGAGTATGAACCGTATTTCGTTGGCACCTGGTACGACTACCAGAGTGATCAGGAAAAGGGGATCATCACCGTAAAAACCCGTAATATTCTGAAACGCTTTAACAAGAAAGTGCCTGAAGCTGAGCAGTTTTTGACGCTTGGGGGTGACGGTATATACACACCTAAAGCTGCTCCTTATAATATCTATACGCTCAGCGGTAATATAATGGATGTTATGAGGGGCATCTGCTCCGGCGAACTCGGCATACCTACTCGCCTGCTGAATCTTGACTCTTTCACCTCTATAGGTATGGGTGCGCGATCAGGTCCTGACTGGGATGTCCACCGTGATCTAACTGAGCCGGTTGATGCCATGGAGATGCTGAATGAATTATCGGTATCCTCCGGGGTCTTTTTGTTCGAGGGTGCTGACGGGCGATTGACTGCAAAACTATATGATGAGTTTGCCGCTGCTCCACCGGTAGCGACACTTGATGCTGTGCACTGTAAATTCCGGCCTGTTGATGGCGGTCAGAAGGATTTGTCTACCCGGCAAGCGATCTATTATCAGTTACTGCCCGGTGCGACAGGCAGTAGCACTACGGATTACGCATTATGCCATTATCTGATAAATCAGACCGCTGAAATAGCTTGGGACGAAACAAACACCCGTGAATGGCTGGACAAATGGGCGCTCCAGCCAGTACCAATACAACTGCTCGCACAGCGGTGGCAGTCATGGTTTTCTGTCCCGAGGGCAAAAGTCAGAGTCGATGGCGTGCCGCCTCGCTATCATGGCATCGAGCGCGGCGACATCGTAGCCGTTAACAATCTCCAGCTCCCTTGTGCAAAAGAGGATTGGCAGGGGTATACCGATGGCACCCGTTTTCTGGTTATGGGCAAAAGCATCAGTGATCCCAGTCGGGATGATCTAACGCTATCGTTTGATCTAATGCAGCTTGAAGAGCCGGTCTTTGTTACAGATCCAGATTTCCCCGACTATTCCCGGCTTGATTACTGGCCAGCGGTTCGTGAATTAACTGCAACAGAGCGGTTTGACGACAGCAATGGGGTTGTAAACGGTTATCTGGATGTCAGTTTTAAAGATCCTGCGGAATACAATAAAGGTTACGCAGTCGTCTGGACAAGCACCAACGGTGGTGAATGGGTCTCGCATACCGTAATCCCGTTTGGACTTGTTGAAACAATAAAGAGGCTAAGCATTCCGGTTAATCCTGGTGATACTGTTGAAATAAAAGTCACCACAGTCCGCCCGGATGACAGACAGATGCCGATTGAGGATGCGCCCGCGATTGTCGTAGATGTCACCGTACCTGCAGCTGATCCCAGTAATCTCCTTAAAATCCTCAATTATGACATTACCGAGGATAAACTCGCCCAGTACCTCCTTAAAAAAATCAGCCTTGCCGAACTGACGGAAACTGTGAACCACGCAGTTGAACCAGGAGCGTTTGAAGAGGGTGCGGCAGGTACACTACCGGAACTACTCTACGCCAACGCAAAACAGCTGGTCTTGATAGCAGGGGAAGTCGGCAAACAGTCTACACAGATTGAATTGCTCAATGACCGGATCAGTCTCAAGCTGAACAGTAATGGCCATGTCGCCGGTATGGCAATCGGCTGGAACGAGTCCGGGGATGTATCGGAAACAGTATTTCTCAACGACATATTTAAAGTTGTACTACCTACCGGCGGTGATCCGATAACCGCCTTCACAACTCAGTTGGTAAACGAGGTTCCGACTCTGGGTCTGAACGGAGATTTAATTGTTGCTGGGTCCATTACAGCAGATAAATTATTTGTCGGTGAAATAGACGATCCTCAAGGTATCACTTCGATAATCGGCGGAGTTATAACAACTGATTATGTCAATGCTTTAAATATAACTGCAGCCTCTGTTGAGGTAGAAACACTATCAGGGATAAGTGCAATGTTGGGAGAAGTCACGGCTGGCTCAATAATACACTCTGATAATTATTCAAGTAACGACCGGATTGACTGGGGTTTTAACAGCGGAGAGTCAGGCGATTCAAGTTCTCCGTTTTATGCGGTTGCTGCGGCGGTGGGTCATACGCTTGTGCATCGCACCGGTATTGTTGCCATGCCTCAAGATGGCGGAGCCCTGACGAATGATAAGGCTGTTGTAAAGCCTACAATACTTGATGTTGATTATGGTTGGCGAACTGTTCTGACACCTGTCGGTCTGTGGTTTGCGGATTCATTGTTGAGTCTTGCTCAAATCAAATCAATAACGCCGCAGTACGGTGTGGCAGGGATGTTTATTCGACCTTCAGATACTGATGATCTTATTTATGCCGCACCATCCGGTGTCTGGAAAAAAATTACAATGACAAACGCATAATAGTCTGGAGCTATTAATAATGGAATTAAAACAGATACAGCTTGAAATTCTCGAAGCCGAACGGCTGATCGAGCGCAACAGAATGATACTTCAGCTCCACATCAAGCTGGAAGAAATGACAGCACAGAAAGAAAAGGAGAAACCGGATGGCAACTAAACTACACCTCATTGGCATAGCTGCACCATCCCCGACAACTGGAGCTGATGTACTAAAAGGTGCACCGCTCTCTCCAGCAGAGGTTGACCAGAACTTTGCCAATCTACGGGCTGCGGTTGATAAAATTATTGGTGAAGCAGCGAGTCAAGCAGAAGAAGATGCTTTATTTGCAGCGGGCTATCGCTTCGTTTTACGCACCGACATATTAAGCGCTTCGTTGAATCCCGCACCAACAGCAACCATTGTTTTCACCGACATTATATAGGGAGGATTACATGCAGGCAACATTAATGGGAGTTATCTCGGGCATAGGTACTGGCGATACAGTCAATCAGATAGAAATAGTATGGAAAGAGGGTGGCGAAACTGAGACTGCAGCCATGTCTGCCGGTCGCGGTGTTGTACTGACAGATGGCGCAGATATCAGTGCATTTACAAGCACAGGGTATTTATTAGACTCAGCAGCGCTTGTTGCGGATTCTACATATCTGTCAGCCATAAGAATAACTGAGAATATGGCGGGGGGTGGAACTCAGTCTGGGGCATGGTCAAATGGTGTAGAGTTTACGACTACAATAGTAGGCCCACCCGCTTTTGACGGTACATTCACTGCACCGGACGGGACTGTAGTTGGAGACCCTATAATCGTAGTATTTGACGGCGCATATGACCCAACATCATCAGTTACGGTATTAAATAATCAATGTAAACTTTATCTAAGATCAACAAATGGAACGTACGCAAGAATATATCTTAAACTGGCGGATGTTAATAAGGATGATGTTAAAAGGTTAAGCATCACACTAGGGAGTTATGCCTGGACAGACTATACCAATCCGAATGGGTTTGGATTTGTAAATCCGGATGGGACATCTTCTTATTGCTTTATCCAGATTAAATCAAATGGCTCTCTTGCCTTCATATCAGATCAATCAACAACGGCTATCAATGTCGGCACTTGGGTTGCCGGTGATGTACTCAGCGTCGCCATCAAGACTGATAATATTTTTTATGCTTACAAAAATGGGGTACAAATTGGAACTCGTACATCACCTGGAGCGGCAAGCACAACTAAATATACTCCGACAATTCAATTTATTACAGCTTCTACTACATTCCAAACTGCCTTGCTAGATGAGTATATTTATGAGTAATAATTATTTATACAATGACCTACAAATTACGAATGCCGGGCGGTGGTTTGATGACGGCACGGGTATATTTACAGGGTTTCCCGGTGCTTCAGTTCGCTTTAAAATCAGTGGGGCTTCTTACCTAACCGTAAATACTGTATGTACCAATACAACTGCATACACTATTGATTTTTCATTGGAGCTGGATGACGATGAGTGTATTCAATATACAATAGTCCCAGATGGTGCAGGTAGTTCGTATAGTAATATGCCTGCATCCACTACGATGGAAATACCCACGACTGGTGAGCATCTCGTTGATTTGAAGTCAAGTGCGATGCCGCCGAATCAATATACAGGCGCCGCAAAGGTTAAAATCCTATCGTATGACACAGATGGCACTATCTCCGCTTTTGACGAGAGTGGGAAAATAAAAGTACTGGCTGTTGGTGATAGCTGGATGGGTAGCTGGAACGACTGGCCCCGATTTATGGACGAGATGTATGTATACTCGGTTGGTGTAGGTGGATATACAGCTCTATCTATGTCGCAGAAGTTTCCCTATCAGTATTCTAGTGGATTACCTGAAGCAGACCCTGATTTAGATGTTGCGATAATATCGTTCGGGGTAAACGACTATAACGCCAACGTGCTAGTAGGCAGTTTTCAAACCTACCTTGGCACGTTGGTGTCACAAGTGCTGCAATCACAACCTGATAAGCCTGTTTTGTTGATACAAACACCGAGGTTGCTATACGTTTATCCTTCTGGTGGTATCAGATATTATGATAAGTACGGTACGGCAATGCAGGCAATAGCCGATTTATACTCAAATGTGTATTATCTATCAACCGAAAGTATTTGGGAGTCCTTAACCTGGCTGACAGACAATGCGCATTTAGATCCTGCCAGTAAGAAAAACCTCGCTGCCTTTGTAGAATCCGAGCTCTTGGCTATATTCGGTTTAAATCAAGCGCCTACCGCCACAATTAATTTCCTAAATTTTGTGCAAATCGAGCCCCCGCATTTCGTTGTTAATATTACCGAAAACGGCCCATTAAGAATAAGGTCGGGACGTAAATCTTATCATATCGGTTTCGGCGGTAATGGGCCTGTAAGGATGAAGACGAGTGCTGGTGTGCTGTCGCTGGTATAAAAAAATGTTGCTAAATGTTGCTAAAAACAAAAAGGGCTGAAAGGTTTAAAAAACCCTCCAGCCCTTTGTTTATGGTCGGCGCGACTGGATTCGAACCAGCGACCACTAGACCCCCAGTCTAGTGCGCTACCAGGCTGCGCTACGCGCCGATAAGTTTTGCATTCTGTTCAAAAAAGCGGAAATTATATTGTTAAGAATTAATACAGTTACTGATAACTACTACTGTCACAGCGACTCGCGTAATAGTATGAGTTCGCTTCTGACTGTTTTTAACAAGCTGGTCTTGTCATCATACGGTGAAGATGAGCAGTCAGTGCTGTCATTTCCAGCACGCCTGACTTTTGAAGAAAGCTTTTTTTTAACACCTTCAATCGTATACTTCTCATCATAAAGCAACTGCTTAACCTGCAATAGAAGGTCAATTTCATTTTTTGAATATAAACGCTGCCCCGAACCACTCTTAACAGGCTTAAGAAAAGAGAATTCGGTTTCCCAAAAGCGCAAGACTGATGTTCTAACACCAACTGCTTCAGCTACTTCGCCGATTTTAAAATATATTTTTTCGGCAGGTATCAAAACCATAAAGAAATCAGCCTGATGATGTGCAGACTATTTTGCTTCAGCGTTTATTGCATTTTTTAGAACCTGACTTGGCTTGAAAGTAAGGATTCTACGGGCGTCAATTGTTATAGTTTCACCTGTCTGCGGATTTCGTCCACGACGGTCAGCTTTCTGCTTTACGACAAAATTACCAAATCCGGCAATCTTGATCTTCTCTCCAGATTCCAATGTCGTTTTCAGAAGTCCAAAAACCGTCTCTACCATTTCTGCCGACTCTTTTTTTGAAAAGCCAATCCTCTGATGAATACGTTCCACAATGTCTGCTTTTGTCATAATTACCTCAATCTTTTCCGGTTAATACGCTGAATCAAAAGGAAAAATTTTATAGCACAGGGGTATTCATTACGCAATAGTTTTATCTAAGTGTTACCTTTAATTTATCTGTAAGGTTAGTAATAATTTTTTTATGTAGTTCTGAAATTTCTTCTTCCGTCAGTGTTCGCTCAAAAGACCTGTATCTGATATGGACTGCTACACTTTTTTGCCCCTCCGGCACCCCTTTGCCGCGATAGACATCAAAGATCTGAATCTGCTCAATCTCCTTGGCTTTAACCGCTTTGATAGATTCAATAACTTTTGATACCTGAAGTTCTTCAGGTATCAGCATTGCTATGTCACGACTGCTATCAGGGAAACGTGACGGTGCTGTAATGGTCGTTTTTGATTTTGCCAGTTTAACAAGTTTTTCAAAATCAAGCTCGAAGCAGTAAACAGTTTTTTCGATTTCAAAGTTTTTCTGGACTATCGGATGTATCTCGCCTACTGAACCTATGCACTCCCTTCCTGCCATAATTCTACAGGCTTTGCCTGGATGGTAGTAAGGTTCAAGAAGATCCGTGTCCCACGACACACCACCAATCTTGAAGGTGTCTAAAACTGTTTCAACTATCCCTTTTACATCAAAAAAATCAACCGCTTCATTTGGACGACTCCACCCCCCACCATCGCGGGATCCGGTTATTGCACCTGCTATCCAGAGAGGTTCGCGCGGCATATCCTCACCTTCAACAGGAAGGTAGATACGACGCATCTCAAAGAGTTTAAGGTCAAGAGAGCGAAAATTAAGATTACGAGCTACCGTTTCCAAAAGTCCGGGCAGAAGCGATGTTCGCATTACGGATTGCTCATCAATGAGTGGATTTGCAAGCTTTATTGTAGTACGTCGCTGATCATCTTCACTCAAAAGAAGCTTGCCAGCTGCTTCCGGTGCGGTAAAACTAAAATTTATTATTTCTGCCATACCGCTATTTACAAGGAGTTCACGCAGCTGTATTTCAATCTGCTGATGCTTTGTAGGTCTATCGGAAATAACCTTTGCAATCGGCATAGTAGCGGGAATTTTATCATATCCGTTCAAACGGGCTATCTCTTCAATAAGATCAATTTCTCGTTCAATATCAATACGGTAGTGAGGCGGAGTTACCAGAAATGCACCATTAATGGATGGTAAAACCTTACATTCAAGGCGCGTAAGAATTTCAATGATATTGTCATTATCCAGTTCAATACCGATAAGTTCATTTGCTTTTTCCGGACGAAAACTTATTGCTACCCTGTCTGATTTACCGGGATATATATCAACACAACCTTTAGCTAAAACACCACCCGCAAGTGCTACTATCAAAGATGCAGCCCTATCGATAGCTCTTATCACGCCATCAATATCCACCCCGCGTTCAAAGCGGTGGGACGATTCAGTATGCAAACCCAGGCGCTTCGCCGTTTTCCGAATGGCGGCAGGTTTAAAAAAGGCACTCTCAAGAAGTATAGATGTGGTTGTTTTCTCAATTTCAGAGTTTAATCCACCCATAATACCGGCAAGCGCGACTGGTCGTTCAGCGTCACAAATTACAAGATCTGTAGAAGTTAATGTACGTTGCTGATTATCCAGCGTGGTAAAGGATTCACCCTCTTTAGCGGTACGAACCAGAATCCGACTTCCCGAGAGATGCTCGCAGTCAAATGCATGAAGAGGCTGTCCCAACTCCATCATGACAAGATTTGTAATATCAACAACATTATTGATTGAGCGAATGCCGATGGCATTCAGCCTTTTAACCAACCACTCTGGTGATGGAGCTATCCTGCATCCGGAAATATAACGGGCTGCATAACGTGGACAGATGTCAGGACTCTCTATGGTTACACTTATAGAGGAGCTGACTTCATCTGCTCCCTCAATTATAGCTATATCGGGAGGGGTCAGTTTCAGGTTGAGTTTGGCTGCTATGTCCCTTGCAATTCCGATAGCACTCAGACAGTCGGAGCGATTAGGTGTGAGCCCGATTTCAAATATTGTGTCTTTAAGAGCTAACGCCTCAAATACAGGAGTACCAAGAGGCGCAATATCTTTTGCCAGCACAACTATTCCTGAGCTTTCATCAGCAAGACCCAGCTCTTTTTCAGAACAGAGCATTCCAGAGGACTCTTCACCACGGATCTTTGATTTTTTTATTTTAAAGTTACCCGGAAGCTCAGCCCCAACCTGAGCTAGAGCAACTGTATCACCCTGCTTAAAGTTTTGTGCGCCGCAGACAACATTCAGTATTTCTTTTCCATTGTTCACTCTGCAGACAGATAATTTGTCTGCATTTGGATGTTGCTGTTTCTCCTCAACTACTGCAACCACAACGTCATCCATATCTGCACCAAACTTTTCCATCCCTTCAACTTCAAGACCAAGCATAGTTAAAAGTTCGGCAAGCTCTTCCGGAGTTTCGCTGAAATTTACAAATTCTTTTAGCCAGTTATATGTAACTATCATATTATTTCACCGTATAGTGTGGATTTAAAACTGTCGAAGAAAACGGATATCATTTTCAAAAAGAAGGCGCATATCCGAGATTCCGTACTTTAACATCGCTATGCGCTCTATTCCCATACCAAAAGCAAAACCTGAAATATTTTCAGCATCATACTGAACGTGCCGGTAAACTTCAGGGTCTACCATTCCCGCACCCAGTATTTCAAGCCATCCGCTGTTTTTGCAGACACGACACCCTTTGCCTCCACAGATAACACAGGCAATGTCAACTTCTGCAGAGGGTTCTGTAAATGGAAAATAACTCGGGCGAAGCCGTACACCTGTTTTCTGCCCGAAAAGCTGGTTGGTGAATACTGTCAGAATTCCCTTTAGATCACCAAAAGTGACCTTTGTATCAACCATCAATCCTTCAATCTGATGAAACATCGGAGAGTGAGTGGCATCTGAATCGCATCGATATACAGTACCCGGCGCGATGATACGTATCGGAGGCTTCTGTTTGAGCATTGTGCGGATTTGAACAGGTGAAGTGTGAGTTCTCAGCAGAAGACTTTTTTCAACAAAAAATGTGTCCTGCATATCCCGTGCTGGATGTTCCGGTGGAAAATTTAAAGCTTCAAAGTTATACCAATCATGCTCAATTTCCGGCCCCTCAGCAACGGCAAAACCGAGTCCGGCAAAAATGGAACAGATTTCTTCAATAACAAGAGAAACCGGGTGTTTTGTACCCTTCAACGGATGACGACCTGGAAGTGATGTATCTATCTGTTCAGATTGAAGGCGGCGTGCAATAAGTTTCTGATTAGCGCTCTCTGTTGCAGCAGCAAGTGCCGTCTCTATCTCATCGCGTACGGAATTGACAAGCTGTCCTACTATGGGTCTTTCGGCAGGCTCCAGCAAACCGAGCCCTTTCATTAAAGCCGTCAATTCACCTTTTCGACCAAGTAGATTTATACGTATTTCCTGAAGCTCTTCGAGAGAAGAAGATTCTTTAATTGCCTGCAGAGTTATATTTTTTAATTTCTCTAGTTGTTCCCGCATAGTTTATTACCTTCGAGAGAAAATTTGTAATATCGTACTGTAATCCCTACAAAAAAGGGAATGGAAGCTTCTTCCATTCCCTTTTTTGTAGATATCCTGCCGAATACTAAATGGCAGCCTTTGCAATAGTTGCAATCTGAGCAAAACCGTTCGGATCTGTAACTGCAATGTCAGCAAGAACTTTTCGGTCAATTTGAACATCAGCTTTTTTAAGACCAAAGATGAACTTGCTGTAGGAAAGACCGTTAATGCGTGATGCTGCATTTATACGAACAATCCAAAGACTTCGAAAATCACGCTTCTTGACGCGACGATCGCGGAAGGCATAATTCAAAGCACGGTCTACCGCCTCCGTGGCACTGCGAAAAAGCTTGCTACGTGCGCCACGATAACCTTTAGCCAGTTTCAATACCTTGTTGCGTCTGCGTCTCGCTTTAAAACCTCTTTTTACTCTTGCCATACGTAACTACTCCTTTACTGCTGAATTAGCCAGATCCATAAGGGGAGACAATTTCCTCATGGTTCTTGGCATTATGAGATCTCCGGTTGTTCAGGAGAATTTTCTTATTTGTATGGGATCAATCTTGCGATATTTTTCTGATCTACCGCTGCTACTATGGAACCACCGCGCAGATTACGCTTACGCTTACGACTCATAGGGGTAAGAATATGGCTGGTAAAAGCAGACCCGCACTTAATGCGACCTGAAGCGGTCTTTTTGAAGCGCTTTGCAGCACCACGATTTGTTTTAATTTTTGGCATGTTAGACTCCTTCTTTTAATATTTATATGACTTTATAAAAACAATATAGAGTGCGGTCAGTAACTATTTTTTAGGTTTTGGGGCAACAATCATGTACATATTACGCCCCTCAACACGAGGTTGATTTTCAATTACACAGACATCCTGCAACTCTTTGGCAACTTTTTCAATAACAGCACGACCAACATCCATGTGAGTTATTTCTCTGCCACGGAACACAAGAGTAATTTTTGCTTTATTCCCCTCTTCAAGAAAACGTTTCACGTTGTTTATCTTGAATTCAAGGTCATGACTATCCGTTTTGGGGCGTAACTTAACTTCCTTCAGTAGAACATGAACCTGCTTCTTTTTTGCTTCCTGCAGTTTTTTGCTCTGCTGATACTTAAATTTACCATAGTCCATTATCCTGCAGACAGGAGGTACTGCTGTGGGGGAAACCTCGACAAGATCCAACTGTTGCTGTTCCGCGAGCGTAAGAGCTTCGGAAAGCGAAAGCACACCAAGTGCCTCACCTGTTGCACCTATTACACGAACTTCAGAAACCCTTATTGCCTGATTGATATTAACTGTCGGTTTTGCTATGGCGACACCCCCTGAGAGCAATCTAAAGCGACTGCTATCTGATTAAATACTTAATTATATTTTTTACATTCCTGAGCAACAAAATCGATAAAATCATCCGGTCTCATTGGAGATAGGTTTTTACCATCACGATAACGAGGTGCAACAGTACCCTGTTCAACCTCTTTATCACCAATTACAAGCATATAAGGAATCTTCTGCAGCTGTGCTTCACGTATTTTGAAACTCAATTTTTCATTACGAAGGTCGTGTTCAACACGCATACCTGCATTACGCAGCTGCCGGTAAACTTCCTTTGCGTACGGAATATGGCTGTCTGTAACAGTAACTACAACCGCCTGAACAGGTGATATCCAGAGAGGGAAACTTCCGGCAAAATGTTCTATCAGTACGCCGATGAAACGCTCAATCGACCCCAGAATAACCCTGTGCACCATAACAGGACGTTTCCGTTCCCCGTCTGACGCAACATAAGTCAGATCAAAACGCTCAGGGAGGGTGAAATCGCACTGGATAGTAGCACACTGCCATCTCCTGTCAAGACAATCACGAAGCTTAATATCTATTTTCGGACCGTAAAACGCTCCATCACCTTCGTTTATCTCAAATGGACGGCCTGAGTCTTTCAAAGCAGAAAGTAGAGCTCCTGTAGCTTGTTCCCAGTCAGAATCAGATCCGATTGATTTTTCAGGACGTGTTGACAATTCCATTTCATAATCGAAACCAAAAATGTTCATAACGTCACTTACAAAAGATAAAACGCCTTTTATTTCAGCGTCCAACTGTTCTGGGGCGCAAAGAATGTGTGCGTCGTCCTGCGTAAAACAGCGCACCCTCATAAGACCGTGAAGCACTCCGGCTCTCTCATGACGATGTACTGTTCCAAGCTCAAAATAGCGAAGCGGAAGATCACGATAACTTCTAAGTTGAGATTTATATATCATCATGTGGGAGAGGCAGTTCATTGGTTTGATACCGAACCCCTGCTCATCAACCTCGGTGAAATACATATTCTCCCGGTAGTTTTCGTAATGGCCTGAACGCTGCCACAATTCGCTTTTGAGAATCTGCGGACCAACAACTATGTCGTATTCACGCTTAAGATGTTCCCTGCGTTCAAAATCTTCCAAGACTGTTCGCAACATGGCTCCCTTCGGATGCCATATAGGAAAACCTGCTCCTACTTCGTCTGAAAACGAAAAAAGATCAAGCTCTTTACCGATTTTACGATGATCTCTGCGCTTAGCCTCTTCCAATCTATGCAGATACGCTTCCAGCTCTTTTTTATCAACGAATGCGGTGCCGTAAATACGTTGGAGCATACGATTTTTCTCATCTCCGCGCCAATAGGCACCGGCAATCGAGAGCAACTTGAAAGCTTTAATTCTTGCTGTGGAAGGGAGATGCGGCCCGCGACATAAATCGGCAAAATCACCTTGAGTGTAGACTGATACAGACTCAACCGCTAAATCGTTTATTAATTCTGTTTTATACGATTCGCCCATCGCTTCAAACATTTTAATCGCATCAGCGCTGGAATATTCATGTCGTTCAATCTTCTGGTCTGCAGAAGCCAACATAAGCATTCTGGCTTCGATGCGCTCAAGGTCTTCAGGAGTAAATGGTTTTTCTATGTCAAAATCGTAATAAAAACCGGTTTCTATAGCCGGACCAATTGTAACCTTTGCATCCGGAAAAAGCTCTTTAACAGCCTGTGCCATCAAATGTGATGTTGAATGACGAATAATTTCAAGAGCTTCAGGGCTTTTATCGGTAATAATCTCAACCCTGTCCCCATCTGCAAGAAGTGCAGAGGTATCAGACATCTCGCCGTTTATCCTGCCTGCTATAGCTGCCTTAGCCAGACCTGCGCCTATTGAAGCTGCCAGGTCGAAGACTGAAGAGCCGGACGGCAACTCACGAATCGAATTATCAGGAAGTTTAATTGAAATTGTAGACATAAGCTTTCCCTTTATGAAGTCAAACAGAAAAGGCATCGATACATCGATGCCTGCATCCTGCTCGCTTCCGCACTGCTTATTTAATGGTAGGCGCGGGCGGTGTCGAACCGCCGACCTCTACCGTGTCAGGGTAGCGCTCTCCCGCTGAGCTACGCGCCTATATCAAAAAGCTGGAGAGTAATAACAAGTTACGACAGTTATGTCAAGCTGATTTTCTCAGGCTATGACATAAGCTGCAACATAAAAACTACTGCCTTAACAGCCTTGCAACATTTTCTACATGAACAGTTTGAGGAAACATATCCACAGGTTGAATCTCAGAACAGTTGTATCCAAGCTGCTTAAGAATGTCCAGATCCCGTGCAAGACTCTGCGGCGAGCACGACACATAAAGGATGGTTTTCGGTTCTAAAGCGGCAAGCCGCTCCAGAACGGTTTGATCACAACCTTTACGCGGCGGATTTAAGACTGCGACGTCAACCTGCAACTTATCTCTGGTCATTACATCAAGCATATCAGCGACATCACCAGCTTCAAACTGACAATTTTTAATACCGTTTATACGGGCATTCATCGCTGCATCAGCCACAGCCTCTTCAACCACTTCAACACCGAATACATCCCCGGCTAATCCGGCCAGAAACAGAGATATTCCGCCAATACCACAATAGAGATCAAGAACAGTTTCAACTCCTGTAAGCCCGGCCCATTCACGAACCTTACTATAAATCAGATTGGCTCCGCTGTTATTGATCTGAAAAAACGATCGAGGTGAAATTCTGAAAGATACGTCACCGATACGTTCTGTCAGGTAAAGTTTCTTTGTCAGAAAGAAATCTTTCTGCCCCATAATCACATTACCTTCGCTGGGGTTGACGTTCTGAACTACTATTTCAACTTCAGGGACGAGATCCTGTACATAACGTCCAAGATGATGGATTTCATTGAAGGATCTTTTAGAGGTAACAAAAACAACCATAGCTTTTTTCTCATAGGTTGAAACTCGTACTACCAGATAACGGAGCAGCCCCATTCTGCTCTGCGGATTGTAGACCTGTACTTTCCCCTTTTTAATACCCTTCCTGACAGCATTCACAACCTTGTCAATAAGCGGATGATGGATCGGACACTGCTCGAGATCATATACGTCATGACTTGAACGACGATAAATACCTATAAACGGTTCAGAGAATTTACCGGCAACCACTAATTTTGCAGTGGTGCGGTAATGAATAAGGTTATCCGGAGAGAGCAACGGATTCACTGTAACTCCGGATAAAGCAGGATACTTGGCAATTTCTGAAAGTATCATTCCACGCTTCCAGTTTTTCTGCTCCGAATATTTCATGGAGATTAACGGACACCCAAAACATTCGGCACTTTCACGACAGGGTGAATTACTGCTGCGAAGCACTGATGACTTAAGTAGCTTTTTCAGATGACAATAAACCGTGCCTCCGGCAATATGATCTATTCCGGCTGTAATCAGATCGCCAGGGAGAGCACCACCCACTTTGAATGTCATCCCCTCTTCACTGCGTGATGTTCCGTAGCCATCCTCATCAAGAGATGTTATTCGCAGTTCAGGTGTATTTTTACGGGTTAAAGGAACAAACCCTTTATCAGCAACATGGACTTTTGAAACAGCACCCGGTTTTGTTTTCCGACTTTCATATTTACTTTTATTCTTCAAATTCTGATTTCCCCTCAAGATATTCCCGGAATTTTTTGAAAGCCATGGCTCTGTGACT
Source organism: Desulfuromonadaceae bacterium (assembly GCA_028683855.1). GTDB lineage: Bacteria > Desulfobacterota > Desulfuromonadia > Geobacterales > Pseudopelobacteraceae > JACRCG01. The sequence continues at coordinate 32,064 of JAQUHA010000005.1, forward strand.
TACAGTATTTTTTTCCGACAATGTCAATTCAGCCATACTTCGTCCAAACTCTTCTACCAGAAAGAGCGGATCATATCCAAAACCACCCTCGCCTCTCGCTTCGAAAAGTATATTCCCTGACAATGTGCCTTTAAATATCTTTTCAACACCATCAGGTGTCACAAAAGCAAGAACAGAGACAAAAGAAGCGGTACGTTTATCGGGAGAAACATTAAGCATCTCTTCTAGCAAAAGTGAATTATTAGAAACATCATCTGCAAATTCCCCGGCGTATCGAGCTGAAAAAACGCCCGGTCGACCATTAAGCGCATCAACAACCAATCCTGAGTCATCAGCCAATGACGGAAAACCGGTAAACTTTAATGCAGTACGTGCTTTTTTAAGAGCATTCTCCTCAAATGTAAGCCCATCCTCAAGAGTTTCCGGAAAATCTTCAAAATCCACAGCACCGCTTACTTTATCCACTAATCCAGTTAATAATGCGTTTATTTCAATCACTTTTCCTTTATTGCGAGTCGCTACTACAAGCCGCTTCATCTTAAGAGAGCCTCCTGCTGACACTCAATAAGTTCCTTCACGCCGGCAAGTGCAAGATCACGCATTTTATCCATTTCCTCACCTGTAAACGGTTCCGCTTCGGCAGTACCCTGTACTTCAACAAAACGCCCGCTGGAAGTTATAACAAAATTCATATCAACTTCCGCGGCAGAGTCTTCCAGATAATTCAGATCAAGAAGTACATTGCCATCCAAAATGCCAACGCTTACTGCTGCAACTCCCTCTTTTATTATATTACAAGTTTCTATACCCTTTGACTCCAGTGTTTTCACAGCATCAACCAAAGCAATATACGCTCCTGTTATAGATGCCGTGCGAGTTCCACCATCAGCCTGTATGACATCACAATCGATATATATCGAACGCTCACCAAGTTTTGTCATATCTGTCACTGCACGTAACGAACGTCCAATCAATCGCTGAATTTCAAGTGTACGCCCTGTCTGTTTTCCTTTTGCAGCTTCGCGTGATGAGCGTGTGTGTGTGGCTCGGGGCAACATTGCATATTCAGCCGTCACCCAACCTATACCTTTGCCACGTAGAAAAGGTGGCACTGACTCTTCCAACGATGCAGTACACAGCACTTTAGTGTCACCAAATTCTATCAATACGGAGCCTTCGGCATATTTAGTGAAATTACGTGTGATTTTTATCGGGCGCAAAGCATCGGCATTTCGTGCGTCATTCCTCATACTCTTACAACTCCTGACTTTTATTTTATCAAAACATGGAGCTGTTAATTAACCCGTCAGCAGTGGAGAGTCAAACAAAAAGGGAACCTGAAAGCAGATTCCCTTTTTGTTATCAATAAAGCGGTAGAGTTATCTAACCAAGATGAATTTTATTATTCCTCGCTCTATTAGCCAGTATCGTTGAGTCTAGTAACTCTCCGCAGCAGGTACATTTCCAAGCATCGAATGAGCGAACAAAATCATAGAATTTTTCAGCGAACATACGACCTTTACAACGCGGACAATGCATAATACCCCTCCCGACTACCAAAATAAATAGTAAACGGTCGGGTGATTACATCTAATGTGCCAACAGCTTGCATCAATCTGCACAGAAGGAGAGACAACTTAAAAAAACAAGTGTATACAGCTAGTTAAAAGAAAACTTTAATTCCATTATACTTGTCATTTCCAATTCCATTTATCAAACTAAGATCTTCTACACGCATAAAACCGCCATTATTTTGACGATATTCAACTATTCGCTTGGCTAGTGATGCTCCGATACCTGGTAACCTGTCAAAATCATCTTCTTTCATTCTTGTTATATCAAGGGGAATTCCCAAAAGCATCTGCTCATTTACTGTCATAAAATCTAATGACATTCTACAGTTCCCATCAGGCAGCAGTAACACTCTAATTGATGAACCGTTTTGAACTTTTCTATTTGCAGTAATATTTAGAGGCTCTTCAAAGGAGTTGCACAAATCCGCCAACAAAGTGACGCTTTCCGCCAATAAATTGGCTGAGAAACGGTAAATCCCCGGATGCCTTAGATCACCACACATTTTAACCGTAACAAAATCGTCAGACAAAACATGAGAAGCCGTAGAAACAGGATAATCCTGACTCATACGGCTTCTCACAACAAGAGTTACAAGCAGTAAAAGCGAACAGACGACAATAACGAGTCGCTTCACCAGGGCTTTGTTCAGCTTACTCCTCCATCTTGTTAAGCTTGTAGTCAATACTATCAATTAAAGCCTGATAAGAAGCATCAATAATATTATCAGAGACACCAACAGTTCCCCATCTGCTATGCTTATCTCCGGATTCAATAAGCACACGGGTCGAAGATGCAGTCCCCTGACCAGCCGGAAGCACTCTAACTTTGTAGTCAAGCAGCTTAACATCTTTCAATTTAGGGTAGAACTTTTCCAATGCCTTACGAATCGCGTTGTCAAGAGCATTAACCGGACCGTTACCTTCTGCAGCCGTATGTTCTACTTTACCGCCGACCTTTACCATAATTGTTGCTTCTGCCATAGGTTTCTGATCTTCTCCACGTTTTTCGTCAATGACACGGAAACCAAGTACTGTGAAGAATTTTTTATGAGCTCCAAGCGCTTTTTTCATTAATAACTCAAATGAAGCTTCGGCACCCTCAAACTGATACCCACGGTTTTCCATATCTTTGATATTGTCGAGAATTTCGAGAGTAACAGGATCTTTACTATCGAGATTGATATTAAACTCTTCTGCCTTGGCAAGAATATTAGAACGACCTGACAAGTCAGAAATAAGAACCCGTGTACAGTTGCCGACAAGCTCAGGGCGCATATGTTCATAAGTTTCGGGATGACGCTGAATTGCGCTTACATGCACACCCCCCTTATGGGCAAAGGCAGAGTTGCCGACGTAAGCCTGATGCTTATTTGGAGCAACATTCGCGAGTTCATAAACGTAACGGGAAACATCGCGTAGATGCTTCATCTGATCATCAGTAATACACTCTTTTTTCATTTTTGCCTTTAGAGCCGGTATTATCGAACAAAGATTAGCATTTCCGCAACGCTCACCAAAACCGTTTATTGTACCCTGAACCTGTACAACTCCAAGATCTACGGCAACTAGCGAATTTGCTACAGCACATTCACCATCATTATGAGTATGAATTCCGAGCGGAGTCTCTATATGTTTCTTAACATCCTTAATTATTGATGCGATCTCAAAGGGGAGACGTCCACCGTTTGTTTCACAGAGGACTATGCAGTCCACCTTCGCTGCTTCGGCAGCTTTAAGAGTTTTTATGGCATATTCAGGATTAGCCATATAACCGTCAAAAAAGTGTTCCGCATCATAAAAAACTTCCGCAACGTGTTTCTTCAAATATTCGAGCGAATCAAAAATCAGCTCAAGATTTTCTTCCAGCGGGATTCTAAGTGCCTCGCTAACATGAAAATCCCAACTTTTACCAAAGATTGTAATTGCATCCGGCTCTGCCTTGATGAGCGTAATTATATTGCTGTCCTTATCCGGTGTTACTTTTGCGCGACGGGTAGAACCGAATGCAGCAATTTTTGCCTGAGTCAGCTTCTCTTTCTTTATATCCTTAAAGAAGGCGACATCTTTAGGATTGCTCCCCGGCCACCCCCCCTCAATGTAGTTAATTCCAAGCTCATCAAGTTTATGGGCAATACGAATTTTGTCTTCCATCTGAAACGAGATATCCTCAGACTGGGTACCATCTCGCAATGTTGTATCGTACAACGTGATTAAGCTCATAACTTCCTCCGTATAAATAGTAAAAGTGCCTGTTTAAACTTATGAATAACAACGTGCTCCGTTTTATCTGTTTTTTTCATAATTTTCAACTAAAACGCTGACTCTTTTTTCTTGACCCTCACTGAATGAGGACTTAACTTGTCGAATTGATCCATGTAACCAAATATAAACACCAACAGAAGGATTCAGCTTAAATATGAAAAGAGTAGCAGTCAGCACATTAGGTTGTAAAACCAACCAGTTCGAATCAGCCGCAATGATCGAACAGTTAAAAGCTGCGGGATATAGTGTTGTCCCGTTCGGCGAAGAGTCAGACTTTTACATTATAAACTCATGCACGGTTACCGCCAGAACCGACTCTGAGACACGACGTCACATACGACGTGCACGACGCCTTAATCCTAAAGCACGTATTATCGCAACGGGATGCTACGCACAGGTCGCTCCCGGTGAGTTAGAAAAAATGCCGGAACTTGATTGTATACTTGGCAATATGGAAAAGCAGAATATTTCGGCACTTCTGGAGTCGAATACCAACTCAGTTTCTGATATATCGGATATCCACTCTGCGGCTCCGCTCAAACTGACCAGCTTTGCAGAACATACTCGAGCTTTTCTGCAGATCCAGAATGGTTGCAACTCATTTTGCGCTTACTGCATAGTTCCATTTGCCCGTGGCAGCAGCCGAAGTGTTCAATTTAATGACGTAATTAAAGGGATCAGGGATCTTGTTGACAACAATTTTAAAGAGATTGTCCTGACAGGAATACATCTTGGCGCTTACGGTCTTGACCTGAAAAATCCGTTCTCACTTCAATCACTAATAAAAGAGATTGATAAAACTGACATTGTTCAACGACTGCGTATTGGTTCAATCGAACCAAATGAAGTAACCGATGAATTGCTCCACTTAATGTCATCATCAAAAAATATTTGCCAGCACCTGCATCTTCCTCTTCAGAGCGGGTCAGATACAGTTTTGCAACGTATGGGAAGATGCTATAACGCCGATTTTTTTCGGGAAAAGATAGAAAAGACAGCTGCAGCAATGCCTAATGCATTTATAGGCGCAGATGTGATTGCTGGATTTCCGGGAGAGACAGAATCTGAATTCAACGAAACTGTCACTCTACTTGAAGAATTGCCACTATCCGACCTGCACGTATTTCCATATTCAAGCCGCCCTGGGACCAGAGCTGCGGGTATGCCTGGACATCTGCCTGCTCATCTTATCAGTCATCGAGCTGCAAACCTAAGACAGATTGCCAAACGGAAAAAAGAGACATTTCTTGGTAAATTGGCTGGACAAACCCTTAATGTATTAGTTCAAAGTTATGATAGTAACCACAAGATATCAAAGGGCTTATCACGAAACTATGTTTCAGTATCATTTCAATCTGACAATCCAATTATAAATACAGAAGTACCAATATTTATAACAGGTTCTAACGGAGATATCTGCGGAGGAAGTTACAAACCTACAATCTAATCAGATCCTCGTGCTCCTCTTCATGCGGATTTATATGAATCATAACATCGCCTACACCTGAGTATCGTTCAAATATCAACTTTTTTACTGCAGTAGCTACATCATGAGACTGTTTAACTGTCATGTTTGGATCCATTTCAAGCTTTAGATCCACAATCATAAACTGCCCTGATCGGCGGGCGCGTATTTCATGCACACTCTCAACGTGGCTTACACTCTCCGCAAGAGTTTGAAGTGCAACTATAAAATCCTCAGGAGCATTACCGTCCATCAGATCGTGTGCAGCCTCCATAAAGGCCTGATATCCTACATTAAGAATAAAAAATGACGTAAAACCGGCTGCTAAAGGATCAAGAACACCAAGACCGAAAAATGCTCCGATTACCCCCGCAAGAGTTGCAATAGAGGTAAGCGCGTCTTTCCGGTGGTCTTTGGCAATAGCGAGCAGGGAGGGGCTTTCCAGCCTTTTGCCTGTTCTTGTTGTAAATCGATAGAGCCACTCTTTTATTATGATCGTAAGGGCAGCCGCAAAAACTGCAATCCACTCCGGTGATTTGAAATTCCCGACAATAATTGAAATAACCGACTCATATAGTATCCAGCCACCAGTCGCAACAATAACCAGTGACACAAGGAGCGCAGCTAAACTTTCAGCTCTTCCATGACCGTATGGATGGTTTTCATCAAATGGCTGACGACCCAACTTAAGAGCCATCATTGTCGCAAATATCGCTACAAAATCACAGGCACTTTCAATACCGTCGGCAAAAACGGCATCTGACCGTCCCCAGTAACCGGCTGAAAGCTTCATAACCATCAGCAAAGCATTTATCCAGAAGCCTATTTTTATGATTCGGTCGGCTCTGTCAAAACGTTCATTACGTTGCATTACTCTACCGCCTTTCTAATAGCTTTAACTCTCAGTTGCAACGAAACAGTATTATTCCATACATTCAACTCCGGGAAAAAAGCAATATCAAGCAAACCATCCGTCGAAGAATCCGCCTGCCTGAATGCAATTGCATCAAAAACAGCCCCCCCGGCTGTTATCCGCAGTTTAAGATGCCCTTCACCGACTTTTCGACTTTCCAATACAGTAACAGCTCGCATAACAAGCGTCGGTTCAGGATTCATAGAGCCAAACGGTTCCAAACGTCGCAGTTCGTTCACCAACTCTATATCAACTTCAACAGGAGAAATATCAGCATCTACATCTAAAGTCGGTGTAAGCTCGGAATCACCTAGCAAACCAGCGGCAACGGTTTCAAAAGTTTTGCTGAAACTTTCAATATTCCCGGCTTTCAATGCAACACCAGCGGCATATCGGTGTCCACCGAAACGTTCTAAAAGGTGTGAACATCCGGTTAATGCATCCAACAGATGAAACCCAGGGATACTACGACCGGAACCTTTAGCATTCCCCGCTTCATCAGTAGCTATAAGTATCGTCGGCCGATGATAAAGATCAACCAGACGTGATGCAACAATGCCTATAACTCCCTGATGCCAGTTTGAGGAAGAGAGAACAATGCTTCTACATTCCGGATAACTCCCTGACTGTTTAACCATTGATATAGCATCATCAAGAATTGAGCGCTCCGTTGCCTGGCGTTCCGCATTTGATGAGTCAAGCTCACCAGCCAGAATTGAACACTCTTCAACATCGGCACTAAGAAGCAGTTCGACTCCAGGCACTGCGCTTTCCATTCGTCCTGCGGCATTTAACCTTGGTGCTATCCTGAAACCAACCTGTCCGCAGGAGAGCTGCCCCTTGATTCCTGCCACCTTTTTTAAGGCGGCAACTCCATGCCTTGAGTTACTTTCAAGCTTTTGCAGACCATAATGTACATAAAGGCGATTTTGCCCAATCAGCGGCACTACATCAGCTATGGTTCCCAGAGCAAGCAGATCAAAATACTCTCTAAGATCAGGTTCACTTTTGTTTTTAAAGAGCCCTTTCTCTCTCATTTCGCTACGTAAAGCAATCAGTAGATTGAAAGCTACGCCAACGCCGGCAAGCATCTTAAAAGGGTATGAGCAACCGTCTTGAAGAGGATTTATGACTACGGCTGCATCTGGTAGTTTTTCCCCCGGCGTATGGTGATCAACAATGATTAGATCGACACCTTTCTTCTTACAAAACTCAGCTTCCTGAATAGAAGTAGTACCGCAATCAACAGAAATTATCACCGTATTGCCGGAGTCAATGATCTTTTGTAGAGATTCCCTATTAAGTCCATAACCATCATTAAAACGATTCGGTATGAAATATTTACAATCCAAACCACTCTTACGCAGATATGAGACAAGCAGCGCTGTTCCGGTAATTCCGTCAACGTCGTAGTCACCGTAAATACAGACTGATTCTCCGCACTTTATGGCGGTAATAATCCTCTCTACGGCTGATTTGACACCTTTAAGGAGAAAAGGATCAAGCATTGCAGAGAGCGAAGGATAAAAAAAATTATTTGCTGATTCTAACGAATCAATACCTCTGCCTACAAGAATCTTAGCCATTACCGGCGAGAGAGCGAGAGAAGATGCCAAAACTTCAGCTTTGTCAACATCAATACTTTTCATTACCCATTTTTTCAGCATCAGATCGTAATCCTTTGTAAAAAAAATCCCCCGTCAAGCGGGGGATTTTCAGTCACTAAATATTGCCGGCAGCACTCTTATTGAGCGCCCTGCATCATACTTTTAATTTGATTTGCAGTTGCACCGTTCGGCTCAATTTCAATTACCTTTTTCCAGTAAGGTCTTGCTTTTACGTGGTCTTTTAAATCAACCGCATAAACAATTCCCGTATTAAAAAGACTCTGGATATGTTTGGGGTCAATTTTATTTGCTTTTTCAAAATTTTCCAACGCTTTGTCATACCAACCCATTTTTCTATACATTACCCCCTGGTCAGTTAAAACATTCGGGTTGTTAGGATCAATTTCAAGGGCTTTACTATAAGCATTGATAGATTTCTGTGACTGTTCTGTATCAAAATAATCATTCCCCAAAGATATCCATGCATTAAGATTTTTAGGATCCTGGGCAACTATTTTCTCCGCCTGTGCAATTCGTTGAGTATAGTCAGTAGGAGAACCTGAACCTACCGGTATAGCAGCAGAGCCCTGCTGATTATTTCCAGCGTTACTGATACTGAATATTAAGTAACCACCCAACAAACCGACAATCAGTGCAACAACAGCTAAAAGTATTGATTCTTTCTTCATTTATTCACCTCATTTCAATTTTGAAAAAGTATCTAAGCAGTTTCACTCTTTTTAACCACCGCCCGCTGCTCAAGCAATAGAACTATCGGAGTGGCAAGAAAAATTGAAGAATAAGTACCTACAGCAATACCAATCATTAATGCAAATGAGAAGTCATGTATAACCTCACCACCAAGAAAAAACAGCGCTCCTGCTGCCATAAATGTTGTGAGTGAGGTTACTATTGTTCTTGAAAGAACTTCGTTAATACTACCGTTAAAAACATTATGCAGAGCGCTCTTCATATTTTTGTGCAGGTTTTCACGTATACGGTCGAAAACAACAACCGTATCGGTCAGCGAGTATCCGGCTACTGTCAGCACCGCAGTAATAAAGAGCAGGTTGATTTCTTTATCCATGACATAAAATACGGCAATTATCGCCATAACATCATGCATGGTTGCAGCTGTTGCACCAATACCAAACTTAAAATCGAAGCGCCAGGCAATGTAGATTATAATACATAGTAACGACAGAACCACAGCTATAATGGTATCTTTTCTCAGTTTATCTCCAATTGAAGGACCGATTTCAGTTGTACTTTCAACTGTAAAAGGATTGTCCGTAAACTCTTTTTTGAAAGCTTCCTGAACTATTTCAGACTGTTTTCCAACAGCGGCGCCAGCCATCTTGACTAATAGTTTGTTACCATCCTTAATCTCCTGGAGATCAACTTTATCAATGCCGCTGTTGTGAAGCGCAGAGCGGGCTTTGGCTATTGCAAGCGGTTTCTCAAATTTAAGCTGCATAGAGGTACCGCCAGAGAAGTCAATGCCCATGTTGGCTGCACCCCTCCCTATCTGAATGATTCCTATAATCCCGACAATAGTTATGATAGCGGAAATTATAAAAGATATATTTCGTTTTCCCATAAAATCGATATTTGTTTTACCGAGAAGTTCCATGAAAGGTGCTACCCCCTTTTTATATGCTCATTTTTTTAACTGTACCTTTATGCAGGAACAGATCGAAGGTCACCTTGGTGCCAATCAGCGAGGTGAAAAGATTTATGATAACACCAAGACTTAAGGAGACGGCAAACCCTTTGACCGGTCCTGTACCAAACTGAAACAGAACTGCGGCTGTTATCAGAGTGGTTATATGCGAGTCCATGATAGTGAGAAATGCTTTGTCGTAACCGGCATCCAAAGCTGATTTTGGTGATTTACCAAGTTTAAGCTCTTCTCTTATGCGCTCGAAAATAATTACGTTAGAGTCCACCGACATCCCTATCAGAAGTACAATTGCAGCAATACCAGGCAGGGTAAGCGTAGCCCCAAGAGCGGCAAGCGCTCCCATCAGATAGATAATATTCAGTATCATTCCAAGGTTAGCAACCATACCGCAGAGTTTGTAGTAGACTGCCATAAATGCAACTACCAGCAGAACACCAACAAGTCCTGCAAACAGACCTTTATTTATTGAGTCTTGTCCCAATGAAGGTCCTACCGTTACATTCTGAATAATATTAACAGGTGCGGGAAGAGCTCCTGCGCGCAGGACTATGGCAAGATCTGCTGCAGTTTTCTCAGTAAAGTTACCGGATATCTGGGCACTACCGCCAGAAATTCGCTCACGAATAACTGGTGCCGAATGAATATTGTTATCCAGAACGATGGCAAATCTTTTACCGACGTTTGCAGCTGTAACCTGATCAAAAAGCTTTGCACCAAGAGAATTGAAATCTATTGCAACGTATGGCTGGTTAAACTGAGAATCTATCCTGACCTGGGCATCTGTCAGCAAATCGCCGGTTATCATAGATTTTTTCTGAACTACGATAGGTATTTCAGTAACAGCACCGGTTGCAGGATCAACTGATTTTTCCTTCAATATCTCGGCATCATCGGGAATAACGCCTGATGTAGGTGACAGATCCTCCCGCACCATTTTAAAATCAAGTCTTGCGGTTCGCCCGATAAGCTCAATAGCTCTTTGTGGATCCTTGATACCAGGCAACTGAACAACAATATTGCTGATCCCCTCGCGCTGAATAGTAGGCTCAGATACGCCAAATTGATCTATCCTGTTGCGAATTGTCTCAAGAGCCTGCTGAACTGCCTTGTCTTTACGATCCTGAATTTCCTTTTCATTTACACGAAGCGTTAACGCAACAAAACCGGCTTCATCAAAAGTAGGACTCTGCTCGTATGTAGGATATTTATCCTTAATCAGCTTTTGTACTGTATCTGCCGTACCTTTTTCATACAGAACAATTGAGACCTTGTCTGCACCATCTCTGACTATACGTTTGTAATGCAGATTCTTACCTGTCAAAGTATCTTCAAGATCTGTAGCGACGAGATCGAGAATACCTTCAATTGCCTTATCTGTGTCAACCTGCATAACCAGATGCGTACCACCCTGAAGGTCAAGCCCAAGATGGATCTTGTCCTTTGGCATCAGATTTCCCCACCAGGACGGCAAATTACCGACCAGAGTCGGAGTCAGATAGAGAAATGAAAGTGCAACAAAAACTGCAATGAGGCTGATCCGCCAGCCAGTTTCTTTTGGCATAAGGCTTGTTCTCCTTTTAAGATTTTAAACTAATCCTTCTTTATTGTTGCAATATAACTCTTTGTAATTTTGATATTTACATTGCTTGCAATCTCAAGCGTTACTATGTCGCTTTCTACCGCAGTCACCTTTCCATGCACACCACCGGCAGTAACCACATTATCCCCTTTCTTCATTGACTCAAGCAGCGCCTTATGTTCCTTAGCCTTTTTCTGCTGCGGACGAATAAGAAGAAAATAAAATATTGCAAACATGAAAATAAGTGGAATCACCTGCTGAAAAGCCGCCATTCCACCCCCGGCTCCTCCTGCAGCAGCCCCTCCCGGTGCACTTCCCATCGCAAAAGCCAATCCAAACATGTTGTTATCCTCCCTTTTTAGATTACTGATTCTAATTTCATTGCAGATCTGAATTTTCTGCGGAATTCATCAAATTCACTGTTTTTAATAGATTCACGAACCCTTCTCATAAGATCAATATAAAAATGAAGATTGTGATAGCTGTTTAACTGTGATGATAATATTTCACCAGAACGGTATAAGTGTCTCAAATATGCACGCGAATATTTTTTACAGACATTGCAGCTGCAAGCAGGATCAAGAGGTCCATCATCTTCCTCATAAATCTTAGACTTGATATTCACCCTCCCCTGACTGGTAAAAAGCATCCCATTACGAGCATTTCTGGTTGGCATAACGCAATCAAACATATCATAACCGTGCCAGACAGCTTCGACAAGATCCTCCGGAGTCCCGATTCCCATTATATACCGAGGAGAATCCTTCGGCAAAAGAGTGGAACAGCACTCCATAACACCGTACATCTGCTCTTTTTCTTCACCAACAGATAGTCCACCCAATGCATAACCGTCAAACCCTATCGAACATAGTTCGTCCAGACTCCTGGCGCGAAGGTCGTAATGCATTCCGCCCTGAACAATTCCAAAAAGCTGCTGATCAGATCTTTTATGCGCCTCTTTGCATCGTTTAGCCCAACGTGTTGTCAACTCAAGAGAACGTCTGACATATTCGTAATCAGCCGTGACAGGCGGACACTCGTCAAAACACATAATCACATCAGCGCCGAGTGATTCCTGAATATTTATGGCAAATTCAGGTGTCAGCAGATGATAAGAGCCATCAATATGTGATTGAAATCTGACACCTTCTTCACTTATTTTTCGCAACTCACCAAGGCTGAAAACCTGAAAACCGCCACTATCCGTAAGAATCGGCCTGTTCCAATTCATAAACCTGTGCAAACCACCCATTTTTCCAACCAGATGATGACCTGGTCTCAGATACAGATGATAAGTATTTGCCAGTATTATCTGTGCATTTACAGCAGAGAGATCCTCAGGGGTCATTGCTTTTACAGTCGCGTTAGTGCCTACCGGCATAAAAATCGGAGTTTCAACCTCCCCATGGGGAGTTTTAAGAGATCCAAGACGCGCTTTACAAGATGTGTCGCTATGAATTACTGAAAATGTTTCAGACACGAGACCTCTTAGTGGATGAACATGGCATCGCCATAACTGTAAAATCTAAACCCGCCAGATACCGCATCTTTATAGGCTTCAAGCACACGTTCCCTGCCGGCAAGTGCCGAAACAAGCATCAGGAGCGTTGATTCGGGAAGATGGAAATTTGTAATAAGGGCATCAACAACCTTGAACCTGTAACCTGGATAGATAAAAATATCGGCTTCTCCGCTACCGGCAGAAACATAACCTGTTTTTTGAGCTGAATATTCCAGAGTTCTGGCAGTAGTAGTTCCTACAGCAATTACTCGTCCACCTGCAGCTTTTGTCCTGGAAACAGCCTCTGCGGTATCAGGTGAGACAGAAAATCGCTCTGTGTGTATAACGTGTTCTTCAACGTGTACAACGCGTAAAGGCTGAAATGTACCCAAACCGGTATGCAGAGTAATAAATGACGTACCAACCCCTTTTAGATTAAGGCGTTGCAACAGTTCATGAGTAAAATGAAGTCCCGCCGTCGGAGCCGCGACCGCACCGGATTCGGATGCTATGACCGTCTGATATCTCTCCCTGTCATCCGGGCAGTCATCACGCTGCAGGTAAGGTGGCAGAGGTATGTGACCTTCCCGCTCCAACCATGATTCAAAACACTCCTCCCCGTTAAACTCAACTACCCAGTTTTCAGAATTCCCACGAGAAAGAACCGTGGCTGACATACCTGATTCGAGAGTTATTGACTGCCCGGAGGAAAACTTCTTTGATGACCTGAGCATACACTCCCACTGTTCAGATTCTTCTTGCAAACGCCGTAACAGGAAAATTTCAACCTTGCCACCGGTTGGCTTCCAACCGTACAGACGGGCTGGAATTACACGGGTATCGTTCATTACCAGCAAGTCGCCCTGCTTGAGATAACGGTCAATATTACTGAACCTGTCCTCGGCAGTTACTTCAGAATTTCTGTCAAGAAGCATTAATCGCGAAGCATCCCTCTGTGCAGCCGGATAACGCGCAATTAACTCCTCTGGAAGATGATAGGTAAAATCTTTTACTAACATTACATCCCTGAACAAAATTGCCGAATTTAACGAATATCAGAGAGCTTTTTCAACTCAGTACCCGGATAGTAATAAGAGAGTATCTCCGCTGAAACAAAACCATCAAGCGCGCGCTGCTTGGCGCCCCACTGGCACAATCCAACTCCATGCCCATTACCACTTCCGGTGAAGCTTATTTCATTTTTCATATTCTTAAGTGTAAATCTGGTACTTTTTATAAAGCCGTATCCGATTGCCTTGCGAAACTGCTCACCGGTTATTGCCAGACTGCCTTTTGAGGCGAGGATGGAAACATCCTTCAATCGTCCCTCTGAATTCTGGCTTCCGGTCTTTATATCATACAGACCGGATATTTTGTACCCTGCTGTCTTTAAGCGTTCTTCAAGCTCTTTCAGAGAGAGTTTGTATTCCCACACGGTTGCAGTAGGTGATGTCAAACAGTACTGACATGAAACACCCTTTAAATATGGAAACGACATCCCCCAGATATTTTCACAGGACTCAGTCCTGCCACCACAACTTGAGTGGTAAAATGCCTGAATAATCTCATAATTATACGTTAATACTATCCCTGAAGTTTCAAAAACAGCACGCTGTGCACGGCTATCCTCGATAAGACTCCCTTCATAAACCTGATCGATAACCGAAGACTCCAGATGATAAGGGGAGGCAATGCGTGCCATTTTTCTGTTAAGCGCGTATGTTCTTGCGATAATCGCCTGAGCTTTTACAGCTTCTATTGGCCATGCTGAAGAGATTTCACAATTAATAAGACCAACCAGATACTCCTCAAGAGGCAACTGGTTTACGACCAGAATTCCTCCATCAGTTACAGAAACCTCGGCAAGCCCACGATATGGCTTATTATTCACATAAACAGATTTGGATGCTGAGAAGTATAGTTTTTTAAACTGTTTCCCCTCAACCTGCAAACTATCCTTGAAAGGCTTTATTGAGGCAGGCAGAGATATTACAACAGGAGTTCCTGTCTCATCGGTTACCAACAGACCTTCACCGGCAACGGTAATTTCAGAAGCCGACTTGGCAATTGCAACCCGAACAGTCTCATCCAGAACCGCCGCCAGCGACTCCGTATCAGCCGGCAACATTAATATAGATATAAGAGCAACTAATATCGATAAGCGAATACTATTTATCATCTGCAAAACCTGAGGATAAAACCATATATTACCTCGTTGTGTCAATTTTTTTGATTTTTTTGATTACTACAATTTTTAACTGAGGGTATATCTCTAACGGCTAAATACAATTGGCATAAATACTGTATAAAGTCTAGCTCTTAAAGAGCTAACACATAAGAATTACTAATATAGTACGGTAATATTAATATTTTGCTCACAATATCAAACCATACAATTTGAATCAACTACCCGTACATACGTCAGTTTATGACAGTTGAGTATTCTTTATTATAAAAAGCAGCTAAGTATACAGTAATCATTACTATTTTGGTCTTTTCACTTTACATCAATGGTAAAAGACTGATCTAAATTAAACAGAAAGATTCTCTGTGCTTCTAAATTCATTAAAAATAAAAATTATCGGTATGGTAGCACTAATTGTAATTGCTGTCATATCCTTCTCGTCATGGAACCACTACCGTGACCAGAAAGCGGTTATTGAGAAAATAATCGAAAACAGCTCTGTAATGCTTATTGAAAGCCTTACCATGAGCATCCAGAATGCCATGAAATCAGGTCATACAAACAGCCTGAATGCTATTCTGCAAGACGCAAAAGTCCATGAGCATATCAAAGAACTCAGAATTATTGATACTGAAGGGACAATAATTCATTCGGCTGACAAGCTTGAAATAGGGAGTCAACTTACCGCTGAAGAACTGGAAAAGATTTCAAACAACAGGGAAAATCATTTTTACTTTTCTAACAATAAAAACAATCTTGACTCTTACACACGCATCCTTAATACAAGGGAATGTCAGGGCTGCCATGATGCAAGTAAACCTGTTATAGCAATTATTGAAACAGAAATATCTCTTAACGAAATAACCAGTTACATTAAAACTGAACAGAGAAACGCAATTATTTCATCTACTCTTATGATTACACTGATAATCGGTGCTTGTTTTATATTTCTCTCGCTGTACGTCGACAAGCCAATACGCTCTATGATTGCAGATATGCGAGAGGTTGAACTTGGCAATTTTGAGGTTAACAGCTCTATCAACAGCTCAAACGAGATGCAACTCCTCTCGTCCCACCTTAACTTAATGGCAATAAAACTTAAGGATCTGCTTCAAAGCACCGTTATTAATGAACGAGAGTTGGCAAGAGCCGAAGAAAAACTGGTTCACCATCATAACACCCAGCTTATGAACGAAAAGTTGGAAGAACAGCTTCATGAAATTGAGAATCTGAATATATCCCTTGAAGAGAGAATAGAAGAAGTTGAGCAGGCCAGCTTTACCATCGCAGATCTCGCCGCTGAACTGGAGCAGAAAAATACAAATCTTGAACACGCATTCGATAGGCTTTCAACAATCTATAAAATAGGGCTGGCAATCAACTCAACGATAGACATTGACCGTCTCTTCAACCTCATAGTGAGAAGTACAACAAGTACACTTGATGCTCAAATAGGCTACATAATACTTTACAACAAAGAGCAGCGGACTCTGAATGTGACTAATCTTATTGGTAACGGGAAACTGATCGCTCCACAAAAAGCTATAAAGATGAAGGATACGAGTGTCTCTACATGGGTTATAAATAACCGCCAACCACTTTTGATAACTGACATAAATCAGACACCGCAATTTGATCGTTTCAGTGAACTTGGATATGAGCGCAAAACCCTTATATGTGCGCCACTTATGGTAATGGATGAAATAATCGGCACTATCAGCGTTGTTAATAAATCTGATAATTCACAATTTTATTCAAACGAGTTGGAAATGCTCACTACTATTGCAGCCCAGGCTGCAATAGCAATTAAAAACGCAACTCTTTACGACGAACAGCAGCAAACCTATCTGAATACAATTCAAGCCCTTGTAACTGCAATCGAAGCAAGCGACAGTTATACAAAAGGTCACTCGGAACGTGTTACACGCTACAGTATAGAAATTGGAAGACGTTGTCAGCTTTCACCAGACAGACTCAAAATCCTCGAAAGAGCAGCCATTTTACACGATATAGGTAAAATTGGCATAGATTTGAGTCTGCTGCACAAAGAGGGGAAACTGTCCGTTCATGATATAAATGAGCTTCAAATGCACCCAATAATAGGTATGAAGATACTGGAACCGATCGAATTCCTTAAAGATGTGCGCACCTGCATAGGTCAACACCATGAACGCTATGACGGCATGGGATACCCAAACCGTATAAAACATGAAGATCAGCTTCTGGAATCACGAATAATCAGTGTTGCTGACGCATTTGATGCCATGACCTCCGATAGACCTTATAGAAAGGCGCTTCCATTAGATGCCGCCATTTCCGAACTCTGCGAAAACTCAGGCACACAGTTTGATCCTGTTATTGTAGAAGCTTTTACAGCCATTCTTGAAGAGGGTACTTTTTTCACATCAAGATTTGATCGATCACAAGAGATTACAATTGCAGTGTCAGCTTCAAATGCCTGATACAGACCTCTACCCTTTGAGTTTACCGTGACAAATCTGCTTTCAATCAATAATCTTGATGTATCTTTTTCAATTGAAAATAATGTTGTTAAGCCGGTTCGCGGAATATCACTTTCCTTAGATCATGGCAAGGTGTTAGCTTTAGTCGGCGAATCTGGTTCTGGCAAGAGCATGACAGCACTTTCGATTATGCGCCTTATCCCTCCACCGGGTCAGATAAGCTCAGGAGAAATTGTTTTTGAAGCGGAGAGTCTGCTCTCTCTGCCGGATGAAGAGATGCGGAGTATTCGCGGCAGAAGGATCTCAATGGTTTTTCAGGAACCGATGACATCTTTGAATCCGGTTTTATCAATAGCTGATCAACTCTGTGAACCTCTGATTCTGCATCAAAAAATTTCCAGACGTGACGCCCATGACATCGGCATAGAAATGTTAAGAGATGTTGGTATCTCATCAGCAGCAGAGCGGATCTCCAACTATCCGCATCAACTCAGCGGCGGTATGCGTCAAAGGGTTATGATTGCTATGGCTCTCGCGTGTAATCCGTCTTTACTGATTGCTGATGAACCTACAACAGCCCTTGACGTAACAATTCAGGCTCAAATACTGGAACTGCTGAACCGCCGGAAAGGTGTCAATGGGCTATCGATCCTTTTGATCACACATGATCTCGGAATAGTTGCCGAACGCTCCGACAATACTGCTGTGATGTATGCAGGCCAGATAGTCGAGTACGCCCCGACCCCTTCAATACTGTCCAGACCGACACACCCATACACAAAGTCATTATTGGATTCTCTCCCGCAAAACAGTAAACCAGGTATGCCGTTACCAGCCTTATCAGGTCAATTCAACCCGGACTCCGTATTGAAGAGTAATGGTTGCAGTTTTGCTGATCGTTGCCCATTGACAGATCCAACTTGTTACTCGGAGGCTCAACAGCTAATTGAGAAATCACCATCTCATCTCGTCAGATGCTGGAAATGCTCATGATAGAGTCAACTCCAATACTAATGGCAGTCGATCTGCAGAAATCTTTCAGAGTATCTTCAACTCTGCATTCAAACAGACTATTAAGAGCAGTTGATGGTGTATCTTTACAGCTAATGACAGGTGAAACTCTTGGTATTGCCGGAGAGTCCGGATGTGGAAAATCCACATTAGCAAAAATAGCTGCAGGAATTATGACGCCTGACTCAGGAGAGCTGTTTTATAAAGGAGAACTCCTCTCTAAACTGGGCAAAAGTGAATGGAAAAATTTTAGAGTTAATACGCAGATGATCTTTCAGGATCCATTTTCATCACTTAATCCACGAATGAAAATCGGAGACAGTATTTCTGAACCACTCAAAATAGCCGGCGCTTCATTGACTCAGCAACAGATTGAACTCAGACGTATAATGGATGCTGTAGGGTTATCTGCTAACACTGCAGACCGTTTTCCTGATGAATTCTCCGGTGGGCAGCGGCAACGGATTGTCATTGCTCGCGCTCTTATTGCTTCTCCGGAAATTGTAATCGCTGATGAACCGGTTTCGTCGCTGGATATTTCAATTCAGGCACAGATAATAAACCTGTTGATGCAGATGAAAAAAGATTTTGCATTATCAATGATATTTATTTCACACAATCTTATGGTTCTTCGACATATCTGTGACAGAATAATTATAATGTACCTCGGAGCAATTGTAGAGGTTGGCAGAGCTGAGGACATTCTTAACAGCTGTAAGCACCCATATACTGAAGCGCTAATTGCTGCAATTCCCGGTTTGCAAACCAATAATTTAAACTCGAACAAACAGTTAAAAGGCGATCTTCCAACAACAAACTCAGTCACATCGGGGTGTCGTTTCCACCCCCGCTGTCCATATACTATGGATAAATGTCGCAACGAAATTCCACTTCTGACAGAGAGTAAAACAGGTCATGCCGTTGCCTGCCATCTAAGCTGCATATAATAGCGTTTTAAATACAATTAGATTGACTACTGCAATTTCCATATATATGATAATTCAAAATGGAGGAACTATCATGGCATTTGATAAAGACAAGAAGTTTGTAGACGAAGCCGAAGTATTAAAGGTACTTGGACATCCGATACGCCTCAAAATTGTGGCGGGGCTCTGCACCAGAGAGTGTAATGTAAAACATATATGGGAGTGCCTCGGTTTACCGCAGGCAACCGTTTCTCAGCACCTTGCTCTTCTCAAAAACAAGGGAATAATAGAGGGAAAACGAGATGGGGTCGAAGTCCACTACAGCGTTGTGAATGATTTGGCAAAAAAAATAATAACTTCAATATAAACTTTAGGGGCGAAGAACGTTCGCCCCGTTAAATCATATCTGTTATTTTGCTTCCAGCATTTTCTTCATACTCTCAGCATCCCGCATACCCACCTGTACTCTTCCATCAGGTAGAATCATCGTCGGAGTTCCCGAGATTCCATGCGAATTTCCGAAACTGACAATTTCATCAATAGCTTTAATACTTCTGTCAGATTTTGGTTTTGGAACTTCCTTCCCCTCAAACGCATCATCCAGAAGCCCAATGCTCTTTGTTTCAATAACGGTTCTGCATTTATCAAGCGCTGCCGGGTGCATAGGCAGTGGAAACAGCATTATATGAATTGCAAGATCAGGCATCAGATCGGCAAGCTTTTTCAATTGAGTGTGAGCTTTTCTGCAGTATGGGCAGTCCGGATCTGTAAAAACATACAGTTTTTTATCCCCCTTTGGATTTCCTATAACAATTGCATTTTCCACAGGTATTTTAGTTATATCAACTGGTGGTAATTCTTTAGGCTTTGGAATATTCTGTTCATGGGCAGAAACAGGTTCAAGTTTTTCAATATCAACCACCATCCCCTGAATCAGGTGCTTTTTGCCATAATCCATGAGGATTATCCCTTTTTTACCCTCCCTTTCTACAAGCAGTTCAAAAAGACCGAGAGCAGGCGACTGCTTAACAGATGTCACCGTGGTACCGGTTTTTTTTAGAAGTTCAGTAGCGTCCTTTTCAGTAAGAGAGTGACAGGTAATACACGACCCTCCGCACCCCTCTTTTGCCATTGCATAGGAAGAGGATACCAATGTGATTGTTATTGCCGCAGCAAAACAGATTTCTTTCAACATTTAAACACTCCATTTCATATTTATTTGGACTCTGCAAGAAAATCAGAGCCTGAGCCTCAAAATAAGACCGGAGTCATTCTATGCCATATTCCTTTATTTTGTAAAGCAATGATCTATGGCTTATTTC
This sequence comes from Desulfuromonadaceae bacterium, assembly GCA_028683855.1. Taxonomy (GTDB): domain Bacteria; phylum Desulfobacterota; class Desulfuromonadia; order Geobacterales; family Pseudopelobacteraceae; genus JACRCG01. Next base: position 52,555 of record JAQUHA010000005.1, read on the forward strand.
AAGCATTTTAGCTGCCTTGGTTCTGTTCCCACCCGTCTTAAGCAGAGCTTTATGAATCAATTCCCGTTCAATGCTGTCTTCTGCCTTTTTTATAGACATATTATTGTCATCTGGCATTTCAGAACGGAAATCTTCATTTAGTGATTTAATAGATGTAGGCAGGCACGCGGTGGTTATAACTCCATTTTCGGAAACTATGCAGGCTCGCTCTATTGCATTTTCCAACTCACGTATATTGCCGGACCAACCATGTGACATCAGCCTGCGCATGGCTTCTGGCTCAATTCGTATCCTGTTTTCAGCAGTTGAATGCCGCTGTATAAAGTACTCAGCAAGCAGTGGTATATCTTCCACCCGTTCCCTGAGTGGTGGAAGTTGTATAGAAAAAACATTGAGCCTGAAATAAAGATCTTCTCTGAAACGACCTGACATAACATCAGATGGAAGATCACGGGATGTCGCTGAAACGACTCTTACATCAATTTTTTTTGTATGCGCCCCTCCTACCCTCCTGATTTCACCCTCTTGCAGAACACGCAGCAGTTTAACCTGAAGAGCCAACGGCAATTCACCAATCTCGTCAAGAAATAAGGTTCCATTATCTGCCTGTTCAAAGAGCCCTATTTTATCACTTGAAGCATCTGTAAAGGCACCCTTGACATGACCAAAAAGTTCGCTTTCAAGCAGATTTTCCGGAATAGCTCCGCAATTAACTGCAACAAACGCTTTTTTCGAGCGCTGCCCGCTTTGATGAATAGCCTGTGCAACCAGCTCTTTTCCGGTACCTGACTCTCCAAGGACAAGAATTGATGTTTTAAGATCAGTAACTTTTTTAATCTGTGAAAAAATTTCCTGCATTACAGGATTCCTGCTGATAATGCCGTTATAGGAAAGTTTTCCGCTAATGACCTCCCGCAGACGGCTGTTTTCTTCTTTAAGGCGCTCACGCTCTTCAGCTTTTTTCAGAACAATTATGATTTCGTCTTTTTTAAAAGGCTTTGAAATAAAATCGTAACTTCCAAGCTTCATACACTCAACTGCAGTCTCAACACTACCATAAGCGGACATCATTATGATTGGAGCTGTAACATTTTCTTTAAGCGCCTGTATCAAAAAGCTCTTACCATCCATTTCCGGCATTCGTATGTCGCAAAGAATGTAGTCATAAACATGACCTTTAAGAGCCATCAGTCCCTCAAAACCATCTGCTGCCTCATCAACGGAGTAGCCTTGACGACTCAACATAATCGACAACATATTGCGCATATTTTTTTCATCATCTATAACAAGAATGTGCTGTTTATTATTCATACAACTCCCCCACCGGTAGCCAACGGGATACAGACAGTAAAGCAACTCCCCTCACCCACTCTGCTTACAGCCTTAATACGCCCACCAAAACCTTCAATTATGCGGGCTGAAATAGCAAGCCCAAGCCCGGTTCCTTTACCAGGAGGTTTTGTAGTAAAAAAAGGGTCAAAGATTAGTTTCAGCGACTCCTCCGGAATACCGCTACCGGTATCCGAGACATCAATACAGATAAATTCATCCTCAAGTTTTGCAGATACTGAAATCCCCCCACCATCCGGAGTTGCATCACGACCGTTCAACAACAGGTTTATAATAACCTGTTGGAGCTGATACTGATCACACTTTGCAGGCAAAAGCGGATCTTCAACTTCTAGTGAAACATTTATATTTTTGAAAATCCCCTGATGATTTAAAAGTTCAACTGTAGAAAGTATAACTGATCTGACATCCGTACTCTCTGCGGAAACAGCCCTGGGGCGGGCAAAATCAAGCAATCCTCTGACAATTCTGTCTATTCGCAGACAATCTTCGCTTATCCTGCCTGCATAATCCTGTAAATCCGCTTTTTCAGGGTACTCACCTGCCACAAGCTCGGCATATCCCATGATAGCCGCAAGAGGTGTACCGATTTCATGTGCCATTCCGGCTGCAAGCAGTCCAATCGAAGCCATTTTTTCGGTCCGCAGGGCTTCCTCTCTTGCCTGCTCTAACTCTCTGTTTGCACTGGTTAGCGCTGCCATCTGCTCCTCTGCCTGAATTTCTCTACTGTTCAAAGTCCCTGCCATTTCATTAAAAGCAACTGCAAGCCTGGCGAGTTCGGCACTGCCTGAAATATTGAGCCGCTGGCTGTATTGCCCTCCGGTAATTTTCTCAGTTGCTGTTAGAAGTCTGTTAATCGGTTTAATCACAATCCTAGATAGAACAAAAGAGCCCAAACCGAGCAGCAGTATAAAATCCAGGACAAAATATGCAATCAACATCTGTCTTGATCTGTTAAGACGAGCTTTCTCTGGAGCAAGCGAGAGAAGCAGACCAGCTTTACCAACTGCAGCACCGTCGCGGTTTACTGTAATAATATGTATGACACTGCTTCCATCAGGCTTTATGAAACTCCCCTCAGCAATCTGTGGAAGCCCGATAAAAGGAGAGTAAATATCACTTTCGTCTCGTCCTGCACTGAATATAGGTTTACCGTTCATATCCAGAAGTGTCATACGATTGAAAGCTGACTCTTCAGTCAGCTTTTGAGCATATCGTGCCACTTGAGAATCAGGTGTAATAAAACCTTCAGGATAAGTTGGAATTGAATCGGGAAGTAAACTGACGAAAGCTTTCAGAAGAGTGCGGGCATGCTCTGATTTTTGTGCGTAAAGATCGTTAGCTGCAGTTTTAAAAGCCAGTATGCTGAAAAGCAGCCAGGCAAGAAGTAGAAGTAAACTTAAAAATGCCAGAATTGTAAGGGTAAGACCGGGGCGGTAACGAGCCATAGTCACCCCTGAACAAAACCACTCAATCCCAAATACCACCGAATGAGCGGCCCACCGTAAAAAATGTATAGTATCGCTCCAAACGCCAGATAAGGTCCAAACGGTATTGCAAGCTTACCATCTTTTTTCTGTAGAAGCATTATGGAGACACCGACTACAGAACCAAAGAGAGAGCTTGCAAAAATTATGAATATTACCGCTTTCCACCCCAAAAAAGCTCCCATCATAGCGAGAAGCTTTATATCTCCTCCACCCATACCATCTTTTCCGGTAAAGCGATAATAAGACCACGCTACCAGATAAAGAGTGCCGCCACCAAGCAGAATTCCGAGCAGCGAGTTCAACCAGTCATGCCCTGTCAAAAAGAACGACAAAACAAAACCTATCACAATACCTGGCAATGAAATTTCGTCAGGTATAATCTGATGTTCAATATCAATGAAAGTTATAACCACCATAGAGGAGCAAAAAACAAAAAGTGCGGCAAATGCAAGTGTCGGCCCGAAGCGAAGATAAAGAAAAAGAGTAAGCAGACCGTTAGTTAACTCTACCAATGGATATTGCAAAGAAATATGAGTGCCACACCCCCGGCATTTACCACGCAGGAGAATATAGCTCAATAAAGGGATGTTGTCGAACCAGCAAATCTTATAAAAACAGACGGGGCAGTGTGATGGCGGCGATACAATAGATTCATTTTTAGGCATACGGCTAATACATACATTGAGGAAAGAGCCAATGACCATGCCAAAAAGAAGGGCAAAAAGTGGAAAGATTAAATATGGGGACATCAGTCAATACTTTCTGCAACGTCGAAAGTTATCTGAGATTGAAGATAAGATTTCACCTCTGCTGCGGTTGAGAAGACAAAGCACCCCTCGGCAATTCTAGTGGCACGTCCCAGAGTACATCGTCGGAGTATCTGTTTTACCCTCAGCAGTGAACCTGCCCCCATTGATAATTCATCAAATCCCAAACCGAGAAGGATTGGAAGATACAGAGGGTCACCAGCCATCTCGCCACAGAGACAAGCCTGAATTCCAGCACCATGTGCTGCCTGAACAATACGCCGAAGCGCCCGCAATACTGCGGGGTGAAGCGGTTGATATAGATGTGACAGCTGTTCATTACTACGATCAATTGCTAAAGTATACTGAATCAGATCGTTTGTACCAACGCTGAAGAAATCAACCTCACGGGCAAGAAGGTCTGCGATGGTAACTGCAGCCGGTATTTCTATCATTATCCCGACCTTAATTTCGGTATCATAGGGGATCCGGACATAAGTGAGTTCCTGTTTTGCTTCATCCAACAGTTTTTTTGCCGCACGAACCTCTTCAATACCCGAAATCATCGGAAACATTACTCTTACAGGTCCATTAGCGCTTACGCGTAAAATTGCCCGCAACTGTTTTTTAAACTCTTCAGGCGTCCCAAGTGAGATGCGTATCGCGCGTAATCCAAGCGCAGGATTAGCCTCAGCAATCAGGTCCATTCCATCCAACAGTTTGTCGCCACCTGCATCCATAGTGCGTATAGTCAATAAATGCGGGGCAATCGCCTGCTGCATAGCCGTATAAAGTGAGAACTGCTCTTCTTCTTCCGGCATATAAGTACGATTCATAAAAATAATCTCAGTACGAAACAGTCCAACACCACTCCCGCCATGTGCCAGCACAGAGGCACCCTCTTCGGGAATTTCAACATTTCCACGGAGAAAAATTGAGTGCCCATCGGGCGTTACAGCAGGAAGGGGGGCAGTTTTAAGAAGCTCATATTCTACATACTCATAGTGCTGTTTGCGGCTGAGAAATGACTGGAATGTATCCTGGTCCGGATTAATAATTACCGTGCCGGATAATCCGTCAACAACCACTGAGGCTGCATCAAACAACAGGTCGGTTATTCCTTCAACACCCATTACCGCAGGCAGTTCAAGAGCACGGGCAAGTATTGCAGTATGCGAAGTCCGCCCGCCAATTTCAGTTATAATGGCAAGAACATTACTCCGGTTTATCTGAAGCATATCTGCGGGAGATATGTCGTGAGCGGCGATAATTATCTGCCCCTCATGCTGTGGCATAGGCTCAACCGTTTCATTGTTCATGTTTCGGAGTATACGTTCAATAACTGTTTCAACATCGCTGATACGTTCACGAAGGTAGGGGTCATCAATAGATTCAAAGGTTTCTCTGTATCTATGGAGCGTGCGACGCAGTGCACCTTCAGCATTTATGAGTCCGGTTCTTATTATTTCAGTTGTTTCGGTAGATAGACGTTCGTCAGAAAGAATCATAAGATGAGTTTCTATAAAAAAGAGGTTGTCCTCACCTGTTGTTTCAGCAAGACGTATTCTAAGATTTTCAAGTTCCTGACGAGTATCTTCAATAGCCTGAACAAGGCGTCCAATTTCGTGCAGAATAGTTTCCGAGCTGATAGGATACTCGGAGACAACCGCACGACGCCTGTCAACTATACGCAGTCTTCCCATGGCAATCCCGGGCGAAGCCGCGATTCCAGAAAAAGATTTCATATCACTCTTCACCGAAACCATTTTTGATAAGATCTCCAATGACCTGAAAAGCCTCCTCCTCGTCAACGCCATCAACTTTCAAACAGACAGAGGATCCTTTAGAGGCGGCAAGCATCATTATTCCCATTATGCTTTTCCCGTTAACCTCAACACCATCACGAGAAAGTTTCACCTCTGAACCGAAGCGGCTTGAGGTTTTGACGAAAAGTGCGGAAGCACGGGCATGTAAGCCAAGTTTATTTACGATTAAAAAGTCATTCTGCAGCATATTCCGGTTATCCTTCTTGTTTATTTCAGTAGTTCACCTGCGACTATAATACCTTCACGTCCAGTACGCTGCAAATCAGCTGCAAGATGGGTTAAAGGGACTCTTTCACGACGGGAGCAGAATTCAATCAGCATAGGCAGATTTACACCGGTTATAACCTCTACAAGCCCCTCTTTTAGGAAAGACATGGACATATTTGAAGGTGTACCTCCAAAAAGATCCGTCATTATAATTGCACCATCGGCTTGTACTGATTCAACAGCCTCGATAACATGTGCCATAATATCGTCAGCACGTTCATCCGGGGCGACTTCAACTGTCCTGCAGGTTTCTATAGGTCCTACGATCATTTCTGCTGAAGCAATAAGAGCTGTAGCAAGTCCGGCATGGGTAACAAGCACTAAACCAATCATTTAATCCCCTTTTCAATATCTCTGTGAATAATTCTTACAGAAGGCCACATTTCCTGCAGATGCATCCCTGTAGCCTCTGCTATGGCAACAGAGCGATGACGACCACCTGTGCAACCTATTGATATAGTTAAATATGCCTTACCTTCATCAAGATGTGCAGGGAGCAGCATATCAAGAAGAGGAAAAAAATAATCCATGAATTGAGCTGCAAGAACATTATCAAGAACATAATCACGAACCTGATCATTAAGCCCGGAACTCATTTTAAGCTCCGGTAGAAAGAAGGGATTAGGAAGAAACCGCACATCCATTACAATACTTGACTCAAGAGGTACTCCATATTTAAAACCAAACGACTGCACCTCAATGACCATCTGGTTCTCTTTTTCATCTCCTCTTACAATTTTAAGAATCAACTCTTTCAACTGGTGTACTGAAAATTCAGAGGTGTCAATAACTCTTGTCGCCAGCTGCCTCAAAGCGTACAGCCGCTCACGCTCAATATGAATAGCATCGGGAATTGAACATCGCTCATCTGCAGGATGCCGGCGGCGGGTTTCTGAAAAGCGGCGGATAAGTATCTCATCCAGTGCGTCAAAGAAGAATATTTCTATAGAATGCCCGGCATCTGTAATTTTGTGAAAAGCGGCTTTATAACCTTTAAAAAACTCGCGCCCGCGAATATCTGCAACAAGAACAACACCTTTGAAATGTTCATCAGATTTACCAATTAAATCAACAAAGCGCTTGAACAGACGCACCGGAAGGTTATCAATACAGTAATACCCCTCATCTTCCAACGCTCTGACAGCTGTCGATTTTCCTGAACCCGACATACCGGTGATTACAATAATTCTCATTTCCTACTCGACCTCATCCCCAAGCGGTCTTGATTCAATACGAGCCAAAAGACGTTCCTGAAAATCACGTGCAGAGTGATACCCCATACCTTTAAGGAGATTGTTACGTGCAGCGACCTCAATTATTGAGCCGAGGTTTCTCCCTGGTCTGACTGGAATTACAATATGCGGGATTTCAATACCCATAATTGTTACAGTACGATCATCCACACCAAGACGATCGTACTCATGGAGTTCATCCCACTCCATCAATTCCAGTTGAATATCAATAATTTTTTTATCCCGTATAGCAGAAACACCATAAAGATCTTTAATATTAATAATGCCAAGCCCTCTAATTTCCATCAAATACTGGAGAGATTCTTCTGCCTGACCTATAAGAACAGCCGGCATCTTCTTTTTTATAAATACCACATCATCTGCAACTAATCGGTGTCCACGTATGACCAGATCAAGAGCACATTCACTTTTACCTATTCCGCTCTTACCGGTTATAAGCACACCGACGCCAAGTACATCCATCAGAACAGCGTGCATATTCACGGTAGGCAATAACTGCTCTTCAAGATATTTGGTTATAAGAGATATGAAGGTTGATGATTGATGTGAAGTTGCAAGAACCGGAATATGGCGGGCTTCTGCCAGATCAAGAAGAAGCTGTGGCGGACGCAGGCCCTTTGTAACAACAAAACTTGAAATTGGAAAATCGCATATTGCAGCAATATTCTCGGCAGCAATTCTGCTGTCAATGTGCTGAAGATAAGATATTTCTGTATTTCCCAGCACCTGCAGCCGATCTGGATGCAGGTGCTGAGTATAACCAGCTAGAGCAAGTCCAGGTTTCTGAATACGGGAACTGGTGACCCTGTTCGATAACCCTTCCCTGCCGGTTAGAAGTGTCAGGGAGAGACCATATTCATTATCTTTCAGCAGTTCCCGTATGGAAAGTGAAAAACCATCCATATTCTATTAATTATGCCCGCTGCGGCTGAATCAGACCAAAATTACCATCTTTGCGACGATACAGGACGTTTATTTCACTGCTATCAGCGTCAGTAAAGATAATAAAATCTTTGTGAAGCAGATCCATCTGCATAACCGCCTCTTCTACAGACATCGGCTTTGCGGTCTCTGTGGATGTTTTTATGATAACTGAACCACTGCTTGCCTCAATACTGTCTGCTTCAAAAATCTTTTTAGACAGTTGACGACCATGCTCATCACCATTAGGTTTATGAGCCTTAAGCTTTTCTTTATAACGGGCAAGCTGACGTTCGATTTTATCGATAACGGCATCAACAGAAGCATACATATCGTGCGTGGCGTCAGATGCTTTGGTACTGATACCTTTGGAATTTATTACAATTTCGACAATATGACGAATTTTCTTTTCTACAGAAAAGTAAACCTGAACATTAATAGGATCATCAATATATTTAGTTACCCTCTCCAGTTTTTCTTCAGCATATGCCTTAAGGGCATCGCTCTGCTCCATGTGCCTGAATGTCATTGCTACCTGCATACATACCTCCTGTGTAGTTTGTGCTGTGGAATGGACGACTGCCGGATAAGCAGTTCGTCAAAAATGTCTTTTTCGCTCAGACGACGATCCAATATTTAACATCTCACGATATTTGGTTACCGTACGTCTGGCAATATTTACTGTCTGAACCTCTAACAACTCTGCAATCTTCTGATCGGAAAGTGGTTTTTTTGGATTTTCCTTTTCAATGATTTCTTTAATTCTGTTTTTTACACTTTCAGAAGCAACAAAATCACCATCACTTGTAGAAAGTCCGCTATTAAAAAAATATTTAAGCTCCAGCAAGCCCTGCGGTGTCTGCATATATTTATTAGTAGTAACCCTGCTTATTGTAGATTCGTGCATACCGATATCTTCAGCAATATCCCTCAGAACCAGCGGGCGTAGATACTCAATACCACGATCAAAGTACTCACGCTGAAAACGAATAATACTCTTCGCAACCTTATAAATAGTTCTCTGTCTCTGCTGAATACTTTTTATTAACCAGAGAGCTGAACGCATCTTATCATTTATATAGTGTTCAGCGTTGGAATCTATTGCCCCATTTCCGCGAACATCCGCATACTGACTGCTTACCTTAAGACTTGGCAGACCCTCTTCATTAAGCATTACAACGTAATCGTCACCAACCTTGTGTACAAAAATGTCAGGAGTGATGTAATGTACATCATCTGTGCTGAACGTTGAACCAGGTCGAGGATCGAATCCTGATATGATTTTTGAAGCCATCAATACTTGATTGATGTCAATTTTCAGAATCTTTGCTATCTGCTTATAATTGCGCTTTTCGAGATCCCCAAGATGGTTTTGAAGGATACGTTCAACCACGCTCCCCTTCATTCCCAGATTATGAGCCTGAATCAGCAGACACTCACGCAGATCACGAGCGGCAACTCCGGGTGGATCAAACTCCTGAATGCAATCGAGAACATCTTCAACATCCTCTTCCGTTGCATTACTTGCCAAAGCTATTTCCGAAAGAGTAGCACGCAGATAACCATAATCATCAATATTACCAATTATTACTTCGCCAACCCTTACATCCATCTCCGAATACTGCCCCATATGCAGCTGCCAGAGAAGGTGATCAATCAATGTACCTTTCTTGGTCAGGAGGTTTTCAAAGGATGGGCGTTCATCATCACCGCCATACTGTTGCTCACCCGAGCTATAATTGTATCCATCAAGATAACTGTCCCAATCGCGCAGGGTTTCTTCCCCGGTTTCAACCTCATGAAAATCTACAGAATCTTTTGCCGGTTCTATCTCTTGCTCTGCAACCTCAAGTGTGTCTGGCTCATGTATCTCTTCCTGCTCCGTTGTCTCTTCCAGCAGTGGATTTTCCTCAAGTTCCTGAACAACAAGCTCCTGAAGCTCCATACGTGTCAACTGTAGCAGCTTTATAGCCTGCTGCAGCTGAGGAGTCATTACCAGCTGCTGAGACATTTTAAGTTGTTGACGCATCTCCATTGCCATTAGACGCTTACCTCAAAGCTTGAAATCTTTCCCGAGATAAATCTCCCGGGCCTTCTCACTTTCTGAAATTTCGTTCGGAGTTCCATGTTCAAGCACTACACCACCGTTCAGAATATAGGCTGAATCGCATACACCCAGAGTTTCCCTTACGTTATGATCAGAAATAAGCACGCCAATATTTTTATTCTTCAATGAAACGATCAATCCTTGAATATCTGCAACCGCAATTGGGTCAATACCTGCAAACGGCTCATCAAGTAAAATAAAAGCAGGATTTGTAATGAGCGCACGAGCTATTTCAACTCGTCGTCGTTCGCCCCCTGAAAGTGCATACCCCCTGGATGAGGCTATATGTGTAATTGAAAACTCCTCCAGTAACTGTTCCATTCTAAGTAATCTGCGTTTTTTATCACTCTCTACCGTTTGAATAATCGCCATAAGATTATCGGCAACTGTAAGTTTCCTAAAAACCGACGCTTCCTGAGGAAGATAACTGATTCCACACCTGGCTCTTTGGTACATGGGTAATTCAGTAATTTCCTGCTCGCCTAAATAAACATGACCGCTATCAGGCTGAGCCAACCCAACCACCATATAAAAAGTAGTTGTTTTTCCGGCACCGTTTGGCCCCAGAAGACCGACAACAGAGCCTGAAGTAATTGAAATGTTCACACCTGCAACAACCTGACGACTACCGTAGCTTTTCTTTAATGATTCTGTCCAGAGCCTTGATGTGTTAAGGATTTCCGACATTTTTCTTCCTTGTCGGCTGATTAATTACAGCCTCTACTCGAGCTTTTGGGTCACCGCCACTAGACACTTCACTTTTTTCATCATCAACAAAATAAGTAATTATCTTGCCGCTAATGCTGTCTCCACCGCTAACAACGCGTGGTGAACCTGTCAGAACAATGCGACCACTGCGACTTTCATAAACAGCCTGATCAGCAAAACCGGTTCTGTTCAGCTGAATTATTCTTACATTTCCCTGTGCTTCAACCTTATCCACATCCCCTTTTTGATCAGAATAGTTGACTATAAGCTTATCAGAAAATATTGTGATATCAGCCTGTTTCGCAACCACCCTACCAACAAAAACGGCAGTTTTCCCTTTATTATCAGCGCTCATCTCATTTGATTTTACGGTAATTGGCAGGCTCGATCTATCAGTAGCGGCGTTAGATGCCGCCAAAGCAGGCGACACAAATGCCGAACAGAAAAAACCGGCTAAAATTAAACAGTTAAAATATAGTTTCATCATTTATACCTGACAAAAGAGTAGATGGTAGCTGCAAGCAATAGAAATCCTTTTATCTAATCCGGAACTATTGAAGCAACAATAGCTGAATGAAAATGCGCCAACTGTTTTTTTACCCCAAAATCCATACCTGTCGCAGTAAGCTTCATCCTCTGCTGCATGAATGTCACGCTATCCTCTGTACTTAACTGTCCGGATGCGCCGGTATAAATTATTGAAGCTGTCTCAAAACTTGCACCATCTTCTGATGCCACATGAACATTACCGTTAAGCAGAACATTTTTTAAGGTACTGGAATACTCGCCGCTATCAGCTGTCACAGTTATTGCGCCTTTAGCTCCATCCCCCTTGAAAATCATACGGATGCTTTTAAGATACGCCTTGTCACCGGTTTTATCGTAATTAACATTTTCAGCGACCAGCTCCCAAGCTACAACCCCATCCTGCATTTCCGAAAAACGTGCTTTTTTAAGGGCAATATCAACATTTTGTGGGAGCTGTTGATTGACAGTATTTCGAACCGCAGGCTTGTCCGATGCATTCCTGTAAAGCAGAACGGAGACACCGATAATAGCAACAGTGACAAGCAGCGAGAGTAAAAGTCTGATATAAGCGTTTGATGCCATAATAGGTGGGAACTATACCATTGAGGAGAGATGCTGTCTAGCAGAACGTGACATAATTTATTTTTTGGCATAGAGATTGAATCTATGCCAGTTCATATCGATCAGATATATCACTCCAGAGACCACGCCCTTTAAGAATCATATCGCAGACTTCTCGAACAGCACCGCATCCACCGGCAGCAGATGTAACATAATAAGCCGCATTACGAGCTTCCGGCAGAGCATCAGATGGAGCGGCTGCAAAGGCAACCCTCCGCATAACCGGAACATCAATAACGTCATCTCCGACATAAGCAATCTGACTGTCAACAAAACCTGTCTTCAATTTTATATCATCATAGCTTTCCAGTTTTTTAAGTGACCCCTGGTACAGCAAATCTATACCAAGCTCTTTAGCCCTCAGATCAACAACTTTAGAGGATCTGCCCGTTATTATGCCAACTTGAATACCATAACGCTGGAGCATCTTGATTCCATGGCCATCCTTAACATTAAAAACTTTCGTCTCCAATCCATTAGCATCATAGATAATACCACCGTTAGTCATAACACCGTCAACGTCGAGTAAAAGCAGACGTATTTCCTTCAACCTATCATTCATTATGCAATACCAGCCTTAAGAATATCATGCAGATGGATTATGCCGCATGGTGAAGGGTCAAGATCATCATTAAACACAAAAAGAGAGGTGATGGCTCGCTGTTCCATAATTTTCAATGCCGCTGCGGCAAGTTCTGTTCGTTTAATCCTTAGCGGACCATGCTTCATAATAGCTGCTGCCTTCTGGTTCAGAATATCAAAACCCTTTTCAAGTGACCTACGCAGGTCACCATCGGTAATAACTCCCTTCAAAGCACCGACTGAGTCACAAACGCCTGTAACACCAAGCCCCTTTTCAGTTATTACAAACAAAGCATCCTTCATAAGAGTGTCTTCCTCAACCATAGGAACAGCTTCTGCTGAATGCATAAGATCTTCAATTCTTAAAATAAGTTTTTTGCCTAATGCACCACCAGGGTGAAAAATCGCAAAATCCTCTGCCTTAAAGCCCCGTTTCTGCAACAACGCAACCGAGAGAGCATCACCCATTGCAAGCGTTGCTGTAGTAGATGCAGTTGGTGCCAATCCAAGTGGACAGGCTTCCTCCTGAACCGATACATCAAGAAAAACATCACTCAATTTAGCGAGATTTGATGCAGGATTGCCGCTCATAGCAACAAGGTGGGCGCCCAGACGCTTTATTGATGGGAGAATCCTCAGCATTTCCTCAGTCTCCCCGCTGTTGGAGATTGCTATAACGACATCTCCTGACATTATCATGCCGAGATCGCCATGAATCCCTTCAGCAGGATGCAGAAAGAAAGCCGGAGTACCGGTAGACGCCATAGTCGATGCAATTTTCTGCCCTACAAGTCCGGACTTGCCCATACCGCTTAGAATCACACGCCCCTTGCTGGAGAGTATTAATTCAATAGCCTGTTCAAATGAGCTGTCAATACGTTCCGCCATGGCAGACAGAGCCAGAGATTCGACCATTATAACTCTACGCGCCTCTTCGATTACATTCATAAAGCCGCCCTATGCTTAACCAGAGAATCAAGGCTTTTCAATATATTAAGTAGCGACGGCAATTCATTGAGAGGTATGGAATTTGGACCGTCACAGAACGCCTTATCCGGATCTTCGTGTACTTCCATGAAAACACCGTCAATCCCGGTAGCAACCGCAGCACGAGACAGATATTCAACGAATTCACGTTGACCACCCGAACTGTCACCCTGCCCACCAGGCAACTGAACACTATGAGTAGCGTCAAAAACAACCGGATATCCCGTGGCACGCATAACGGGGAAACTCCTCATATCGACAACAAGGTTGTTATAACCGAAAGAGGCACCTCTCTCTGTAAGAATAATATTCTCGTTACCACTTGCAGCAATTTTTCCGGCAACATTTTTCATATCCCACGGAGCAAGAAACTGCCCTTTTTTAACATTTATAATTCTGCCACTCTTAGCCGCAGCAATTAAAAGATCGGTCTGGCGACAGAGAAAAGCCGGTATCTGAAGAATATCAAGCACCTCTGCAGCAGGCGCTATCTGTTCAATGGAGTGTACGTCCGAAATAACAGGAACCCCCAGAGTCTCCTTTACTTTCCGCAGAATGGAAAGCCCGTCACGAATTCCCGGCCCTCGATAGGCATTTACAGAAGTACGGTTAGCTTTATCGTACGAAGCCTTAAACACTAAAGGGATTGAAAGACCGTAACATATTGTCATCAAGCGTTCTGCATGACGCAGGGTAGCCGCTTCATTTTCTATGACACAGGGACCGGCAATAAGCACCAGAGGGCGATTTCCACCTATTTTTACATTTCCGGATACTATTTCACGTGTCATAAGTTACCCCTTATTCCTCTGAAGCAGAGAGGCGCCGATAAAAGCCTTAAAAAGTGGATGAGGCACAAGCGGTTTGGATTTGAATTCCGGGTGGAACTGGCATGCAAGAAACCATGGATGATCTTTAATTTCTATAACTTCAACCAGATCTTTATCTTTATATATACCTGACAGAATCAAACCGTTCTTTTCTACTAAATCGCGATAGTGGTTGTTAAACTCATATCTGTGTCGATGACGCTCCGAAATTTCCACATGATTATATGCGGTATGAGCCAGTGTCCCTTTTACTATGGAACAGGGAAATGCGCCAAGACGCATAGTGCCACCTTTTTTACTGACTGACTTCTGCTCCTCCATAAGATGAATCAGAGCCTCGCCACCATCTTCCCTGAACTCCACAGAACAGGCATCAGTTAAACCGCAAACATTCCGAGCGAACTCTATCACAGCCATCTGCATACCTAGACATATACCAAAGAAGGGGATCAAATTCTTTCTGGCATACTCTATAGCCATTACTTTCCCTTCTGTACCTCTCTCGCCAAATCCGCCAGGCACAAGTATACCATCAACATCATCAAAATGACCATCTGCTCCATCACGTTCAATCTTTTCAGCATCCAGATATTTTACAGACACACCGCAGTCATTCCCGATACCGCCGTGAGTGAGCGCCTCTGAGAGAGACTTGTACGATTCTGTAAGATCAACATATTTGCCAACGATAGCAATCCGCACCTCCTTGTTACTGGGATGACGAAGTTTTTCAACCACATCCTGCCATTTAGTCAGATCCGGTGCTTTGGTCCATATATTCAGTTTTTCAACAACCTGGTCATCAAGGTGTTCCCTGTTAAGCGCCTGTGGCACAGCATAAATATGCTCTGAATCAACAACAGGTATTACATCTTTTTCACCTACATTACAGAACAGGGCAATTTTCCGCTTCATATCTTCGGGGAGATCACGCTCACATCGACAGAGAAGAATATCCGGCTGAATACCGATTTTGCGTAATTCCATAACAGAATGTTGAGTAGGCTTGGTTTTTAACTCCCCTGCAGTGCGAATATACGGAACCAAAGTGACGTGCACATAGAGGGCATTACCAACACCCCTGTCAAAACGGAACTGACGGATCGCCTCCAGAAAAGGGAGTGACTCAATATCGCCAACAGTTCCGCCAACTTCAACAATAGCTACATCTGCGCCTTTAGCATTTTCAATAATCTTATGCTTAATTTCGTCTGTAATATGCGGAATGACCTGCACAGTTCCACCCAGGTAATCACCACGACGCTCCTTGGTTATAACCGAGAAATAAACCTGTCCAGTTGTAAAATTGCTCTTTCTTGAAAGAACAGCATTTGTAAAACGCTCATAATGACCAAGATCAAGATCGGTTTCTGCACCATCATCTGTAACAAAAACCTCACCATGCTGAAATGGTGACATTGTTCCCGGATCAACATTTATATAGGGATCTAGTTTCTGCATAGTTACACGCAACCCTCGTGCTTCAAGCAACGCGCCAAGTGACGCGGCTGCCAATCCCTTGCCGATAGACGAAACAACACCACCGGTAATAAAAATAAACTTGGTTTTCATAGTATAAACTCCCGAATATTTAAAAGCCTCTTTATCTTATTTATAATCACAATTATAGCCTTAATTTACGGAACTGCTCCTGCGCTTTCTGCAGATCTTCAGCAGTATCAACACCAATTGACTCAAATTCAGTTTCAACCACCCTTATTTTAATACCGTTCTCAAGAGCTCTAAGCTGCTCAAGTTTCTCAGAAATTTCCAGAAAAGTCGGTGGGGTGGCAGCATATTTGAGAAGAAAATCACGCCGGAAAACATACAGCCCCACATGCTTGTAACAGAGCAGCTTACCACTGCAGAACGATTCATCTTTCAGATCTTTCCACTTATCGCGGAAAAACGGCAACGGCGACCTTGAAAAATAAAGTGCATCTCCTCGATTGTCGGTCACTACCTTGACTACGTTTGGCGAAAGGAAATCATGCAGACATTTGATGCGTGTTTTTAGAGTACCCATCTTTAGATCGGGCTCTTCAAGAAATGGCTGGATAGCCATATCTATCATTGCCGGATCTATCAGAGGTTCATCCCCTTGAACATTTACAATTATGTCTGAATCAAGCCTTGCTGCTACCTCCGCCAGACGGTCAGTACCGGTTTCATGGTCTGTTGAGGTCATAATAGCCTCACCACCAATACTGTTGACTGCATCCGCAATTCTAGGATCGTCAGTTGCCACAATAACACGACTGATAAGCCCCGAAAGCGCGGTACGTTCATAAACATGCTGAATCATCGGACGTCCGTCAATTTCAGCCAGGGCTTTCCCCGGAAAACGGGTTGAGGCGTAACGGGCAGGTATAACCGCTGTAATATTCATTCAATACAACCTTTTAACTTAGTGGAATAATGATGTAAAGCTTTGCAGATCCTGTGGTAGGACGTGGCAGGTTAACGTAAAAGGATGGGTGTGTCAAGGCAACAAACAACTGTAGGGAACCATAGGTTTGCAGTTAATACTGAAAATTTTCCGTATAAATATTAAGTCTCGTTCTATAGAACTGCATACATAAACTTATCTGTTTAAGCGTCTCTTTTCCTCTTTACTTTTATTGTTATAAAAATGTTTTACAGCAGTCTACAACTGACATAGTAATCACTCCCCTAAAACAATCAGAATCAAACGGTTGACCAGCATCACCAAATTGACTACTATCTGCTCTGCCATTTAGACGAGGCAACATCAAAATTATCTTTTACGGCGGTATTTAAATTTCATGCACTCATATCCGTACACCATAACAATTTCCTCCGAAAAAGGGGGGGTTGGAAAAACAACCCTTGCCACTAATCTGGCAATCTATCTGAAAGCAATGCGTGAAGATCTGCCGGTCACCATATTCTCGTTTGATAACCACTTCACGATAGACAAAATGTTTGAGCTTCAAAAAAGGGGGGAGAACTCCAAAGATGTACACTCACTCCTTATGGCTGAAAAAGCTGCTGCTGTGGTTGAAACAGGACAGTATGGGGTCAACTACATACGCTCTTCTACAGAGCTTGGCGATATACATGAGAAGTTCAAAGGACCTATGACACTTACCAGAATGCTGGCTGAATCGGGCATTTCAGGAATTATAATAATTGACACAAGACCTGATCTTAACATACTGACTCAAAATGCACTTTATGCCGCTGACAGAGTATTGATTCCAGTCAAAGATCTGCCAAGTCTTGAAAACTGCAAGAATATTTTTGCACTATTCGATCAACGCGGAATTGATAAAAAATCACTTGCCCTGATACCCTGCCTGATCGACGAACGAATAAAGTTTGAAGGGATATTCAAAGATCAGAAAACTTTGCTACGTGCAATAGCTGTAAACAGAGGATATCGCTGTCTGGACTCTTTCATTTCAAAAAGCCCTAAAGTTGAAAGCCTTAACACAAATCCTGACGGCAAAATCTATCCAATCCTTACCCATGCGCGCGGCACCGATGTTCATGGTCAATTTATGGAAATAAGCAGAGATGTTTTAAGGAGTGTAGACGCAACCGAAGAAACTCGTGCCTGCCTCTACAGCAGATGGCTGCAGGAGAAAGAGGCAAACAAGAAGGAATCTTATCTGGCAAGGCTTGAAGGGTTGACGGAGCGCTGTCTGATATGCGGAGGTGTCCTTGCGGAGCAACCTGATGACCGAAGTTTTTACTTTGAAACCTCTGACCGCTCATCCCGTGGTTTTCTTCATGGTAACTGTGTCAGCAAGATGCTCTGTTCGACACTATACGGATTACACGATAATGACCCGGCATTCGATTCAGCTAGAGCCCTTGTTGCCGACAAGGTGACTAGAGGAGTATCACTTCTCCTGCCTCGAATAAACTTTGACAACTGTCAACTTGACTACCGCCAATTTAATATGTCAGGAGAACTGATTCTGCAGAAGAATGTTGCAATGCCAGGCTTTGATGCGGGAATATTCAACGGTGTAAATGACCGTTTATACCTCCTCCTGAATGAGGCTTTGGCAGGATTTGAGGGGGCATTAAGGAAAGAGAGCTGGCTGTCCGTTTATCCTGTAGATCCGGGTAATCCTGAAGCCGTACTGCATGAAGAATCGTACAAGATGATACACAAACTTCAAAAGCATTTTGCAACTACGCTTAAACAAACTATTTTATAAACTGTGCAACAGGAACGATCTCAATCCCCTTGCCAGCCAACCCCGGCAGAGCGTAAGCGAGTGCCGCAATTGTTGCAGGGTGTGGATGACCGATAGCAATTGCACGACCATTTTTTCTGGCAGTTTTTACTGCCTGATTCAACTGACCGAGAATATATTGCTGTTCCTGCTCATTATCCAGAAACACATTTCGTCTAACAGCCTTAACTCCTGCTTCGGCTGCAGCTTTCAATCCAACGCTTTCCGAAGAGGTAACACTATCTACAAAAAAGAGATTTTTGTTTTTTAGCACCTTCATAACAGCTGTCATTTTATCTTCGTGTTCCGTAAACTCTGATCCCATGTGGTTATTCACACCTATCGCCTCCGGGAATCTCAGAATATAATCAAACACTCTACCACCTATCTCACCGGAATCCATTGAAACAAGAAGCCCATTGGACTCAAGACGCTGCCCCGGCCAACCCTTTGACTGCATTGGAATGTGTATGATCATGTCGATTTGCTGCGAAGCAGCATAAACCGCCACCTCCTTGTCAAAGCGAAGCCCCGGAATAATAGCAAAAGTCAAAGGGACTTTGATAGCAGCGAGAGATTTTGCCTGAAAAATACTGCTACCCATATCATCAATAATGATTGCCAGTTTGGGATTCCCGCTGAATACTGGGTTCGGTATGTTATTTTTCGGGGTTACAATTAAAGGTGCATAATCTCCATCAGCTTTATACACCGGTGGATGAGGGGGTATCGCCTCAGTTTTTTTAATACCGGTATCAGTATTAGCCGATAAAGAGGGGAAAACAGGTTTTGCATCAACAACCCGTTTTTTTTGAGGTGGGACATCTGTTTTTTTATTGGTAGTGACAATAAAGTATCCTGCCACAATCGCAGCAAAAAAAACCAGAATTACGAGCGCCGCCACCCGTGAACCGGATGGCGGCATCTTCTTTCTTCTATTTGGCTTAAGTGTCATTACTTTTTGTTATTTATTCAGCGTTTCCCATAGTCTTTATCAACTCCCACCCTTTTATAAGATCGAGTGCGCGGAGAACCTGATAATCATTCTTCAGATTATCTTCCAGTTTTGATATTACTTTTTCGGTTTTCTCATCCTTTTTGTCACTTGTTGTATCTTCTTTTTTGGATTCGCCTGATTCTGACTTATTCTCAGTTTCAAAATGATTGTCCAGATCCTTTTCACGAATGTGCATTGAATCTTTTTTGGCAGTTATTTTGGGAAGTTCAACCGCCTCAACAACGATATCCGGAGTTATTCCCTTTGCCTGTATGGAGCGCCCCTTGGGCGTGTAGTAACGAGCTGTTGTCAGACGCAGACCTGAATCATCAGACAACGGAATAATCGTCTGAACCGAACCTTTACCAAAACTCTGTGTTCCAAGAATAATTGCCCGCCTATGATCCTGAAGAGCACCCGCAACAATTTCGGATGCGCTCGCACTTCCGCCGTTAATAACCACAACTATTGGATAGTTTGGTTCCTTAGCACTCTTTTTGGCGGTAAACTGCATTTTCGAATCTTTCTCGCGACCCTCCGTGTAAACGATCATCTGCCCCGCCGGAACAAAATGATCTGCTACTTTAACAGCCTGATCAAGTAGTCCGCCGGGATCATTACGCATATCAAGAACCAACCCTTTAAGTTCGCCCTTATTTTCTTCCTTCATACTTTTAAGTGCAGCGGTAAGATCGTCGTCCGTTTTTTCCTGAAACTGTGCAATACGGATATACGCGTATCCACCCTCCATCAAATGATAGCGGACACTCTTTACCTGAATCACATCACGGACAAGTGGAAACTCCTTTGGTTTTTCAAAACTTTCACGCATGATCGTGAGTGTAACCTTAGTTCCTTTTACTCCACGCATACGCTTTACTGCATCATTTATATTCAGGTCTTTAGTAAATTTATCGTCAATTTTAAGAATCATATCGCCAGCTTTAATACCGGCTTTAAAAGCGGGTGTATCCTCAATTGGTGAAATGACGGTAAGAACACCATCCTTAATTGATATTTCAATTCCCAATCCGCCAAAGGCGCCTTTGGTATCTATTTTCATCTCTTTATAAGTATCCGGAGGCATAAATGAACTGTGCGGATCGAGTGACGAAAGCATTCCGTTTATCGCACCGTATATAAGTTTCTTTGTATCAATATCTTCAACGTAGCTTTTTTTGATTATTGCCATTACATCAGTGAACAACTCGATAGATTCGTAATCGCTCCCCTTTGCTTCTGCCGAACTTCGCTCCTGGGAACTTATTATAAAGATGGATAAAAATGCTACCAACACAATAAAGCCAACTACTAATCTTGTTTTCTTACCACCCGAGTTACTCATCTGTTTCCTCCGAATATAATTATGCCGATTATGGCTTAGTTAGCGTACCCACGCAGCAGGGTTTACCGGCTTACCCTGATGACGTATTTCAAAATACAACATACTCCCCTTGGTTGAATCAAGATCGCCAACCGTACCGAGAGTTTCACGCTTGGCGACTTCGGCGCCAACCTTTTTAGTCAGTCTGGCGGCATGAGCATATAGACTGAAATACCCACCACCATGATCAACTATTATCATATTCCCAAAACCTTTAAAATAGTCAGCAAAAATTACCGTGCCTTCGTAAATAGACTTTATTTCAGTTCCACTTGAAGCAGAAATTGACAGCCCTTTGCTGAAAGTAAAAGAGTTAAATTCAGGGTGCTTATGCTTACCGTAGGACTCTATTATTTCACCACTGACAGGAAGATTCATCCGCCCCTTCTGAGAAGCAAAACCTCGGTCCGGAACGGGTGGCAGTTCCACAAGCGGCTTCCCTTTAGATCCCGGCTTTTCGCGTTTTACAGCCTGCTTTCTCCTACTTAGGGCTTCAAGACGGTTCATCATAGCCTGAAGACGGGAAGCATTAGCCTGCAGCTCTTTCAGAGATGCTTCATAACTCTTGCGATCTTCACGCACCTTTCCCAGGTATGCAGCCTTCTTACTCTTCTCCTCTTCTATTTCACGTTTTTTCTGCTCAATCCCCTTCTTGATCCGCTCTTTTCTTAAAGCATCGCGCTCAAGAGTGGATTTAAGACTCTTAAGTTGCTCTATCTTATCGTTGTAATCACTGAAAATACGTTTGTCATTTTCAAGGATAGATCTCATATAACGTATATTTTCGGCAAGCTGGGGAAAAGACTCGGCAGAAAAAAACATTCTAAGAGCGCCAAGCTCTCCAGCCTTGTAGAGCGAAACCAGACGCCGCTCAATTTCAACCCTTTTATGATTTGCCTCTTCAGCAACTTTTTTAATTTCAAGCCCGGTTCGATCAAGACTTGATTCAACATATTTCAAATCAAGACTCATCTTACCAAGGTCAGACTCTTTCTGCTCAAGAGTTCTAAGAATTTCACGAAGCTCTGTAGAGACCTCTTCTTCAACCTTGCGGGTTTTTGTAATAAGCTGTTTCTGGGCTTTTATCTCGCGCTTGACCCCGCTCAACTCATCTTTAGGATTCTGCGCCACAGCAAAAGAGGTAAACAGGGCAAAGATCAGTACTGTTAAAAAACTCGCAGACCTCATCATCAACTACACATTTATAAAACGCTTCAATGATGTAAGGCTGCCAATAAAACCGAGTAAAGCACCAGCCAGCAACAACCCTCCGATATACTCCAGAGGTAGAAAACTCAACCCTGAACTTGCAGGATTAAACGTAAGAAAACTACCGGCATTGTGCAGAAAACCTTCGTAGAGAGCAAATAACATTAGAACTGACAGAAATGAACCGGCAGCACCCTGAATTAAACCCTCCAGAAGAAAGGGAGCCTTTATAAAAAACCTTGTAGCACCTACAAGCGACATAACTTCCAACTCATCTCTACGAGAGTAAATAGTAAGCTTGATAGTGTTTGAAACAATAAAGATAACAGCAATAATAAGGAAGCCGCCGAGCAGAGCACCAAGAAGTCGTATAAAATTAAGAAAAGCGTTAAACCTTCTTACCCACTCCTCTCCATATTGAACCTCAGTAATACCGGGCATTTTTTTAAGAGTATTAACAAAATTCTCAACAGATGCCGTATCACGATGAGTTCGTTTTAGCGCTATCTCGAAAGAGGCGGGGAGAATTTCCGGACGAACCCCCTCAAGCAGAGTTTCCTGACCCTTTAAACGGTTTTTGAAACGTCTCATCGCCTCCTCTCGCGTAACATAATTCACGCGGGATACCCCCGAAAGCGCCGATATTTTATCACGGAATGCCACCTGAGTCTGTTCAGTTAAATCTTCATCAAAATAGACCGTTACCTGAACGCGCTCACTCCAATTCTCTGCAGCATTTTCAAGATTCACAAAAATGAGCATGAAGAGAGAAACAATAAGCAGTGCAAGCGTAATTGTCCCGATTGTTACGACATTAACAAACACATTCTGACGAATATTGGTCAGCGCACGAGCCAGAAAGAAACCTGCTCTGCCTCCAAAGCCATCACCCGTAAGTGTTGGACGCTTATATGGCTTGTTCGTCGTCGGGGATTTCTTTTTCCACTTGTTCAACTATTTCCCCTTTACTTAAAGTCACAAGACGCTTATGACTCTGATCTATCAACCGACGGTCGTGTGTTGCCACCACAACAGTCGTTCCTCTTATATTCGCTTCTTTAAAAATATTCAGAATCTGATTTTTATTCGCATCATCAAGGTTACCTGTCGGCTCATCTGCAAGAAGTATTTTAGGATCGTTAACCAACGCGCGCGCCAACGCAACCCTCTGCTGCTCACCCCCTGAAAGCCGCTGGGTTAGGAGATTATATTTCGATTCAATCCCCATCTGCTTCAGAATGTGCATCGTCTTTTTTCCAATATCCGTCCTGCCCCACCCGAGAACTTCCAGTGTTATAGCAACATTTTCAAAAACAGTCCTGTTATGAAGCAACTTAAAATCCTGGAAAACTACTCCGACTGAACGTCGCAGAATTGGAATCTGGGATTGTGTCATGCGCGTAATATTTTTGCCATCGATCAGAACCTGACCGCGATTTGGGGTAAGCGCACCGTAGAGCAGACGTAGGAGGGTTGTCTTACCGGCTCCGGAAGGACCGGTTAGAAAAACAAATTCACCCTTGGCGATTTTGAGATCGATATTATTTAGCGCAGAAGCATCCTGTTGATAGGCTAACGACACATTGTGCAGCTGAATCATTTAACTACCACTCTCTATAAGGCGTATTTGTAGTAGGGCTAACCTTGTCAGAACCGCTTTTAACATCATACACATTTCCGATTTCCGCCGATTCTCCGCCAGCACCAAAACCGCCCGAAGCTGAATCAGTGGGTGATGGTGGGGGCTCCTCGGTAACCCAAGATTCGTTATTCCCGGTAAACGGATCTTTTGGAATCTCCCTCATATACCCTCTGGTAACTATTTCACCAATAGCATCAGGGTATTTACCCTGATCTGCATAGAATTGATCAATAACATTTCTGAAATTGTAAAGGGTTTCCCGCAAAACCGCTTCTCTTGCCTTTATGATACCCCACTTATAGTTTGGCACAGCGATTGCGGCAAGAATACCGATGATTGAAACTACAATCATGAGCTCAATCAAAGTAAAACCGCGACTATCACGTTTTAATCGAACAGAATTCCCAACTGCAGAACTGTTATCTATGGTGAGTCCGGGCTCTGTTTTTTTACAATCTGATAAGTTATTCACGCAGTTACCATTCATTATACTTAGTGCCATCCATTGCAGTACCATCCTGTGGTGCAAACACATCGTAAACATCGTCACCGCACCAAGTCGACGAATCCGGCTCGTCACTATAACAACGAAGCTCCCAACCCCACTTTTCATCATCTTTGGAGCTGTCAGGGTTGAGAGGATTAAGTACCGGCCTTCTCAGAAACTTTACTGTACCGATATTCACATCACCAAAATCATGCCCCTCGACAAGATCCTGAAGCTTTTCAGGGTATCCGTTTCCGGTTTTCAAAGGACCATCTGGAGTCTTGTCAAATGTTTTACGGTAATCATCAAGTGCTATACGAATTATGCGAAGGTTCCGTTTCAATTCAATCTCTTTTGAGCGTACTGCCGTATTCCGAATTAGCGGTAACACTCCTGCCGCGAGGATACCGATAATAATTATACTTACAACCAGTTCAACCAGGGAAATACCCCTGCAACTCCTTAACAGTTTCAAGGCGTTTCCTCTGATTTCAATACCGGTATAATTCGATCACCAGCCTTCATGATAAGCCCTGTACAACTTGGTATGATCGTTATCCTTATCCGCAATAAACTGCCATTCGCTGTATGTACCCTTATTAGCATCAGCAGAAGAAGTCTCCTTGTCGGTCACAGCAAGCGAGACACCCGGTTCTGCAATTGCAGGGAGTGCATTCTTAACTACCGGTGTCTCAGGAACTGTAGCACTGACAAGCGAAATAATTTTTTCAAGGGCGGTATTTTTAAAGTCTGTCCTGAATGGCTTTTCCTTACTCTTGCTTGCAACGCCTATTATACCACCGCTCTGCGTCCCTGCAGGTGCTGGAACAGCACCCTTTGTCTGATCGTACGCACCTCTTATAACGGTCCACTCTTTACCGGTCATGGGATCCTGATAAATTTTTATTTTCGGACAGTCAGGCGCACATTTAGGATCAGTATCATCAAGCTCGGCAGCGTAATTGTGTGGTATAAATTTCAGTTTGGAAAGTGAATAAGGGTCTTGAAGAAGATCTTTCAAATCCATAAGAGGATGCCTTGCTTTTGCAGGGATACCGGGAACAGTATATTTTGGATTATACCAGTTCTCGATCGCCTCCTTAATCTGGCTACCCCTGAAAAGAAGCTCTTTCTCACGCTCACGCTGTTTGATAGTTTTCCATGACTGCCCAACCATACCAAGCATTATCCCCATTATTATCACAATTGTAAGAGCCAAAATGTATGTGAACCCATTCTGATTCCTGATAATTATCATTACCGAATTTCCACCGCCGTGCTGAATGGAAGAATATTAAGCGCTGCGCCATACGCTGAAACAAAAGCCGCACTTCTGAAAGCAAAACTCGCCTGACCCTGGTTTTTTGCTCTGAACGAAATAGTGGCAAGCGTCCCAGACCCGGACACTCCGCTATCTCCCGGAGCGCGAACAAGCGATACGGTTACTGTTCCGGCAGCAGTATCAGGCTTACCGCTGAATGTTGTCGGTTTACCGCCATCTTTCAATAAAGCTCCTTCCGTTATCGAAACAAAATCTACAAAAATAGGATCATAACTGAGTACAAATGGAGCTTTCGAGAGATCCTTAACATCACTTATTTTGACCTCCAACTTAAACTGCTGTCCTACCGCAGCTGAAGATGGGGCTTCAATTTGCAACAGACTGCGTTTAACCGGAGCCTTAGTTGGAATCAGCGCATCAGCCGGATCTACAACTGTGGCTGGTGGAACCGGAAGTGGGGTTACCGTTACAACTGGTTGTGCTGGTTGTGCTGGTTGTGCTGGTTGTGCTGGTTTTCCTGTTTGTCCCGCTTGCACAGGCTGAGCAGACTGTACACCTTCCGTGGGCTTTTTAACATCTGCAGCTGTTGCAGATGGTTGAGCCGGTTTTTGTGTTACAGGCTTAGGAACTGTCACCCTCTTGTCAGCATCTTTCTGTTTAACCTCCTCTTCAAATACCGGTTCAAGGTCAAAAGATGACATTGGTCTCGCAATAGATGGACGGTCTTCTTTCCCCGAATCAAAAGATGCCAGTTCAGGAAGCGGTACCGGCACACCTCTTATCAGGCGGGGGGTTATCGCCAACATAAGTTCTGTTTTATCTTTTGATGAATTTGAATTGGTAAACAACGGTCCAATAAGAGGTATGTCGCTCAAAAGAAAGAGCTTGGTTTTATCATTGCTGTCGGTTCTTTGAATAAGTCCACCAATAATACTTGTCTCGTTATCTTTCAGACTTAGTACAGTTTCTATATTTCTAGTACCAATAGTAACTACAGTTGTTAAACCGTCAGCACCGACCTTTTCTTTCGTTAGAATTGAGCTGACCTCAAGATTAAGCTTTATTGAAATCTCATTATTCATCTGGATTGTCGGTTCCGCGTTGACTTTAACACCGACGTCCACGTACTGCACATTTACCTGAGATTGAACACCGTTCATTGTTGTTGTAGTTATAGGGACTCTTGTTCCAACATTAAACTTTGCTTTCTCCTTATTTTTTACACGAATTTTAGGATTTGAAAGAACCTCCCCCTTGGCGAGCGTTTTACCGAGGTTGAAAGTTGCATTCGGAACAGTAACATACCCTCCAAAATCCTTAATGGTAAAGGCGCGTACGAGATTGGAAATATCTCCGCCGCCGGTAGTTACAGTAGTTGAGCCGGCGGCAACGGTAGCAGTTGCACCGGAAAGTGAGGTTGAAAGGAGTTTATTCTCAGGCGAGAAAGCCCCCAACTGGACATTATAGTTACTCAAAAGCAAACCGATATTTTCAGCATTTTTATCACTTACTTCTATAACCTCGACATCAAGAACAACCTCCGCCTCAGGCAGGTCATTGGCATCAAGAATTTTTTCCACTACGTTGACCACATCTTCAGTGTCCCTTACTACAATTGAGTTAGACTCTTCATTTACATACGCCTTGCGAACCTGAATCATTGTACGGATAAGATTGATTGCCTTTTTCGCCTCCATATAGTTCAGATGGAAAGTTCTCAGTACCATATCATCATACTGTTTGTTTTTATCCGGCGTATCCATGAACAGCAACATGGTTGATTCATTCAGATTCTTTGCACCAAGCTTGTTCATATTTGTAAGTAGATCCATTACCTGCTGAAACGAAGCGTTCTCAATAAAGATAGAAACAGGGGAATCCTTTATTCCATCGTCAAAAACAAAAGTGATCCCGGATAGCTGCGTAACAATATTAAAAATATCCTTAAGCTTGGCATCTTTAAATTTTAGAGTTATTGGTTTATCTGATTTAAGACGAAGTTCATAACCATCAAGCTTGCTCTTACGCATCTCTATTATCCGCTCAAGAGCTGCCTGATACTCACTGTTTTTAGGGAGTAGCGTTACGGCTTTCAAATACTGTCTGTGGGCATCTTTAAGTTTATTACCCTTTTCAAAACCACGCCCCTCCTGGAAAGCCAGTTGAGCATCTCTGTTTCTGGTTTCAATTTCTATCCGCTGCCTGAAACGTCCCTGAGTTGAATCTATACCTTCAGCAGCCTGAAATTCTGCTAACGCATCAACGTGGTTACCTTTTTCAGCTAATGCTAAACCCTGCTTAAAATGCTGATCAGCTGCTTTCTGTCTGTTTTTTAAAAAACGGATACGAGTTTCATTAACGGTGGGGTCACTTTTAAAAGACTCCGCATAACTATACATCGCCTCCTCAAACTTACCCTCTCTTTCGAGTTTTTCAGCAGCCTCGAAAGATTTGGTTGCTGTCGAGGCGCAAGCAGAAATGAGACATATAATCAGCAGTGAGGCAATATGTGAAGTTGCGTTCAGGTAGCGCATTCAGTGCGTCTCCTTGTAAAAATATTGGTTACCTGGGTGTTAAAAGCGGTTTGTTTTCAACCAGAGGAATAATAATCTCATCACCGGTATCGGTTACTGTAAGAGTAAGGGATTTATCCGAGATCTCGGTTGCTTCGTACCGCAAAGCAACTTTATCCCCTTTCTTAACTAGCAGTATATCTTTATCCTTTGCCAGGAAAACAGTTTTAACAGATCCTTTTTTAAGAAATCCGAGAAAAGTGAAACGTGCCAATGGGGCTGCCTCCGGCTGTACAACTATAGGTAGAACCGCAGCTGACGGTTCTCTCTTAACAACTGCAGGCTTAGCCTGAACTGTTTTTTTCTCAGGCTGTTTTTGCTCTTCAGCAAAGAGAGATTTGAATATATTACGGCGATACCCCTTAAACTCGACCGGTTTTTTGGTCAGCATATCAATTTTCAATCTGGTTCCATCATCAGTCTCTTCCGGAGATGACACCACTTCCGTCTTCGATTTTTTCACACTCTTCTTTGTGGTAACTGAGGGTAAATCATTCACAGTTTTATAGCGGGGTATTGAAATATAGCTCCAGAGCACCGTCCCGGCAAGGACGACAAGAAGGACGAAGAGAATCAAGCGTTTACGATTCATACGCCCCCCTGAGATAAACCGTAATTTTTAAATTCATAACTACATTTTCTGTGTAAACATCACTGTTTGAAAATGAGACTGAATCAACCACCATTAATTCAGGACTGCTCTGAAGGTCGGAAAGGTAACTTTTCACCGCTGCATAGCTGCCACTGACTGCAACAGATAGCTCATAAGATAGTAATGGTTTATTTTTTATCTGTACCGGTTTATAGCTAAATGTACCGACCTGCACAGCATTTTCGGAGGCTGATTCATAAAGCTTGCTCAGAACTCCTGCAAATTCCCTTCTTTCTGGGATCGCAGACTGCAGTCGCAGCAGATCTTCAGATGCTTTTTTATGTAACGCCGCGGCATCCTGTTTTCCGGCAACTGCAGCTGTTCTTCGCACATCACTCCATTTTGTCTGCAGTTCTGCAAGAGCGGGCATCTGGTAGAGAGATTGGAAAACAAGAAGTGCAATATTCAGCACAATCAGCGAGATAAGAACGCCCAACAATCGGCGTTTCTGAAGCAGTATTTCTAAAAGGTACTGTTTCATTAATTAGTTACCATGCAGGAAATAGTAAACTGAACAACTTTTATTTTTGTATCTGATTCCATGTTTTTGTGTGAAATAAGCAGAACATTTGTGAAGCTCTTCGAACTTTCCAGTTTTTCAAGATACTGCTGCAGAGTTTTGAAAGATTTGGCATACCCATCCAGCTTCCACTCCTCATCTTTTTTAGCAGGCGCAAAGGATGATAAAGAAATACCTTCCGGGGTTACATTCTCAAGCATTTCCAGTTTTCCCACCCAGTCAGCGGTTTTACGCATAATTATCTCATTGTAAAATCTTACATCTTCTTTTTGAAGAGCTACCTGACTCTCAGAGACACCTACTGGTTTCAATTCAATACTGCTCTGCATTGTTTTAATTTCACTCTTTAATCGACTCTCTTCGCCCATGCCTGATGAGACACTAACTACATTCCAGCAAAACGCAACAAGAAGAAGAACAGTTAAAAAACCTGCAACTCTGTTTATTAATTTATGGTCAATATAGGTGCGTGTAGAGAGATTTATTGTATAGCGCATCAGGAATGCCTCAAGGCTGCACCGATTGCAGCCGTACATGAAAAGAGCCTTGACTGATCAGCCGGAGCGGAGTTACCGGGGGCTACAACACCCTTTGTCTCAAGCAGAACGGCTGTTAATCCGGTTGCCTCAAGCAGCATCTCCTTAATCCCCTGCACAGCTTCAGGCTGGGCGATAAAGAAAACTGTTCGCACGGATCTTTCGGGAAAACGTTCTTTATATACAAGTATTGAGCTGTTTATTTCCATATAGAAACGACTATCAGAAGGGTGTGTATCATACAGCTCTTTGCTCCGGATAAATTCTGGAGTGCCGTCTACAAAAGCTACTACGGATAGTGTACTGCCGTAAAAAGAGACCAGAATACAATCTTCCTGGAGCGAGATTCTACGATCAAACAGCCGGCAGATGTTGAATGTATTGCAATCAATTCTGGCGGGTGAAAGTTTTGCCTTAACTATCAGATCTTCGTATTGTGAGATAACTGTACGGGAAGCAATTGCAACTAAAAGTGCCAGATCTCCGTTTTCCCTGACAGCAACCTGCTGATAGTCCAGATGCGTATCGGCAGTTTCAAGCGGGATGCTTTTCTTTAGTTTCCAGCGTATAAGGTCAAGAGCTTCAGATCTGCTTTTGAAGCGGCTATCAAGATCAAACAACATGATTTTGCAGACAGAGTCAGGGAGAGAAACTGCAACCCGTTCAGCCCTGCTGTTAAGTAGATTATAAGAAGACTGCAACGATGCAACAAAGTTTTCAGGCTCAAGAATGTTTGGCTCACGCAACGAGAAATGAAGGGTTTTAGGTGCTAAAGGGGCGTACCCTACCCGCTCCACACGGGGAGAAGCAGGGGTGCCGCCGGTCAAGGCGCAGGTGACCCCCTGCTGGCTTATTTCAACTCCAATTGTATTACTGGAAAACAGCATAGTTTAACCCGTTCCGGTCACTCAACAAATGTAACGCGGTTTATCTCCTTGAGTGTTGTTATGCCCGCGGCAAATTTCTCCTCAGCAGAATCTCTTAAAAACATAACTCCAGCCTCACGCGCAGCGTTTTTAAGCTGGGTTGCCGGGACTTTTGCAATAATCAGATCACGAATCTGATCGTTCAGTTCAAGAAGTTCAACAATAGCAACACGACCACGATATCCGGTTCCATGGCATTCGTCGCATCCATGTGACTCATAAAGTGTCATTCCGCGAAAACGCCCGGGGTCAACTCCACCCTCAATAAGCTCCTCGTCTGTATATGTGACCGGACGGCGACAGGAGATACAGACTTTTCTTATCAATCTTTGAGCCAGAACACAGTTAAGACAGGAGACAAAATTATATGGATCAATACCCATGTGGATAAAGCGCCCTATAACGTCAAAGACATTGTTAGCATGAACAGTCGTAAAAACCAAGTGACCGGTAAGCGCAGACTGAACCGCAATCTGGGCGGTTTCCGAATCGCGAATTTCACCAACCATAATCTTGTCTGGATCGTGCCGGAGAATAGAGCGGAGTCCCTTGGCAAAAGTCAGCCCTTTTTTCTCGTTTACCGGAATCTGCAGCACTCCGCGAAGCATATACTCAACCGGATCTTCAATGGTGATAATTTTATCCTCACCTGTATGAATCTCTGTTAATGCGGCGTAAAGAGTTGTAGTTTTGCCTGACCCTGTCGGCCCTGTAACCAGAACCATACCATAAGGCTCACGGATTTTTTTTCTGATACGTTTAATTTCACGTTCGCTGACTCCAAGATTTTCCAGAGTGAGTCCCTTTAAATCACTGGCAATACTCTCTTTGTCAAGAATACGGATGACAGCATCCTCTCCAAGAGAACTGGGCATTATTGATACGCGGAAATCAATAGACTTCTCACCGAAACGGATTTTAAAGCGACCATCCTGAGGAATGCGACGTTCGGAAATATCAAGTTCACTCATTACTTTAAGTCTTGAAATTATTGGCGACTGAAAATGATGATCAATAGTTTCATTCGCTTTATACAGCACCCCATCAATGCGGTATTTTATATCGACACCATCAATACCTGTCTCTATATGAATATCGCTTGCCCTGCGACCTAAAGCATCTAATATTGTAGTATTAATCAGCTTTATTATCGGACTTGTATCTTCCGATAGTGTTTCAACCGATAACACCTCTTCACCACGATCCGTCTCTTTGACAAGCTGCAGCATAAAGTCTTCTGAAACATCACGAAGCACCCGCCGTGTACCCTCACCAGCCTTCGTAACAGCAGCTATAGCAGAATCAGACGCTATGCGGATCTGTACCTGCCGATCAAGCAGCAGCTCCAGTTCATCCAGCTTAACAACGTCAGTCGGGTCTGAAACAGCTACGATTATACGATCCGGCATAATGTCCAGAGGTACGAAATGAAAACGGTATATCGCATCCGGGGGGAGCTGATTCAGCAGATCTGAATTCATTTTGAAATTTCTCAGATCAATATATTCAAGCCCGAACTGTACTGCCAAAGCACAAGCCATATTCTCTTCAGTAACCAATCCTTCGTGAATTGCAATTTCACCAAAACGCTGACGTGTGGAAGAGAGTTTTTCAATAATTATCGGCATCTGATCCGGGTCAAGAAATCCAAGCTCAATCAGAATATTGCCTATATTTTTTCTTTTGAAAGATTGCATTGAAATCCTAACCTACCGTTCCTGCAATTTTAAAAATCGGAAGATACATGGCAATGATTATTACACCTATCACAACCCCCATTACAAGCATAATGGCTGGTTCAATTGCAGTTGTAAGAAGATGCATACGCTCTTCAAGCTCATCTTCAAGGTAGTTTGAAATATCCATAAGCATATCTTCGAGCGAACCGGTTGTCTCGCCCACACCAAGCATACGCAGCGCAAGTGGCGGCATAATGTTTATTCGTTCAAGTGCGACAGAGAGTCTTCCACCCTCTTCAATGAAACGCACAGCTTCAAAGAGCCGTTTTTCCATAAAGACATTGTTCAATGTACCGATTGACATACGAAGTGACTCTATAATAGGAATACCACTCCCAAGAACTGTCGCCAGAGTTCTTGCAAAAGCTGCTACAGCGTATTTATTGAAGATTTCACCGACTATAGGAACTCTCAGTATAAAACGATCAAATGCATATCTACCGGCTTCGGTTCTCTTCCATGACCTGAAAGCAGAGAGAGAAACCATACCGATAATTACAACTAAAAGAATATAACGCCTGAGAAGTGATGTAAAAGTAATTAGAAGCTGTGTAAGTGCAGGGAGTTGAGAACCTGCATCAGAGTACACCTGACTAAAGGTGGGAACAACATATACCAGAAGAAGTGTAATAGCCAGCAGAGCAAAAACAACAAGAATGGATGGGTAGAAAACAGCCGCTACAATCTTCTTCCTCAACGCCCCTACCCGTTTCAAATACTGTATATATCGGCGAATTGTCTGTGGAAGATCTCCGGTTCGTTCACCTGCACGGATTGATGCCACGTAAAGATATGGAAAAGCTCTACCATGTTTTTCCATCGCCACGGAGAGTGCCGCACCGGCTTTGACATCTTCGCGAACCTGCACCATCACCTCGTACAAAGCTCCTGAATCATGACGTTCCAGAATAGCGTCCAGAACCTGCATGATCGGCATACCGGCTTTTATCAAAACAAGCATCTCCTGATTAAACGTAAGAAGAGCTTTATTATCAAGTTTTCTACGGCTAAGACCCTTGTCAAAAAGAAACTGGAATGACTTTTTTTTAACCTCAAAAACAAAAAAACCCTGATCCTCAAGATTTTTTCGCAAAACACCGCTATCTGCAGCCTCAAAATCTCTACTGAGGATCTTACCGTCTGACGAGCCAAGTTTACAGGAGAAGAGTGCCATAACCTTGATTAGATACCATAGGGAGTAAAATAATAAAATAAAAAACCACAGACAGGAGGTCTATGGTCATTATTTACTTGAGCTCCGAAAAGAGTAAAATGGTTAAATTTTATGACAAGAGACACAAAGCTCGTTAGAGTTCATCCTCAGGCGATTCTGATACAGCTGAGGATTATCATCTTTTGAAACATGAAGATTGTGACAGGTAGTTGCACAGTTGATTGTTCCATCACTCTCAAGCGGGAGGTTCTTGAAATTATAAGATGGTTTTTTACCTGTCGCATGACCTTTACCTACACCCAGAGTTCCGGGCTCTTCAGGTTCAATCAAATGACAGCCGAGACAGATTTTATCCAGGTCAAATTTCATCTCTCTCTTTGTTGAGCCAAATGCAAACCAGCTGTTTAGTTTCTCAGGCGTAGCAACGTGACAAACAGTACAGTCACCGTTCTCAGAGTGAGGGGAGAATCTGCTATCTTCAGCTTTTGATGCTGCCACAGAGACAAGTATAATAAACAGTGCCGTATAAATTGAATTTAAAAATTTTATATGCATTTTATCAACACCAATCAGTAAGTTTTAGGGTTGTGATCAACACCATGACATGAGAGCCAGCACTCGCCATGGAAAGTGTAGGTCCCCTTTTCTACAAATTTCAATTTTCCGGTTGAACTTTCAGTTACATAATCGCGGTTGAAACGGATCAGATAGCGATTTTCAACGCTGCCATGCGAAGAGTGGCAGGTGTAACAGGATGTCCCTCCCCCTTTAAAACCTCTCTCACCTGTTATGTGACGGGAGTGTGCTGTAAAACTTTCATTACCGAGAATACTCGCTCTTTTATGGCATCTGTAGCAGATAGCATAAGCAAAGTCACTTTCAGCTGCATTATCTTCAATTGAATAATTGTCTGTGAGCAAACCCTGATATTTTGAACCGTGCGGTCCGCGGGCAGCTCCCGGCTCATCGCTGGAGTGGCAGTCAGCACATTTAAGTACTGAAACATCACCGGCAGAACTCTTCTTTTCCCGATATGGTCTTATAAGACTGATAACCGCCTGATTTTTACCTTCGCCTTCAACAGGGTGAAACGATGGGTTATTTGTGGAGAACTCAATCCTCTTGTTTGTTGATTTAACCGGGAGGTTCGCACTGTCCGAGTGACAAAGATAGCAGAGTTCATACTCTTTAGTAATCTGCGTAACGAGGTTACCAACTTTTTTACCGCTTATACCGGCATAGGGATTACTGGCAGAGACAAAATGAGGACTATGGCAATCAGCACAAGTAACGTGGCGTTCAACAGATGGATCAATTTCAGGGAGCACTTCACGAGCTGAATGCTGCCCCTTCT
Organism: Desulfuromonadaceae bacterium; assembly: GCA_028683855.1. GTDB lineage: Bacteria > Desulfobacterota > Desulfuromonadia > Geobacterales > Pseudopelobacteraceae > JACRCG01. The sequence goes on from JAQUHA010000005.1 coordinate 87,457, forward strand.
TGTCAAAAACGGGATGACGATAATTTTTGGAGAAATCTTTGGTTATATCCTTTAACTGAACACCTTGAGTCACATACCCTGCCTGAAAGTTGGAAGAACCGTGACAGCTGACACAGCGGTAAGCTCCTCCACCGTCAGAAAAATTAAACCCCATGTGGCAGGATGCACAGCCGTCACGCATATTCTTTTTGTCAAGATGGATAGGAGTTTCATTTGCTGCAAACAGCAGTGAAGCGTAAAGTAATACAGTGACAAAAGTTAGACTATATATAAATTTAAAAAACATAAATCTCCTTTCATACATAAAAGACCATGGCTATGGCCAGGGGGGAGTAAAAGCGGGAGAAAGCAGCGTCATCGGGTGGCATGACGTACAGACTGCCTGCTGATCCTGCGCAGCGGTACTAGCGGCATTTATGTTATAAACCCAAAATGGGGCAATTTTTCTAGTATATGTAGCATCACACGACCCCGTAGGCGAGAGATAACAAGCATTATCATCTGACTGATTCTGGTGCGGGTCATGGCAGGTAGTACACTGCATACGACTCTCTTTATCAAGCTTCACCTCTGTCAGAGTAGGCGGGAATGTAAATACTGTTGCCGGTAGTTTGGATGCTTGAATCGCATTTCTCACAGCATCATTATAAACGAAAGATACCGGATGATGTCCGGTCTTCATTTTGTTTGTATCAGACTTGAACGAGGCGATTCCGGTTATCACCTCATATCCTGACATCATTGTTATCTCACCCCCGTTATTCACCTCACCCAACCTTGAAACTCCATCATGGCAGCTCAAACAGAGCTTCGATGATCCATTAGGCTGAGCACCGACAGCGTACTGAGCTTCAGATATTTTTCTGATCTGTAAAGTATCCGTAGAATATCTCTGAAACACCTCCGAAGAGAACTTTCTATTCCAGAGCGGTGCCTGTCCAACAACATTAGCGTTGTGCGGAGTATGACAGAAAATACAGATCTGCTGACCTTTAGGGTTTCCTGCTTCATCATCCGTAGATCTGTATGCACTTGTGTTACCCTTGATTGCAGCACCATCCCAGGCTTTCGCAGAAAGATTATGCTTGTTGCCGGTTACCGAGTATTGGGATACCTTTGGACCCGCTGCAGCAGCCTGATAAGCAGAAGGGGCAACAATCAGAGCTGTTGCAATCGTTATTCTTATAATTTTAACAAGAAATTCCATTTAGTTTACCTTCTTTTTCAGATACTGATAAATCTGAATACGGTGATTAAAAGTGTCCGAAATATAAATTCTGTCATTCCTGTCTATGAAAATTCCACTGGGCAGCATAAACTCACCGGGGTAAGAGCCCTCCTGTCCAACGTAGAGCAGAAGCTGCCCTTTCTGATCAAAAATCTGGAAGTTGCCGAAAACAGAATCAATCACATAAAGGTTACCGTCACCATCAAGCGCAACCCCCTTTGGACGGGCAAAAGAGCCCGGCACATCACCCAGCTGCCCCTGACTCCTTATATATCTGTTGTTTGAATCAAACACTCTAACAGTGAAGTTCATGGTATCCGTTACATAAACATTATCCTGTTTATCAACTGTCAGATATGTCGGTCTGTTGAATGATTCCGAAAAATCACCCCCTGCAAGCTCGCCTTTGAACTTATCATCTCTCCCGAAAATAAAAACCTTGTTAGCCACAGGGTCAGCTACAAGGAGATCCCCGTTACTTCTTATCCCTATTCCAGCGGGACGCTGCAGTTTGGCACTGCTATCAAGTTGGCTTATAAAATCGCCATTCGGGGCGAATTTGAATATCGCAGCGATCTGTGAATCACTTATATACAGATTATTATCGTTATCAAGTGCAACACCAACTGGGTTTAGAAGTCTTTTTTCACCAGCCTGAAAAATATAATCTACACTCTTATCTGCCATACTGTATCTGTGCACAAGCCCGACTGAGGGATCCGCCACATAAATAAGACCGTTCCCGTCAGCGGCAATACACTGCGGAGTGTAAAAGTCTATATACTCTTCCTTGTTTCCGGTTACATAATCAAATATCTTTTTTGTAAGACCTGATGAGGCACCCAAAACATCCTTAGCCCCCTGTATCACCTTAAGGATCTTTATCCGACCCTCCTCGGGTGGAGGTGGCCAGACGGCAGTCAGGTTCTTATCCTGCCACGCAGCTTCATTAAGTCTGGCAGTACTGCATCCGGCAACAAACATACACAAAACAGCAGCATAAAAAATTATGCCCGATTTACCATGAATAAACCGAATAAAATAACTGATATTCTCAAGCATTTAACATACCAGCGATCCATATAAAATAAGAAACAGCCGCAGCAGCACCCCATTTTGCAGCAACTGACGGCAAAAAGAGATCTTTTTGCGGAAATGCTTTAAGCATAAGCATAATAGAGGAAAACAACCACCCGATTAGTCCGGTTATAAGGAGAACCCCCCAAATATCAGATAACATAATAACTCTATCTACCTACCTGTAAGCTTCGAATAAATAGTCGACAGACGCAACTTCCAAACCATAAAAACCGCCTCACGAACAATCGCACCGGACATTTTGGAAGTACCTGCATGACGATCAATAAAAATTATCGGTATCTCGGAGATACAAAAACCTTTCTGTTTGCAAAGGTAATTCATCTCTATCTGGAATGAATAACCGTCAGAAGTTACACGGGTCAGATCAATAGCCTTTATAACTGAACTACGAAAACATTTGAAGCCGCTTGTACAGTCACGAAGCTCCAGTCCGGTAACCCATCTGGTATAGGCACTCGCGAAATAACTGAGCATTAACCTTCTTATCGGCCAGTTAACAACACTTACACCATTCAGGTAACGGGAACCTATTACGAGGTCGCTCTCTTTCATTGATGAAAGGAACATGGGGAGCATTGTCGGATCATGCGAAAAGTCCGCATCCATCTCCAGCAGATAATCAGCTTCCATGGAAAGAGCTGCCTTAAAACCCTCACGGTAAGCAGAGCCGAGACCAAGCTTTCCAGTCCGATGCAAAACATGAACCCGCTCGTTTTCGGCGACAAGCCGGTCAATTATTAAACCGGTACCGTCAGGGGAGTTGTCATCCACAAAAAGAATATGAATATCAGGATGCTGGGCAAGAACAGCGCTTGTCAATGTTTTTACATTATCTTTTTCGTTATAGGTTGGTATTACGACGAAAGCCTTCAATATATCTCCGAAAACAGCCCCATTAATGCCATAACAATACGAGATTCACTCTTTAAAAGTCAAGGCTAAGTAATTCCTGCTACTGTATCAGAGCTGCCCGGCGTTTTTTTGCTGTAATAAGCCTCACCTGACGTTCCTGAAACCAGTATGCATAAGTCCAGTTCATCATTACAACCAGCCTGTTGCGAAATCCTATCAGGTAGTACAGATGAAGGAGCAACCAGGCAGCCCAGGCAATGTAGCCGCTTAGATTAAAACCTGCAGCGGTTGCCACTGCAGAGCTTCTACCAATTGTTGCCATTGCCCCCTTATCAAAATAGTGAAATGGCTCCGGCTCATCACCATGCAGACGTTTAAGAAGCGCTCCGGCAGCATAAGCACCCTGCTGGCTTGCCACCGGTGCCATCATCGGGAGCGGTAAACCTCCCGACATACAACACCCCATATCACCAACTATAAAAACATCAGGATAACCCTTGATAGTAAGATCCGGTTGAACGACTATCCTACCTGCAGCTCCCCGTTCAACTTGAGGCTTTACATCCAGCTGAGCGGCAGCAACGCCGGCAGACCAGAGAAGTGTGTGTGAAGTGATCAAATCTCCTCCGTACAGCTCAACTGATTCTCCCGATGCTCCTACGACCCTTGTTTCAAGCATCACTTCCACACCCATGGCGACCAGCTTTTTGTGAGCGTAATTCCTCAGTTTTTCCGGCATTGCGGTCAGAATAGAATCAGCTGCCTCCACCAGAATAATTCTGGTTTCAGAGAGAGAAATTAAAGGGTAATCCTGAGACAGCACATAAACGATCAATTCCCGCAAAGCTCCGGCAAACTCAACTCCGGTTGGACCACCTCCGACGATCACAAATGTTAGCAGAGCCGATCTCTTTTCGCTGTCCGGCTCCCTTGAAGCTTCTTCAAACATAAGCAGTATGTGATTACGCATATCTTCAGCCTGGTCAAGGCGCTTCAGATCAAATGCGTATTTTGCTACGCTCTGCAACCCGAAAAAGTTAGTACGACTCCCTGCCGCAACAATCAGATAGTCGTACGGCACTTCACCTGCGTCTGTTATAACCAGTTTACTGTCAAGATCGACACCGCTGATATCAGACAGCAGGAAAGTTGCACTTTTCCAGTTTCGAGTCAGAGCACGAATAGGGTATGCAATCGCCTCCTCTTCAAGCCCTGCTGTAGCAACCTGATAAAGAAGCGGTTGAAACAGATGGTAATTATTACGATCCATCATGGTCAGTTCAACATCACTTCCGGCAAGAGCTTTTGCTGCACTCAACCCTCCAAAGCCCATGCCTGCAATAACAACACGTTTTTTAGACATTTATTAAGCTCCTTATGATGTTGAATTTGTTAAATCATTAATAATCATAACCTGACACAGTTGCATTTAATTCAGACTTACCTTATAAACCGAAACAGCAGGCAGACGCAAATTTCAAATTCAGGGTCTTATGAATTCATTTCTAAACAAACTAAAACTTCGCGGAAAACTTCTGACTCTTGTTCTGCCGCTGGTAATCACACCTATTTTTATAGTTGCTGCAGCAATCGGATTAATTGCAAATCAGCAGGCATATCTTGGCATAACAAAAACCAGTAAAGATGATCTGCAACATATGTCCTCATTTTGCATAGACCTTCTAAATTCGCACTATCAGCAATTTCAGGTTTACAAACAGGATAAATCACAGCATCTGAATAACGAACTGGCAACCTTGACGGCACTCTCATACAACCTTGTAGCAACAGAGCAGAACCTGCACGCACAGGGTAAAATTGATCTTAAAACAGCTCAGAATGAAGCTAAAAAAGCACTCAGAAAAATAAATGTCGGAGAAAGCGGTTACATATATGCGATGACTAGCCGTGGTGTGCTTCAAGCTCACATTGCCCGTGAAGGTGAAAATGTTTTTGATGAACGTGACGAAAACGGTCGTTATTTCATACGTGAAATGTGCGCCGCCGCCAAAGCCAGCAGAGCCGGAGAGACCTTATTCATTACCTATCCATGGCGCAACGCGGTACTTGGAGACAGAAAAGCTCGCACCAAAGTAGTTGCCTATAAGTATTTTCGGGAATGGGACTGGATAATTGCAGCCGGTAGCTACACCGATGAAACTTTCAGGGACGCCGTTTTTGAGTTTCAGGCTTTTGAGAAATTAAAAGAGAGTATCAGAGGGAAAAAAGTAGGGGCAAGTGGTTACATATACTGCATGAACAGTAAAGGTACTTTTACCATCCACCCTGATTCAGAAGGTAAGAACCTTATAGACTCAAAAGACCTTGATGGAAACAGCTTCATAAAGGAGATGTGTACCAACAAAAGAGGGTGGATACGTTATCCATGGAAAAACCGCAGCGACAGAACCGCACGGATGAAAATTGTAAGATACGATTACTTTGAACCGTGGGACTGGATTGTGGCAGTCGGGTCATACGAAGATGAATTCTATCAGGAAGCGAACAAAATCAAGACACATATTCTGCTGATTATGCTCCTTCTTGTGTTTGTTGTCGGTGTTTCGGCAACCGCACTGGTTTTCAGAGCATCCACAATATTCACCCTCCCTATCACACATATGATGTCGGTAATTAAAAAGGTTAAACGGGGCAATCTCGATGAACGAATGGATGTCAGCGGCGAAGATGAACTTGCAGAAATGGCAAGCGCTTTTAATCGTATGACTGATATAATTCAACGCAACAAAGAGATCGAATCTAATCTTGCGCAACAGGGTAAAATGGCTTCACTTGGGGTACTTTCATCCGGAGTTGCACACGAGATAAACAATCCTCTCGGAATTATTCTGGGTTACGCCGGATATATTGAAGGCAAAATGAGTGAGGACGATCCTAATTTCCAGTACATCCATGAGATAAAACGCGAAAGCAAGCGGTGTAAGAAAATAGTTCAGGATCTTCTCTCTTATGCGCGAACTCCCCGCCCTACTCTGGAACCGACTGACATCAACGACCTGCTGCAGCAGATAATTGACTTTGCTGCAAATCACACCGATATGCGAGGCATAAAAATAAATACAATTTTCGCTAAAGGACTCCCAGCTGTTGAACTTGACGGCGATCAGATGCGCCAGGTCGCCATAAATCTGATCCTGAATGCCGGTGGCTCAATGCCTGAAGGGGGGAGTTTAACCGTAACAACGGAAGCGGTTGACTCCGCCAACGTAAAAATAATATTCAGCGACAGCGGATCAGGCATTCCATCTGAGAGCATTGAGAAGATATTTGAACCGTTTTATACCACAAAAGCAAGAGGTACCGGTCTGGGGTTGGCAATAACAAAACAGATAATCGAGCAGCATCATGGTGAAATAAAAATTGATAGCACCGTAGGTGTTGGAACAAATGTAACCGTAATACTGCCGACTGAACGGAAGGAAATATAAATGCCCGAAAACAAAAAGCGCATCCTGCTAATTGACAATGAAGCGGGACTTTGCAGGATGATGGAGCAGATTCTACAGGATAACGGCTATTTTACCCGTTCATACACATCACCGCAAAAAGCTGTTGAAGATTTTACCGCATCTGCCTGGGATCTGGTTATCAGTGATATAAAAATGCCGGGCATGAGCGGACTGGAAGTATTACAAGCTATAAAAGCAAAGCAGCATGATATACCAATCATTATGATTACTGCTTATGCTACAGTTGATATGTCAATACAGGCACTAAGAAAAGGTGCTTACGATATGCTGACCAAGCCGTTTGAACCTGATGAGCTGGTGTATCGTGTCAAAAACGCGCTACAGCAGAGACAACTTCTTGAAGAAAATCGCGAACTCCGTGCAGAGCTTGAAGATAAATTCCGCTTTGATAATATTATTGGTGCATCTGACGGTTTAAAATCGGTACTGGAACGGATCAGCAAAGTTGCAGTAAGGGACACATCAATACTTGTTACCGGTGAATCAGGAACGGGGAAGGAGCTCATTGCCCAGGCGATACACTATAATTCTCCACGCCATGAGAAAAGATTTGTTGCCATCAACTGTGGCGCACTACCTGAAAACCTTCTGGAGAGCGAACTGTTCGGTTATAAGAAGGGAGCGTTCACCGGAGCAACAGAGAGCCGTTACGGACTTCTGGAAGCAGCGAACGGAGGAACCCTTTTTCTTGATGAAGTTGGCAATCTCCCGATGAATGTTCAGAAAACACTCCTCAGATTTCTGCAGGAAAAAGAGTTCAACAGAATCGGTGACACAACACCAACCAGAGTGGATGTCAGAATACTTTCAGCTACAAACTCGGATTTAAAAGAAGCTATAAAACAGGGGCTTTTTCGTGAGGACCTTTATTACAGGTTGAATGTTGTCAATATCCACCTCCCCCCACTGCGGGAGCGCTGCAACGACATACCGCTCCTGGCGGCTCATTTCATTCATCTGCAGAACCAGAAATTCACCACAGCAATAAAAGGGTTTGAAAACGAAGCGTTACGCATTCTGTCTGATTATCAATGGCCAGGAAACATACGTCAGTTGAAAAATGTGATTGAAGCCTGCATGACTATCGAATCAGGTGAATCAATATCAAGAGAGACGCTCTCGCAGTTTATTGATATTCAGCCAGAGCAGGGCATTTCTGGAGACAAAGAGGAAAATACGGAAAATAAAGTTCCATTTACAACCGCTCTGGAGCGTTTTGAAGCAGACCTGCTAAGTGAACTTCTAAGGAAACATGGTGGCAATATCGACGCGGCAGCACGCGAAGCCGGAATGAATATGGTCACCATGTACCGAAAAATCAAAAAGTACGGCATAAAGAAATAAATTGCAGAGTTATATGTGGTTTCAGATTCCAAGTATATCCGACATACGCAGCAGCTCGCTATTCAGCTTCTTCTGACCACCATTTACAACCATTTCAAGCAGTGTCGTTGTAAGTGAGTTTGCCGACAATCCGACCATAACCCCCTTAGTACCGGAGAGAAGGAGTTCAACAGACTTCATCCCGAATCGGCTTCCAAGAAGACGATCAAAAACAGATGGCGCTCCACCGCGCTGATAGTGTCCCAAAACCGTTACTCTGGTCTCAAACCCGACAGCATTTTTTATACCGTCTGCAACCTCCTGTGCATGACCAGCCCCTTCTGCCATTATTATAAGAGCGTTGGTTCTCCCTTCATCATATCTTTGACGCAACTGATGACACACCTTGCTAAGATCCAGCTCCACCTCTGGAACTATCGCAAATTCGGCACCGGTTGCAATTGCGGTCGTAGAAGCAAGATATCCTGAATTACGCCCCATTACTTCAACAATAAAAGCGCGATCATGTGAACTGGCTGTATCCTTGATACAGTCAACCGCATATATAATGTTGTTGAGGGCAGTATCAACTCCAAGCGCCATATCGGTATAGGCAATATCATTATCAATGCTTGCCGGTATTCCTATAACAGGAAAACCCATTCTGTCGAGAGCAAGAGCACCGTTAAGCGAGCCATCACCACCTATAACAATAAGCCCCTCAACCCTCTCATTGAGGAGATTCTGCAGCGCCTTTTTCCTGCCATCTTCCGTACGGAACTCTGCCGAACGGGCAGACTGCAGAAATGTCCCGCCACGCTGCAGTGTACCGGAAACTGCCTGCGAATTAAGGATAATAAAATCATTTTTAAGAAGTCCTGCGTAACCTTTGCGGTAGCCTATCATTTCTATATCATTTGCGATTGCTGTTCGCGCTGCAGCCCGTATCGTTGCATTCATTCCTGAGCAGTCACCACCGCTTGTAAGTATTGCCAGTCGTTTCATTTAAAATCCCCCGGTAGTACAAAATAAATGTAATTTTTTAGACATCCCGTCTCTTTTTAAGCCACTCCATACGTTCAACAATACTCTTTTCATAGCCGTACCCCTTCGGCTCGTAAAACTTTTTACCCGCAAGTTTTTGCGGCAGACAATCCTGCCCTGAATATCCATCCTGAAAGTCGTGTGAGTAGTGATACCCTTTGCCATACCCCTCATCCTTCATCAACTTTGTCGGAGCGTTACGAATATGCATAGGAACAGAAAGAGCACCACTTTTTCTGACTTCCGCCAAAGCTCCGTTTATACCAAGATAAGAAGCGTTTGACTTGGGAGCAGTGGAGAGATATGTAACCGCCTGCCCCATAATTATCCGACCTTCCGGCATACCTATAACCTGAAAAGCCTGCATTGCCGCAACCGCAATCTGCAGAGCGCGTGGGTCGGCATTCCCGATATCCTCTGAAGCCAGAATCATCATACGTCGCAGAATAAAGAGAGGATCTTCGCCAGCCTCCAGCATACGGGCAAGCCAGTATAGAGCCGCATCAGGATCGCTGGCGCGCATCGACTTTATAAAGGCAGAGATTACATTGTAATGCTCCTCACCACCCTTGTCATACAGGAGCGCCTTCTTCTGCAAAGCCTCTCTGGCAGACTCCAGAGTAATGCAGCAATCCTGAACCTGATCCGCACCTCTGTCAGAAGCAAGAGCGGCGGCAACTTCAAGAGTGTTGAGAGCGGAACGTGCGTCACCGCCGGAATGAGCGGCAATGTATTCCAGAGCCGCATCGGTTGCCTTAAGAGAAGATCTGCCAAGACCCCGCTCTTCATCATTAAGTGCAAGCAGAAGCAGTTCAGATATTGCTTCAGGCTCAAGCTGATGCAGCGTAAGAACCCGACAGCGCGACAAAAGCGGAGCAATAACCTCAAAAGATGGATTTTCAGTCGTAGCACCGATGATTGTGACAATACCCTTTTCTATGTAGGGGAGAAAAGCATCCTGCTGTGCCTTATTAAAGCGGTGTATCTCATCAATAAATAAAATTGTGCGAATTCCGCGTGACGCATATTTTTCAGCCTCTCTGAAAGTTTCGCGAATCTCTTTAACACCGGCAAGAATTGCTGAAAAGAATATAAAATGCGACTCTGTTTCAGAGGCAATTATATGAGCCAGAGTCGTCTTTCCGCACCCCGGCGGTCCCCACAGAATAAGCGATGCAAGCGAATCAGACTCTATCATTCCACGTAGAATACGACCCTCTCCAAGCAGATGTTCCTGACCTGAAAACTCGGCTAACGAACGTGGGCGCATACGTTCAGCAAGCGGGGCATAAACCGCCCCCCCTGATACTTTAGAAACCCCTGAATTTTGACCCCAAAGATTAGGATTTTCCATAACCGCTACCATTTCGCCTAATACAGATCACGCCTGCTGTGACGACTGATTTTTTCCGGCTTTATATCCCATATTTCACGCGCATATTCCGAGATTGTCCTGTCACTTGAAAACCTCCCCATAGCAGCAGTATTCAGAATTGAAGTTCGCGCCCACTCATCCGGCTGCTGATAAAGCTTATCTACAGAGTCCTGACTCATAATATACGAGGAGTAATCCGCCAAAAGCAGATAAGTATCAAGCCCAAGAATGGTATCTACTATAGGTTTGAATAAATTACGATCTTCTCTGGAAAACGAACCATCTCCGATCATATCAATAGCCAGCTTTAATTCAGTATTATGAAAATAGTAGTCGTAGGGATTATAGCCGGCTTTTTTCAGTCCGGAGACCTGCTCCGCCGTCATACCGAAAATAAAGATATTATCCCGCCCCACCTCTTCCATTATCTCAATATTAGCACCATCCAGCGTACCTATAGTCAAAGCCCCGTTCAGAGAATACTTCATATTACCAGTACCTGAAGCTTCAGTACCGGCAGTAGAGATCTGTTCTGAAAGATCGGAAGCGGGAAATATCATTTCAGCAAGCGTAACATTATAATTTCCGAGGAAAACCACTTTTAGAAGATCACCAACATCAGGATCATTATTCACAACATTCCCAACATAATTAATAAGCTTGATGATCAATTTTGCCATATAGTAAGAGGGTGCAGCCTTTCCTCCAAATATAACGGTACGCGGAGCAAAATTGCCATCCGGATTAGCCTTTATCCGGTTATAGCGGGTTATAACGTGAAGAACATTCAGCAGCTGCCGCTTATATTCGTGGATACGCTTTGTCTGACAGTCAAACATGGAATCAGGAGAAACATCGATGCAGTTATGAGTCTTTATATAAGCGGCTAGACGAACCTTGTTGGCTCGCTTAACCTCCATCCACTGCTCGCGAAACTCCGAATCTTCTGCGAGAGGAATCAGTCGCTTTAACTCGTCAAGATTTGTCACCCATCGATCACCTATACTTGAAGAGATGAGATCGGACAACCACCTATTACTGTACTTAAGCCAGCGCCGTTGGGTAATACCATTGGTTTTATTATTAAACCGCTCCGGCCATAATTCATAAAAATCGTGGAAAAGGTCTTTTTTCAGAATTTCACTATGAAGCGCCGAAACGCCATTTATCGAATGGCTGCCGACAATAGCCAAATGAGCCATACGGACAGAGCGCTCCCCATCTTCCCCAATAATGGACATTCGCCTCATACGCTCATTATCGCCCGGGAATCTGGCGATAATCTGCTGAATAAACAGCTCATTGATACGATATATAATCTGCAGGTGACGAGGCAGAATCCTCTCCATAATGGTTACCGGCCACTTTTCAAGCGCTTCTGGAAGTATCGTATGATTGGTGTACGCAAAAGTCCTGATTGATATCTGCCACGCTTCATCCCACCCCAGACGTTTATCATCCAGCAGAATCCTCATCAACTCTGGAATTGCCAGAGTAGGATGGGTATCGTTAAGCTGAATTGCCACCTTCTCGGGCAGAAGAGACAGATTTGAATGTTTCTTCAGAAAACGGTAAAAAATATCCTGAACCGTAGCGGAAGATAAAAAATACTCCTGCCGCAGACGCAGCTCCTTCCCCTCCGCCATATGGTCAGCAGGATAGAGAACCTTTGAGATATTCTCTGTACGCATCTTTGATTCAACCGCACCGATATAGTTCCCCTGATTAAATGAACCGAGCTCAAAATCTCGGGTTGACTTAGCACTCCAGAGCCTCATTGTATTAACAGTTTCATTCCCGTAACCCGGAACCGGAAAATCATAAGCGAGCGCCATAACATCGGCTGTATCAACCCACGAATAACGCGTATCGCCGTTAGAATCCTGATACGTCTGAACCCGTCCGTTAAACTTTATCTGGTGGAGATGCTCCTGTCTCTCAAACTCCCACGGGTTTCCATAACGGAGCCAGTCATCAGGAAACTCCGCCTGTGATCCATTTATTATCTTCTGATAAAACATACCGTATTCATAACGAATACCGTAACCGTATGCAGGCAGACTCATAGTAGCCATAGAATCCAGAAAACAGGCAGCCAGCCGACCCAGCCCCCCGTTACCAAGCCCCGCATCCCACTCCTGTTCCTGCAGTTCCTCCTCATCAATACCCATCTGTTTCAGAGCCGTCTGCCAATCCTCCATTATTCCAAGATTCATAAGGCTGTTACCAAGAGCCCTACCCATTAGAAACTCCATGGATATGTAGTAGACCCTCTTTGAATCATTGATATAATATGACTGCTGAGTATCGAGCCATCGATTAACAAGGACATCACGGACAGCATAAGCCAGAGCCAGATATAAATCCGCCTTTGTAGCCGTAAATTTATCCTTAACCAGAGTATATTGAAGATGACGTTGAAAAGAGCGCTGTAAATCAGCAGTTGTAGGTTTCTTATCGCTAGCGGGATCTTTATCCAGATTCTGCATGACATCCATCCTTTTCAGACTTTATTAATAACCGGGAAGGACTATAGATATTTCTACACCTTAATGCAAGGATCAGCATTTCATTTTTTTATTATCTCTGTTACAATCAAGCTATGAAAGAGAAACTTATATGTAATAATAAAAAAGCCTATCACGACTATTTTATTGAGGAAAAGTTTGAGGCTGGCTTGGTGTTACAGGGAACTGAGGTTAAATCTCTACGTGGCGGCAAGGCAAATCTTGGTGATTCTTTCATGTTGGTTCGTGACGGTGAGGCTTACCTGCATAATTTGAATATTTCTCAATACGAGTTCGGCAACCGACAAAATCACAACCCTGACCGGAACCGGAAACTGCTGTTGCATCGAAAAGAAATTGACCGCCTTTTTGGCAAAATCCGTGAGAAGGGGCTTTCAGTTATTCCACTGCGCCTCTATTTCAAAAACGGCTTGGTCAAAGTCGAGATTGGGCTTGCTAAAGGTAAAAAACTGTATGATAAACGTGAAGATCTAAAAGCCAAGGATAGTAATCGTGAAATGTCTCAGGCGCTTAAGGCTAGAAGCAGAGAATGAAGTAGCATAAATAACTTTCAAATTGAAAATCAGCTTAAATGGGGGTGTAAAGGTTTCGACAGGCGAAGATAGATTCTGATTGCGCTGGGAGGATAGTGGTTGGCCTCTAGAATAATCCACTAAACAATGAATGCAAACAATACATTCGCAGCAGCAGACAACTACGCCTTTGCAGGTGCAGTTGCAGCATAACCAGTCTTGGGATCTTCGGAACCCAAGCGAGCTAGAGGGTAGACTTAATTCCCTGTGTAACCCTTCGGCTGTCAAAAAGAAGTAATTGTAATGGGACGGCGAGGATGGTCCGATATTCGTCGTATTTCAGGAATCGGTTTCTGGTGCCTTGATTGATGGCTTACCTTGAACTTAAAACCAAAGTCAATCTATCAGCGTAGACGTTAGCATCGAAGAGCGTTTGGACGTGGGTTCGACTCCCACCACCTCCACCATAAAAAATGCGCCATAAGTTATTGTAATTGCTTACAATATTTACTTTCGGCGCTTTTTTATGTCAAAAACAATTCTCTAGTAACTATCTAATATTTCACACGTTTTGTTTTCGGGTTAACTGATGGGATAATCTGTAGTGATCTAACCCGCGTCCGAAAGATATCAGCAAAATTACCTATGACCGCCTAGTATTGGCAAAACGGCACAAAAATCGGTAAAGTATTACCGGAAACACTCACCGGAAACTCAGAAACTCGGAGCTCGTTACGGCAAAACGGGCAAACCGAGCTCCGTGAGAAAGGCATTATGTTTCTCCTTTGCCTTCTCGATGTTCTGCGTCAATGAAAGCAACTCCTCATTTACCGCCTGCAAATCGATTTCTTCATCCGCTACGGCAGTGCTGATGTAGCGCGAGATGTTCAGGTTGTAGCCTTCCTTCTCGATTCGCTCCATCGATACCCGCATGGAATATCGCTCCTCTTCGCGCCGGTACTGATAGGTGTCGAGAATCTTGTCGATATCCTCCGGGCGCAGGCGGTTTTGCCGCTTCCCTTTCTCGAAGTGCTCGGCGGCGTTGATGAACAGCACGTCATCGGGCTTTTTGCACTTCTTCAGCACCAGAATGCAGACCGGGATGCCGGTGGAGAAGAACAGGTTGGCGGGTAGTCCGATCACGGTGTCGATGTTGCCATCTTTCAGCAGCTTGGTGCGGATGCGCTCTTCCGCACCGCCCCGGAAGAGCACGCCGTGGGGGAGGATGATCGCCATCACCCCTTCGGGCTTCAGGTAATGAAAGCCGTGCAGCAAAAAGGCGAAGTCAGCGGCGGACTTGGGGGCCAGGCCATAATTTTTGAAGCGCATGTCCTCGCCCAGGGCCTCGGACGGCTCCCAGCGATAGCTGAACGGTGGATTGGCGACCACCGCATCGAACTTCGGCATCCTGGCCGGGTTCATCTCGCGCAGCATGTCCCAGTCGTTGGTGAGGGTGTCGCCGTGATAAATCTCGAACTCGGAATCTTTCACCCCGTGCAGCAGCATGTTCATGCGCGCCAGGTTGTAGGTGGTGATGTTCTTCTCCTGCCCGACGATCTTGCCGATGCCGTGCGCTCCCATGCGGTGGCGTACGTTGAGCAGCAGCGAGCCCGAACCGCAGGCAAAGTCAAAGACGCTCTCCAGCTGTTTCTTCTTGCCGGTGGCCGGTTCCTGGCTGTCGAGGGTGACGATACCCGACAAGATGCTGGAAATCTGCTGCGGGGTGTAGAACTCGCCCGCCTTCTTGCCGGAGCCGGCGGCAAACTGGCCGATCAGGTATTCATAGGCGTCGCCCAGAGTGTCCTTGTCCGTGGAAAACTGGGATAAGCCCTCGGCAATCGCCTTGATGATGGTGCAGAGCTTGGCATTGCGTGCTTCGTACCCCTTGCCCAGTTTTTCCGAATTCAGATTGATCTCGGAGAAGAGCCCACCGAAGGTGCTGGCGAAGGACTCGTTCTCGATGTAGTCAAAGCCGCTTTGCAGGGTGTGCAGTAACTCCCCGTTCTGCGTGCGCGCCAACTCGGCGATGCTCCCCCAGAGGTGGCCGGGCTGGATCACGTAGTGCGTCTTGCGGCGCATCTGCTTTTCGAACTCGGCAGTGTCGTCGGGGTTCTGCGCGTACCACACGGCCAGCGGCGTGCGGCGGTCGTTTGCTGCGAGCTTGGGATAATCCGGCCCCAGCTCCTTGTGCGCCGCTGTCTCGTAGTTGTCCGACAGATAGCGCAAGAAGAGAAAGGAGAGCATGTAATCGCGGAAATCGTCCGCGTTCATCGCGCCGCGCAGTTGGTCGGCAATGCCCCACAGGGTGTTGCCAAGTTGTTTTTGGTCGAGTTCGGTCATTTTTTATCTCTTTTGTCTCAATGAACTGCCGAGTATTCCTCGGTAGTTTGACGTTTGCTCCCCCGCCCCTGGCGGGCGGGGGTCGGGGGGTGGGGGAAGCCACTTACAGGCACCGCTGCCTGATAACCTCCAGAACTCCTTCAATATTCTCGATTACATCATTGTTCCAGAATCGTAATACGGTAAATCCGTTAGATGTAAGACAGGAGTCTCTCTGCATGTCGTAGTCTCTATTTTCAGAGTGCTGACCACCATCAAGCTCAATGATAACCTTTTTGTCAAAGCATACGAAGTCTACGATGTATGATTCAATCGGTTGCTGCCTGCGAAACTTGACGCCTTCGACCTGTCGGTTTCTCAACTGCTGCCAAAGCAATCGTTCAGCATCAGTAGCGTTATTACGTAGTTCTCTGGCAAACCCTTGTAAGGTATGACGTGGTTTCATGGCAACTTCCCCCACCCCCTAACCCCCTCCCGCAAGGGGCGGGGGAACTTTTTGAACCTTGAAAATGTCCAAACTCCAGGCAGTTGTCAACCATTGGTGACAACTGAATCCTCGCTCAATTTGCTACACACTGTGTAGCAAATTCTCTGTTCGAGGATGTTTTTGATGTCTGTGTGAAAGGTGGTCAATGTGCTCATTGGGCTGCCTCATCCAACACCGGGAAAAGCTGCTGCATCAGCCCTTTTTTATGGGTCTTGAGCGCGGCGAGTTTTTGGGTTTGGGTGGTGATGAGGTCGTCGAGGGTGGTGAGGCAGTCGGCGATTTTTTGTTGTTCGGAAATTCCTGGCAAACGAAGGATAACTTCTTTCAACTGTCCTCCTGTGATCAAGGGCTGCCCTGAGCCAAACACAAGTTTTCTTGGATTGAAATACTCAAGAGCCAAGAAAATGAAACCCAGATTGACGGGATTGCTTAGGGAAATAACGAGCGTATTGTCAGTAACGCCAAATTTCCCTTCTGCTTTTGCCATCTGGCCTGCATTTGCACCAACTCTAGCGACGAGAATGAATTCCCCGTCATATGCAGCATTTGTTGATTTTCCAATAATCCCTGTTGAACCGTATAGCTCATAGCAACCTTCTGAATCGTTACCGTCCTTCCCTGACGCAATATACGCGCAAATCTCTTTCAGCCGCTTCTCCTCCCACTCCCCCGCCTCCCGAAACTCGGGGAAGCGCAGTTTGGGCACCAGAGTGGGGGGAGCATCCTGCTCCCTTGTTTCAGAAGCCCTGGAGCTGGAAGCTCCAGCTACCTTGGGGAAAAGCTGCTGCATCAGCCCTTTTTTATGGGTCTTGAGCGTGTCGAGCTGTTGCGCCTCCAGAGTGATCAGTTCGTCGAGGGAAGCGAGACAGTCGGCGATTTTTTGTTGTTCGGGGGAGCTTGGGATGGCAACAGATATGTCTGCCAAGTCTGACGAGTTGATTGCGGGATAGCTTGAGCCCGTGCACTTTGCGATGACTCGTCCGACAAAATCGTCGGTGTGAATTGCTTGAAACAGAAAATCCGCTGATTCATTAGACCTAAGTTGTGCGTACCCGGTCGATGCGACATAATGAACGTCATCTTCGATTCTGAAGAGAAAGTTGTTGCGCTGGTACGGACGAACAATCTGAAAAATCACGTCGCCATAACGCAATAACCTTTGCGCTCTACTCGGCGCCTCGTCACGACCGATTATCTTGCGCGCTTTTAGCTCTCCAGCTTCCACGGACTCCAAATCGATGTATGCAAATTCCTCAGGTAGTTGTGGGTTCTCTGGATTCACGTCGCAAGCCTCGTTCAGCCTCATCGCAATCCACTCCCCCGCCTCCCGAAACTCAGGAAAGCGCAGCTTCGGCACCAATCCGCGTTTTTCCGATGAGGTCATGACACTTCTCCCGCTCACGGCTCGCCGATCTGCTTCAGCATCTTGTCAAAATCGCTTTCAAACAGCCGATCCTGGACGATGCGGTATTTTTCGAACTCGCATTCGGCGTGGGCCTTGGCGATTTCCGCCGTGACTTTGCCCGCGTCCTGCAAGATTTCCCGATCCCAGAGCCTCAAAAAGCCAGCCAGGCGGTCTTCCCAGTCGGCCATAGTCATGGGGATACGGCGCATCGCCTGTACTTCCGCCATATCCAGATAGGCTGACACGATGCGCTGCATCTGCGCCAGCTCAAACTCTGCAAGGTAGTTCTTGGCAACGGAGACATCGTATTTGTGGATTTTTCCCTTGGGAGCACCCTCCCAATGGGTTAATCCCATATTTTCCTTTTGGTGATCAGCGCGATCCACGATAACCTCCGCCGCCGTCTGACCGTGGATGGCGTAGTGCAGTTTGTTCTGCACGGCAGCAAAAAAACGCTTGGTGGCCGTAGCGGTCGAGTCATAGTCCAGCGCAGTGGCGTAGATGTCGGTGATCTTCTGGTAAAACTTACGCTCCGAAAGCCGGATTTCCCGGATTTTTTCCAGTTGCCGCTCGAAAAACTCTTTTGTCAGGACGCTGCCGCCCGCCTTGAGACGATCCACGTCCATGACCCAGCCCTGGATCGTGTAATCCTTGACAATCTGGTTGGCCCATTTGCGGAATTGCACCGCGCGCTCGTTTTCGATCTTGAAGCCCACGGCAATGATGGCTTGCAGACTGTAATGTTTGACCCGATATGACTTACCATCGGCGGCAGTTGTTAAGTACGACTTAACAACTGCCGCCTCTTCAAGCTCGTTGTCGGCAAAGATGCGTTTCAGATGCTGATTGATAGCGGGCACAGAGACATCGTAGATTGTTGCCATCATCTTTTGCGTCAGCCAGATGTTTTCTTCTTCATAGCGCATTTCCACGCTGGTCTCTTGATTGCCACTGGCGGCGACAAAAGTCAGATATTCGGCTGCCGACGAACGCGCTACGGATGTATTCCCCTCCCGTGGAGGGGTGCCCCGAAGGGGCGGGGTGGTGCCTTTGCTGATCTTATTGCTCATACGCCCCCAGCCCCGAAATCTCCCGCCCCTGGGCAAGCTTGTGCAGCAGCGGGATCAAGTCTTCCATCAGCGCCAGTTCCGCCTTGGTGCGGGCTTTCCAGCCCAGTTCCAGCGGGGCCATGAGGTCGCTCAACTGTTCGCCGTCGAAGATCATGCGGCGCAGAATGGCGTCCACAAAGCCTTGCAGAGCGGCGGCATCGAGCCCGTGCTTTTCGGCAATAGTGGCCAGTTGGCGGGCGTGCTTCTCTGCCTTGAAGCTCTCGAAGCCGGTGCGGATGGCGTTTTCGTCCAGAGCCTTGCCAGCTTCCAGGGTGCCGATGTACTCGGCAATGTCGTCACGCTCATCCATGAACTTGGCATCGGCTTGAATCAGACCAATCAGCTGCTGACGGCTCATCTTCTGCTTGCCAGGTGTCTGCTGCGAGTAGCGGGCTATCAGCGCCATGATGTAGTCGTAATCGATTACGGCGCTGGCAAAGAGCACGAACTCGAAATCGAGCTGCTCGATGGCGTCTTGCACGTCGCCGCCGTCCTTACCGGTTTTGCCCTGCTGGGCTTTGAGGCGCTGGGCGGTCTCCAGGTAGGAACCTCGCAGGGAACGCAGCTCATCCTCGGGCAAAATGGCATTGATGGTGTGCTGTTGCGCTTCATCAATGTCAGTGTATTGGTCGAGCTGGGTCTTGAGGCGCTGCACTTCCTTGAAACGGGTAATGAATTCGATACGCGCGGTATCACCCTTCAGATTGTAGACGGCTTGTGGCTCGCACACCAGGCCACTTTGCGTCATGTACTGCTCCATCGCCGCTACTGCTTTTCGATATTTTTCAATCACCACGGGGGCTGGGTCCACCAGCCAGATCTCCTTGGCGGGTTTGCTGACCTCGCCGGAAAAGAGGCTGATGGCGGTATCGACCGCGTCCTGCTGCTGACGAAAGTCGAGGATGTTGCCATAGGGTTTGGTATCGTTGAGCACGCGGTTGGTGCGCGAAAACGCCTGAATCAGGCCGTGGAACTTGAGGTTCTTGTCCACGTAGAGGGTATTCAGGAACTTGGAATCGAAGCCGGTGAGGAGCATGTCCACCACGATGGTGATGTCGATCTTCTGCGCGTGGGGCAGATCGCTATTCGGGTATTGCTGATCCTTGATGCGCTTTTGCACGTCCTGATAGTAGAGGTCGAATTCACCGATGCCGTGGTTGCTGCCGTAGTGGGCATTGTAGTCGGCGATGATCGCCTTGAGAGCTTCCTTCTTCTGGTCAGGGTTCTGCTCGTTATCGACCTTTTCCTGCGGCAGGTCTTCCTGAATCTGCTGCACGTCCTTGTTCCCTTCGGCGGGCGGGGAGAAGACACAGGCGATAGTGAGCGGCTGAAAGTCGGGGTCAGCGGCCTGCCGTTCCGCCTGCACGGTTTTGAACAGGGCGTGATATTCGATGGCGTCGTTGATGGAGGCGGTGGCCAGCACGGCGTTGAACTTGCGCCGGTTGGTGGCGGCGTCATGCTTGGCCAGGATGGCTTCGACGATGGCGCGCTTAGTCAGCGCCTCGCCCGGCTTCGCCGTCCACCCCTCCATAGGAGGCAACCACCCCGCCCCTTCGGGGCACCCCTCCACTGGAGGGGAATAACACCGCCCTAATTCCCCTCCTTTGGAGGGGTACGCCGTAGGCGGGGGGTGGTTGCCTTCCAGCTTGTAGTAATCGACATGGAAGCGCAGAACGTTGCGATCTTCGATGGCGTGGGTGATGGTATAGGCGTGAAGTTGCTGCTGGAATATGTCGGCTGTGGTCTTGTAGGACGCCTGCTCCCCTTCGATCTGCTGGTAACTGGCGTTCTGCTCGAAGATCGGCGTGCCGGTAAAGCCGAACAACTGGGCGTTGGGGAAGAACTCCTTGATCGCCTTGTGGTTCTCGCCGAATTGCGAGCGGTGGCATTCGTCGAAGATAAAGACCATGCGGCTTTGGCGTAGCGGCTCCAGCCGCTCCTTGTAGGTGCGTTTGTACGAGCCGTTCTTGTTACTGTCATCCAGCGCCAAACCGAGTTTCTGTATGGTAGTGACGATCACCTTGTCAGCGTAGTCGTCGGAGAGCAGGCGCCGCACCAGGGTTTCGGTGTTGGTGTTCTCCTCGACGCACCCATCCTGGAATTTGTTGAATTCCTCCCGCGTCTGCCGGTCGAGATCTTTACGATCGACCACGAACAGGCATTTGTCGATGTCCGGGTTATCCTTGAGCAGGGTGGAGGCCTTGAACGAGGTGAGCGTCTTGCCACTACCGGTGGTGTGCCAGATGTAGCCGTTGCCGCTATGCTGGTGGATGCAATCGACGATCGCCCTGACGGCATAGATCTGATAGGGCCGCATGATCATGAGCTTCTGCTCGCTGGCGACCAGTACCATGTAGCGGCTGATCATCTCGCCCAGAACGCACTTGGAGAGGAAGCGCAAGGAGAAGTCGTCGAGATGGGTGACTTTGCTGTTATCCACGTCCGCGAACTGATAGAGCGGCAAGAAACGTTCGTCGGCATTGAAGCTGAAGTGGCGGGCGTTGTTGTTGGCGAAGTACCAGGTATCGCTGCGGTTGCTGACGATAAAAAGTTGCAGGAAACAGAGCAGGGTTTTGTTGTAGCCGTTGCCGAGATCGTTCTTGTAATCGACGATCTGCTGCATGGCCCGGCGTGGGCTGATTTGCAGGGTCTTCAGCTCGATCTGCACCGCTGGCACACCGTTGATGAGCAGGATCACGTCATAACGGTGGTGGCTGTAATCAGTGTTGATGCGGAGTTGATTGATCACCTCAAAGCTGTTCTTGCACCAGTCCTTGATGTTGACCAGAGTGTAGTAGAGCGGCGTGCCATCGTCGCGCTCGAAGCTGTTCTTCTCGCGCAGGTGCTTAGCGGCGGCGAAGACGTCGGGGGTGACGATGGAATCGAGAAGGCGAGCGAATTCACTGTCGGTGAGATGGACGCGATTCAGTGCCTCGAACTGCTGGCGGAAGTTGTTTTCCAGCGCGGCGCGGTCGCGGATGTCCGGGCGGTAGGTGTATTTGAGCTCGACCAGTTTCTCGATCAGGGATTGTTCGATTTCTTGTTCAGTCATTGCTCATCATTCTGGATATGGCTTTTATTGAAGCGTGCGTAGTGAAAAGGCAAAATTGAAAGATCCTGAATTATCATTTTTTTGAACAAGAAGCCAGTTTTATTCAGTAATGACGCTTGTACGCAGTTCATAAACAGGGGGCATTCTTCGTGATAAGGGCCAAAGACAATCTGAAATTCAAGCGTCTCTACTCTGCACCAAAGGACAGGGAAGCGGGTATACGAGCTGATCAGGTTATCACCTTGGTGACAAAAAAATAGAAGAAGGGATATCCGGAACGGCTACGTCGGGTCAGCTATGTTGACAAAGAACGAAACAAGCGACTGGTGTTTCTTACGAACAATTTTGACATCCTGGCAAAGACAGTTGCCGATGTCTACAAGCAGCGATGGCAGGTTGAGCTGTTTTTCAAATGGATCAAGCAGCACCTGCGTTTCAAAAAGTTCTATGGAACATCTGAAAATGCTGTCAAAAGTCAGATATGGGTCGGGCTCTGTATGTACCTGCTCGTAGCAATTGCCAAAAAACGACTCGACGTTCCGTAAGGAGTCAAGAGCCTTCGAATAGTGACTTGATGCATCAATTCCAAGCTCGGTAAGAACTTTTAAAGCAAGCAGATTGACACGGGTTGCCTCAGTTCCGGCTGAATATGCCTTACAACTGTCACCAAGATAGTGATTTACCAATGCTTCAGCCATTTGAGAACGGCAGGAGTTGTGACTGCAAAGAAAAAAGTATCTGTTTTTTCATAAAACAAAGAATATCCGCTTTTACGGAGATTTAAAGCTAAAATATATTGCATTCAATACGTTGCTGAGATAATACAGCAACGTGCGTTAATAAACAGTAACCGTTCCGAATCAATGTAAAAAGGGAAATTAATGCTTGAACTTGTTTTTATAGATGATGATTCTTTAGGAAAGCACCGTAGCGTTATCATGTCTAACTCTCCAATAAAACCGAAATGAACATTTCAGTAATATATATAGTCATAACAAGCTTTATTTTAGGGATCTCTTCGGGGTTCATAATGCACCGTTCAGACTTCTGTATTGCCGGAATGTTCAGAGATCTCTTCCTGTTCAAATCCGTATCTAAGTTACGCTCTCTAATCCTTCTTATATCAGTCAGCATGGCATTATTTGAAATTGCCAGGTTATTCGGTTTTATATCTATATATCCATTCCCCCTGCTAGGTTCACCTTCACTTGCAAATACAGTAGGTGGCTTCATTTTCGGAATCGGAATGGTGCTTGCCGGTGGGTGTGTTGTCGGTTCACTCTATAAAATGGGGAGCGGAAGCGTTATTAGTGCGGTAGCTTGTGCAGGCTTAGTTACAGGGAGCGGCATTTACGCTGAAATACATCCAATATGGGCAATAGCTGTAGCGCAGACTGCATTTCTGAAGGGGAAGATCACCCTGCCGCAGATTTTTGATATTACCCCTTTACCTGTAATTTCAGTGCTGAGTCTTATTTCATTATTCTATTTCTACGGCTGTTTCAGAAGCGGTATGATGACGCGCATCACATACGCGGATGGCTCTATACAGCCTTGGAAAGCTGCAATATTACTCTCTTTTATCGGACTTATTTCGCTTATTTTAATTGGTATGCCTCTAGGCATAACAACAGCTTATGCCAAAACAGCATCATTTATCGAATCTGTTTTCTTCAGCGCACATCTGGACGGGCTTGCTTTTTTCAAACTCGAACCACTAAAGTATTCGCAGCCGATAACCGGTATGCCGCTTGTTGGAGGGCCCGGACCAAAAATGGATGCAATCGCTATGATTCAGTTCCCTCTGATATTCGGCATTATTATCGGGAGCGCCCTCTCCTCCCTTATTCTTAAAGAGTTCAGGATATTCGCAAAAGCTCCACTACGACAGTATCTTTCGGCAGGTATAGGGGGAATTATCATGGGGTTGGCAAGTCGTATGGCTCCAGCCTGCAATATTTGGCACCTTATGGGCGGATTACCTATCCTCGGCATACAGAGCATACTGTTTCTGATTGGACTGTTTCCCGGCGCCTGGCTGGGTAGTATCATTCTTTCTCGGGTTGTCATCAAATAATAAGGGGTGTCTTTAAGTGAAATCAAATGATGTGAATATTATAGAATTTAATCTTTGCGGCCAGATATGCCCATCGACCTTACTCGTAGCCCTTAGAGAGATAAATAAAAATTCAGCATCACTTTCAAACGGTGAAATTAAGCTGCTTTTTAAAACTGACAACCGTGACTCAATTAATACTATACCCGAAACATCCAGAAATATGGGTTTTAGGGTTGAAGTTGAAAAGAGGGGTGCTCAATACGAAATTCTGGTTTCAAATATTTAGGCTACAGATAGACTGCTATACTGAAACCATCTATTAAGAGGTTACTATGACTGAAAATTTATCCGGTTTATCTGAGGGCTCTGCGAGAGCGACCTGCATTGAAGAAGAGCAGGCAAGACAAATTGAGATTTTGATAAAAGAGAATAATGAGTTACGAAAAAAAGTTGAACTTAAAAGTATTTATATTCGCAGCAAGGTAAACCAGTTGCTTGATATGATGGGGACTCTACCGCTTAAGACTGAAGAACTCGATGACGATATGCTGGTGGAGTTCGACCCGCTAGGAATAATATCTGAATCGTTCAAGAAAGTTCTGGCAAACCTGAACAGTACAAATACGAAACTGCATATTGCCCATAAAGAGATTCTGGCGATTTTTGATGCCGCTGACGTAGGTATTTTACACATAGATAAGAACAAAACTGTTCTTTCCCACAACAACAAATTGAAAGAGCTCTTTTTTCCAGAAAAGGACGAAGGTAAGTTCTCCAACTGCACCTGTTCAGAACTGATCTGCGGAAACAACCTGCCCGCTGAGGGTTGCTCTTTTAATCAGATAATAGAGGGAAAAAGCAAGGCTCGCCTTCGACACTGGACTCATGGAGATTCCATTTTTGATGTTATCGGAACTCCGCTTCTTGATAACGATGGTCAGGTTGACAGCATAGTGCTGGTATATCACAACATCACAGAGCTGAAAAAGGTGGAGGAAGATCGGAGGGAGAATATTCAGTTTATTGAGGAGCTACTGAAAAACGCTCCCGTCGGAATCAGAGTTTTTGACGGTGAATCCGGCAGATGCCTACTTCTGAATCATGCTACTGCAGAGATAGCAGGTGGCGATCCCGAGACGATGTGGAAGCAGAACTTTCGCAATCTTGAATCTTGGAAAAATTCCGGGTTGCTGAAAGGTGCCGAAGCTGTACTGGCTGATGGTGTAACCCGCATTTTAGAAGTTGAAATGTTAACCTCCTTCGGCAGGCAACCATCGGTAGAGTATATTATTTCGCGTTTTGATGTTCATAAAAAGCCGCATCTTCTGGTAATCGGGCGAGATATAACAGCTGAAAAACAGTTGGAGGACAAAAGCAGAACTATTGAAGCGCAGATGCTCCATGTCCAGAAACTTGAAAGCCTCGGAGTTCTTGCCGGAGGAATAGCTCACGATTTCAACAATATCCTTCTGGCAATTCTGGGCAATGCAGAACTGGCGCTGATGCGCCTTACCACTGAATCGCCGGCTCGTAAAAATCTTCATCAGATTGAGAAGGCTGCACAGAGAGCAGCAGATCTCGCACAGCAGATGCTTGCCTATTCGGGAAGAGGGCATTTTGTTATCGAAGAGTTGGATATCAACGCCATAATCAGAGAGATGAATCAAATCCTCGAAGTTTCCGTATCCAAGAAGGCGGCAATGCGCTTGAATCTGGCTGATAACCTCCCGTTTTTTCAGGGTGATGCAACACAGATAAGACAGATTATTATGAATCTTGTTATAAACGCTTCGGATGCAATTGGTGACGAAAGCGGTATTATTAATGTAAAAACAGGTTTTATGAATTGCGATCAAGCTTACCTTTCAAAGATCTGGCTCTACGACTCTCTGGAAGCGGGTGATTACATTTTTTTCGAGATAAGTGACAGCGGCTGCGGAATGAGCCATGAAACAATGGCGAAAATTTTCGATCCGTTTTTTACAACCAAGTTTACCGGCCGTGGTCTCGGGATGGCAGCGGTACTGGGAATAGTAAGGGGACACCGGGCGGCTATAACACTTTACAGTGAGCCGGAAAAAGGGAGCTGCTTCAAAGTTCTATTACCGGCGACATCTTCGACATCTTTACACTCCGATAGCATTACCAGTATGGATAAACCGACAGAAGGTTCAGGCTTTATACTTCTTGTGGATGATGAAGAAATTATTCTATCTCTCGGAAGGGAGATGCTTGAAGAGCTGGGTTACAAAGTACTTACTGCAAAGGACGGCGTTGAAGCTGTTGATATTTTCACCACCAGCAAGGAGGATATTTTGTGTGTGATATTGGATCTTACCATGCCTCGTCTTGATGGAGAACAGACATACAGAGAGCTGCAACGGTTAGATCCGAATGTTCAGGTTATTATATCAAGTGGATTTAACGAGCAGGAGGTTTCAATGAAATTTGTAGGAAAGGATCTTGCAAGTTTTATACAGAAACCGTACAAACTTGCCGAGCTGAGTCGTAAAATAAGTGACATTCATCGGTAATTGAGGTCGTTATAGGCAATAATAGGTTCAGACAGAATGAGATCAGAAGATGCAATGAAAACTTGACAAGAGAGTATTTAAAACTACTATGTTGAGTTTACTTTGAATTATTTTCGTCGAACAGGCTTAATACCGCTATTATTAAATCTTCGGTTCGGGAAATAACTTCTATGTTATGGCAAGAAAAATTAAAGAAAAGAGGAGAGAGTATGAAAAAGATACCCCGCAGCATTCTGACTATATGCCTGCTTGCGTCTGCAACAACTGCATTCGGAGCCGTAAAGTCAGGTAGTTTTACAGCAACCCCTTTAATCGGTGGCTACAATTATGCCGATGACCCTAGTAAAGGAACATCTCTGGTACTTGGTGGACGTGCAGGCTACAACTTTACTCAAGCATTAGGGATTGAAGCTGTATATGACTTTCTTTCAAAGGAAAAAGATCTTTCAGAGACCAAATTCAACGCTCACCGTTACGGTGGTCAGGCACTCTACCACTTCTTTCCAGACAGCACATTTGTCCCTTATATCGCCGCAGGTTACTCAGGAATAAGGTTTGACGGTAAGAGTATGGATGAGAAGGTTCACGGAGCTTTCGATTACGGTATCGGAGCAAAAATGTTTCTGTCTGACGATTTTGCGCTGCGCGGTGATGTACGCCACATTGTCTACAGCTATAAATCCGGCATTATGAGCAATCTTGAGTACACTCTCGGCGCATATTTTCAATTTGGCGCAGTAGAGCCGGTTGCAAAGGCTGTAACGCCTGCAGCTGCACCGGTTGCTGAACCGGAAATTGTCAAAGAGGAAGTTTTACCGCTTCCGGTTGCAACTCCACCTGCCGACTCAGATAACGACGGGGTAATTGACTCTATCGACACCTGCCCGAATACTCCCGCTAACGTGGCGGTTGACGACAAGGGGTGTCCACTTGATAGCGACAAGGATAAGGTATTTGATTATCTCGACAAATGCCCCGGAACACCTATCGGAACTCCTGTTGACAGTGACGGCTGCCCCCTGGACACAGACAAGGACGGCGTAGCCGATTATCTTGATAAATGTCCTGATACACCTCCAGGATCAACTGTTGACGTAAGTGGTTGCATCCCTGATACGGACAGAGACGGTGTACCTGACTCATTGGATAAATGCCCCGAAACCCCTGCCGGTTCAGCAGTTGACATCACCGGCTGCCAGCCTGATACGGATAAGGACGGCGTATTTGACTCTTTAGACAAATGCCCTGAAACACCTCCAGGCTCAACAGTAGACACAAACGGATGCTCACTGGAGGTGGCCAAACAGTTTTGCGACAAGCCTTCGCTTGTTGCCATTACATTTGATACAAACAAATCGGATGTAAAGAGCAGATACAACGCCGGACTTGATGAGATTGGAAACTTTATGAAAACCTTCCCTAATTCAAAAGGCACAATAGAGGGGCATACGGATTCAATCGGAAGTGAAGCTTTAAATACCAAGCTCTCACAGGCACGAGCAGAGAGCGTAAGAGCCTACATAATCAATAAGTTTGGAATTGACGGCAGCCGTATTTCTGCAAAGGGTTACGGATCAGCAAAACCTGTAGCATCAAACAAAACTTCTTCCGGCAGAACCAAAAACCGTCGTATAGAAGCCGTTTTCAGCTGTGAATAGATCAGACAATAACGCATAAAATTGGGGGACTCCTTGCTGAAAAAGCAGGGAGTCCCCTTTTTTGATGCTGATTAAACAAATTAAGAAACGGAGATATTTATGAGCATGATCAAAGAGTTTAAGGAGTTTGCCGTCAAGGGAAACGTAATTGATATGGCTGTAGGTATAATAATTGGTGCGGCTTTCGGTAAAATTATCAGTTCCCTCGTGGGCGATGTTGTAATGCCCCCGATTGGAGTTTTACTTGGCGGGGTAGACTTTTCAAATCTATCGGTTGTAATTCAGGAAGCCAACGACAAAAACCCAGCCGTTTTAATCAGATATGGTAAATTCATACAGTCTGTAGTTGACTTCACAATTATTGCTTTCTCAATTTTTATAGCTGTAAAAGCAATGAATTCCTTTAAGAGAAAAGAAGCCGCGATCGCTGCAGCTCCGCCGGCACCATCAAATCAGGAGTTATTACTTACTGAAATACGAGATCTGCTTAAGCAGGATAAAATTGAGAAATAATTTACTATACAAGTAGGAATTCAACAAACTTCTACAACTACAGTTTACTCAACCCTTCTCCCTCTGGCTACCAGAACCACTCCGCTTTCAGTATTCATTATGATCTTCCTGCCGATTTTACCTCCAACATCCTTTGCTACAACAGGTATCCTGAACTCTTCCAGCATCTCAAGCACAAGCGTGATGTTTCGATCACCTATCATAAACATCTCCTGCCCTGTACCTGTAAGGTTTGCACCACCAAAAATCTTTGCCACCATATTTTCCCGACGACAACCGATCGACAACACCTTCATAAGAAGCTTTTCCATCGCAATGTTGCCATATTTAGGGGTTGCCAGCCCCTCGCCATTCCAGAACGGCAGCATTATATGGTTCATACCACCCTTATGGGTGAGCTTGTCCCACAAACAGACCGATACGCACGACCCCAGAACAGTGCTTATCTGGTACTCATCAGGTTCGGCAAAAATTGTTCCCGGATATAAAAAATGCCGTTTAACATTTTTCTCTTCAATCACTGTTCCTTAGCCTCACTCATGTCATCAAAAAGAAACAGATTACCGGCTTCTGCCAGAGAATCCTGGTCATCCAGAATAGAACAGGGGGGGATAGCAACAATAAACTTTGTACCTTCGCCCGGTGCGCTTACCAGCCTTATACTCCCCTGCATAAGATCTATCATTGCCTTGCTTATACTTAATCCGAGACCATGTCCGAGGTGAGATCTGGTTGTGCCGGTATCCAACTGAACAAAACGGTCAAATATCCTCTCCTGATCATCTAATGCGATTCCGACACCATGATCTTGGACGGTAACCTCCAGGCAGCCATCCCCTGCAACGGAGTATGAGATTTCAACAGTTCCACCCTCATTACTGTATTCGATTGCATTTGACAGCAGATTGGAAATTACAATGTGAAATTTTTCGAAATCAATTACTACAACAGCATCAGTATTATCCCCATTGGAATTAAGTGATAATGATACATTCTTCTTAACAGCTGTATGCATGAACAGATCGACTACTTCTCGAAGAGCTGATTCAACATGAACCTTAACACAGTGTGGGTGTGTTTCACCCGCTTCCAGTTCTGCTGCCATAAAAATATTACGGAGCTGAAAATCAAGATGATTTGCCTCTGAGCCTATTAATGATGCCAGAGCTTTAACCTCTTTATTATCTGAAACAATAAGTGCCAATTGACCAGCTAGCCCCATTATAGCGTTGAGCGGATTATTTATTTCATTTCTGATATTAGATAGAAAATTGGTTTTAAGCGATTCAGAGCGCTCCAGACGTTCGTTCATCTCAAGGAGTTTACGGTTTACAACGCTTAAATCATGAAACGCCTTACGACTATTGGCAAAACGGTTTGAAAGCTCTTTAATCAAAGCATCGTCTGTAATATTCATGAATGACTCCTCGCTATTTTACTCTGGACAAAACCGGGGCGCAGTTTTAAGCCGCGCCCCGAATATTATCCATACAGCTTTTACTGTTTCCGTCTAACTGCACAATCTCAGAACCTCGCCAGCAATATTCTGCAGCGGCATGATCTTGTTTACTCCGCCAAGCTTAACAGCCTCGTGAGGCATACCGTAGACAACGCACGTTGCTTCGTCCTGGGCAATTGTAATAGCGCCACCATCATGCATCTCTTTCATACCGTGAGCACCGTCGTCACCCATACCTGT
This sequence comes from Desulfuromonadaceae bacterium, assembly GCA_028683855.1. Taxonomy (GTDB): domain Bacteria; phylum Desulfobacterota; class Desulfuromonadia; order Geobacterales; family Pseudopelobacteraceae; genus JACRCG01. The sequence continues at coordinate 117,767 of JAQUHA010000005.1, forward strand.
CATAATGACGCCAACGGCATTCTTACCGGCATAACGGGCAGCAGAGCGAAACAGAACGTCAACTGACGGTCGATGCCTCGATACAAGCGGTCCATCCTTTATCTCAACATAATATCTGGCACCGCTCCGTTTGAGAAGGGTATGATGATTACCGGGCGCAATCAGCGCTCTGCCACGAACAACGGTATCATTATCCTGCGCCTCCTTTACCGTTACCCGGCATATTGAGTCAAGCCGTTTTGCAAAGGCAGCAGTGAAATTCTCCGGCATATGCTGAACTATAACTATTCCGGGTGTATCTTCCGGCAGCATCTCCAGAAAAACTCTGAGAGCCTCTGTCCCGCCTGTTGAAGCACCGACAACTACAACCTTTTCAGTAGTCAGTATCATAGCTTTGTTATTCGGCTTTTCCATAATAACATCTGCCGAGTATTTCGGAGCGACCTCCTTCATTGTACGCATCGCTCTAAGAGGCCCAAGACGAGCAGCAGCAGCCCCTTTTACCGCATCACATATCCGTGTTTTGGACTCCTCAATAAACTGTTTGGTCCCCATTTTAGGCTTTGTAATTATATCTACAGCCCCATATTCAAGTGCTTTAAGAGCAGTTTCACTGCCGCTCTCAGCAAGACTGGAGCACATGACTACCGGTATCGGGTGCTGACTCATAAGTTTCTGCAGAAAAGTAAGACCGTCCATGCGCGGCATCTCAACATCAAGCGTTATTACATCAGGAACAACGGTTCTCATCCTCTCCGCCGCCAGAATCGGATCTGCAGCGCTCCCGACCACTTCAATTTCAGGATCGGCACTCAGGATATCGCATAGTGTCTGACGCACCAGAGCAGAGTCGTCTATTATCAAAACTTTTATTTTCTTCATAAATTCATTTCCTCACTTATAACTTCCCTGCCACGCATCTTACGCATATACACATCACCGCTTCGAGTGCAGAAAAAGAGTTTACGCCCCTGTAGACCACCCGTATCACGAGCTGAAATATTAAATCCAAGTTCACTCAAAATTTTTTCAGCCGCCGTGACATTCTGATCACCAATAGTTTTTTTCTGTGACTTTTTTTCAGCTACATTCAGTACCTGCGCACCACCAAAAAGCTTTACAACAAGATCATTGCCAACCCCGTTCTGCCTAATTTTGTCGTTAATGTGTCTGATAGCCGTATCTACATAACGAAAATCGCTCTCCGAACCAAAATTTTCAGGGAGCATTGCGTGACAGATTGCAGCAAAAGATTTTGAAGAAGAGAACATTGTAACAGCCACGCACGAGCCAAGAACTGTAGACACAAGTAAAGGTTTTCTTGAGACGACTACCTCACCAGGCTTGAGATAAACGCTGTGAGTATGCGACTCAAAAAGAGATTTCACTTCCGGTAGACTGTTGAAGCTACCGCTTTAAAATCTACATCCAGACCGCTAAGAGTTTCTGAGTGTCCAATAAACAGATAGCCACCAGGTTTCAACTGTTTGTAAAACTTTCGCATTAAAGTCTGTTGAGTCGGTTTATCGAAATAGATAACAACATTACGGCAGAAAATTATGTCCATTTTCTCCGATATGCCGAAATCATCGTCCATAAAGTTGAGTCTCCTGAAGGAGATCATGGAGCGGAGATGTGGAGCAATGCGTACAAGAGATTTTGATTTTTCACGACTGCGTGTCAGATATTTCTTTTTAAGATTAAGAGGTATCGGATCTGTTCTCTCTTCCGGATAGATCCCGTTTTTGGCTATCTGCAGCACCTGCGTGCAGATATCCGATGCCATGATAGCTGCCTTGAATTCTGGGCGACTGGCTGCAAACTCTGACAAAACTATAGCCAGTGTATAAGGCTCTTCCCCTGTGGAGCAGCCGGCACTCCAGATTCGAACAGGATCTCGAAACACATCACCACGCGCCTGAAGAATGTTTGGGAGTGCCGTTTTTACCATATAATCAAAATGCCCCGGTTCACGAAAAAAATCGGTCTTGTTGGTAGTAACAACATCAATCAGATGGATAAGTTCTGCAACCCTCCCCTCTGCACTGAAAACATAGTTACTGTACTCTTCAAATGAGTGAATACTGTTCGCCTTAAGCCGCTTCTGCAGACGGGCTTCAAGCATGGTCTTTTTTGCAGGGGGCATTTTAATACCGACATAATCGTATATAAAAGAGCTGAAGCGGCTGAACTCACGATCAGAGAGTGTTGCCGGCAGCCGAGGGCTCAAATCGCTGCGTGGGGCTGTCACAGAATTTCCTTTTCCGACTGTTCAACGGTCTGCAGAAGTACTCCCATATCAAGAATAAGAGCAACCGTACCGTCTCCAAGAATTGTTGCGCCGGAAACACCCTTAACATCGTGATACATTTTACCGAGGGATTTTATAACAGTCTGATGTTCACCCACCACATGATCCACAACAAAACCGACTTTAGATCCATGAATATTTGCAATTACTATCTGCTCTATCTCAGGCGGATTATCGTTTATATCGAACTGCTGACGCAGAGGAATGTATGGAATAATCACTCCACGTACATTAGCCAGGTTGCGTCCGTGAGAGTTGGCAACATCCTCCTTGGTCAACTCTACACACTCTTCAACTGACGCAAGCGGGAGTACAAAATGATCCTTACCGATCTTTACCAGCAGGCTGTCTATAATAGCGAGAGTCAAGGGGATTTTAAGTGTTATGGTAGTACCGGTTCCACGTGTACTTTCAACTTCAATCGACCCACGCAGACCATCTATTCCACGCTTTACCACATCCATTCCAACACCGCGTCCGGAGACACTCGTAACTTTATCTGCAGTTGAAAAACCGGGTGCAAATATCTGCGAATATATCTCCTTGTCTGAGACCTCTGCGGAAGCGGAAAGGAGACCTCTTTCGACTGCTTTGGCTCGAATACGATCACGATCAAGACCTGCACCATCATCACGGATAGTGACTAGAACAGAATCACCCGAGTGCTCGGCACCAAGATAGACAGTACCGCGTGACGATTTTCCGGCGGCAGTACGAACGGCAGGCATTTCAATCCCGTGATCAATACTGTTGCGTATAATATGAACCAGCGGATCGTTAAGCTTCTCTATTACAGTCTTATCCAGCTCGGTTTCTGCACCGAAAGTTTCCATCTCAATCTCTTTGCCAAGCTCGCTGGAAAGGTCGCGCACCAGACGCTTGAACTTGCTGAATGTACTACCAATCGGCAGCATTCTGATATTGAGAGCCGTATCCCTCAGTTCGTTGGTAAGTCGTTCAACCTCTTCCGAAATGGAGATAAAAGTCGGATCACCCCCAGCGAGAGAAACCTGAGTCAAGTGCGCCTGAACAGTTACCATCTCGCCGACAAGATTGATAAGCTGATCCAGACGTTCAGCCGGAACGCGAATGCTCGCTGCAGACTCGGTTGGCGGAGTTTCGCTCCGCTCTTTACGCACGCTCTTTACGTGCTGCTGTTCAAGCAGCGCCGACTGTACCTTTTCAGGCGAAACAATCCCCTGCTCAATAAGCAGCTCTCCGAATCGTTTCTGCAGCATCAATACCTTCTGCATCTCAATCGGCGAAAGATCGCCACGCTCTACAAGAATATCGCCAAGCTTTTTATACCCCTGTTCCTTGTCAATCAAACCGCTTTTATCAATCAGCTCAATTTTAAGTTCACAGTCATCCTCTACAAAGATAAAGACATCTTTTATCGCATCCTCACCACGAGTAGTTGTGAGAATAACATCCCAATATATATAGCAGTTTTCAGCTACCAACTTATCAAGCTCAGGCACATCATCAAGCTGGGCAACAACGTGCGCAGTACCAAGATCACGCAATTCGTTTATGAGTGATATTGGATTAGTACCGCACATAAGAATGTTTGTGACCGGGCGGAAACGTATTCGCCAGGTACTCTCATTCGCCAGCTCTTCCTCTGATACCTTTGGAAGATTTATTGCCGAGACATCGGGAGACCCCTTCTGAGGAAGTTCAACCTGCGGCACAAGTTGACGCAAGCCGGCTATAATTGCATCACCGTCACTACGATCAACCTCTTCACCCTCTGGAATATTCAACAGGTAGGAAATATGATCGCGGGATTTAAGAGTCAGATCAAGCAACCGTTTGGTAACTGTCATTCTCCCGTTACGCACCATATCAAAAACAGTTTCCACTTCATGTGTAAAGGAGGCAATTTCATCAAAACCAAACATAGCCCCGGAGCCCTTAATCGTATGCATGGCTCTGAAAACCCTGTTAATCAGGTCGCTATCATCCGGTGTCTCCTCAAGCTCCAGCAGAGAAGTCTCCAGTTCAGTAAGCAGTTCACTGGCTTCGTCGCGATATGTTGCTACAGCTTCTTCCATCATACGCATCACCCCTTAAATGCAACTCTGAATTTTGAATTTTTTTCTGTTTTTCAAGCTGCAATTCAAAATTACTACTGCATTTACCCCAACACTTTTTTGACGACAGCAATTAACTGCTCCGGCTTAAATGGCTTTACAATCCAGCCGGTAGCTCCGGCTGCCTTACCTTCAGCCTTTTTTGTATCATTAGATTCGGTTGTCAGCATTACAATCGGAATGAACTTGTTTAGCGACCCTGCCCTGACCCCCTTAATTAAACCTATGCCATCCATATTCGGCATATTAAGATCGGTAAGAAGCATATCGACCTTTTGAGTATTCAGCTTATTGAGCGCATCACGTCCATCGACCGCTTCAACAACATCATACCCATTCTGCTTCAGGGTAAATGCGACCATCTGCCTGACACTGGCTGAATCATCAGCCGACATTATTAATTTTGCCATTAGTTGCTACCTCCAAACCAGATACAGGTGGAATCATTATTATGCTTGCAGAAGGCATGACGTTCAGCTCCGCTATTGGCAATAACATCATCCAAAGCCTTAGGGCGTACCCCCTGATACGAAAATATCTTACCGCTGTTCGCGGCACTTTTACAGGCTGAGCATAGAATCTGCACCCCTGTAATATCAATTTCTACTGAAGAGTCAAACTCAATCAGAACCGAACTGGATGAATGGAGTGATTCACTGACAATTCGAGAAAAATCTGATGCATTCTCAATTGTCAAACGATCTCCGCTCGTAATTACTATTGATCCGTTTTCGCGAACCGAACTGTTAAGTGGCATATTAGCTCCTGTCAAAACAAATCTACATTATCTCCAAACTCTGATTCATCAATACTGCTGTTTACAGCAACCTGGCTAACTATGGCACTCTGCCCGCTTCTCTTGCGAGCAAGAGCCTCATGTATATGCCGTTCACTCTCCATAGTGTAGTGAGCTTCCATGTGACGCAGATTCTCTTTAAACTCATTACTGGCAGGTTCAATTCTTCTCGACTCTGCAACAATTAACTCGAGGTTGGCTAAAACAGTATCAGCCATCCCCTTCGTCTGTTCATGAACCACAACTCCCGCTGTTGCGCGCTCAACGTCTTCCGTAAGAGTAAGAACCCGACTTTTAAGAGATGAAAGCACATGATTCATCTCGGAATTCATACTCCCCAGGCTGCCGAGCGTAGCAGCCAGTTCGCTCTGCATGGCGGATATTCTTGTTCCAAGCTGATTTTCGTCATCTTCGGAATCCAGTAGCAGATACTCTGTAACTGAATGAATTTCTGTCAGGGTAGCAGCAACAGAATCTGTCTGCCGCACCGCTTCGTCTGATAGTCGCTTGATAGCTTCAGCCAGAACTCCTAAAGCAGCCCCCTCAGGACCGGTAAGCGCAGCCTTGATCTGCGAATTAAGCGCAATAAGATCAATCTCAGAACCTATAGTTTCAATATCTGTAACAAAGGCGGCAATCTCATCAATAGTCTGAGCGACCTTCTTCATAGTCTCAGTCATTGTTCTGTCAGCATCCGCACATGATGACAGAACAGAGGTGACAGCCGCCATGCCGTTGCTCATTACATCAACAAAAGATGAGCCGCCTGAATCAGCAGCACCTGTTATGGTTGCAGTATCCTCGGCAATTACAGACTGTTTACGGGCTATTTCACGCAGGTTTTCTATTATTATGCAGACCGCATTGTAGAGTTCACCTGAAGCAAAACGGAGCTGCGCCTCCTGCAGTTCACACACATCGCCAGCCTCGATAACAAGCCTTTGTAAACCTGCATTATTATCCGCAGATAGATTTGCATCGGATAATTCAGATGTAAGCCGTTCAAGAGCCTCTACAACGTGCTCAAGCTGTTGACGCGTCATATCATGCATCTGCATAGACGATACAACCTCACTTATGCTGACAGTAACCTCGTTGGAAACAACAGCAACTGTCTCCCCAAAACGGTTACAGCTTTCATTAATCTGAACAAGTGAATGTAAATTCTCAGCAGTGTCATGCAGAATTGATTTTACTTTAGTATTCTGTTGAGCCTCAGTAGAACGAACGTCAGCAAGATTTGCCGCTATCATAGTAAAAAGGAGTTGGCGATGAGCCATAATACCGGCTGACTTTTCGTTAACCTGATGCGAAAGCTTTTCTACATCCATTGCCAGATTAACAAAACCGCTGCCCAGTTCGCCAAGACGTGCGCTCTCAATTTTTGTGGATATACTAAGCATTCGAAGTGTCTTGTTCATCTTCTGAAAACCTTCCAGCGGTTCTGAAAGTTTATCCAGAAGAGTCTGAACCTGCTGGAGAGTGGCGCAACTGTCGGCACTCCGCGATCTTGCGCTCGCCAGATAAGAATCCATATCAGCCATCATACGCTCAAGACTCATTGTAAGAGATTTTACATTATCACCGGAGACCGTCGCTACAAGCTGATTAGCCATACCGGAAATTTCAGCAGAGCGCTGATAGAACATCTGCAGTTCTGACCCGATCTGAAGAAATACATCTTCAGTTGTTCCAGCCATGCGCTTTAAAATATCGATTGACGGCTTGATAATCTCCCGCCAACCTGAAATTTCAGTATTTTTACCGGTGTCTAAAATCATCTTATAAATTCCTATGGCATAAGCTTGAGCTTACGAAGTTCATTAGCCAGCTTATGCCTGCTGATCGGTTTGACAATATAGGCATCTGCCTCACATTCATTAAATGACCTTATCACCGTATGAGGGTCGTCAAGTGCGGTAGTCATTATAACTTTTACTGCGAGAGAGTGAGGTATTTCCATCTTTCTCTCCATAGCACGAATGCTCTGCAGCGCCTCCATTCCATCAACAACCGGCATCATAATATCCATAAACACGGCATCGTAAGGGCGTTTTGCTTCATGAGCCAACCGAAACGAATCAATCGCTTCCTGCCCATTCACAGCTATATCGCAGTCAAATTGGGTTGAAAGCAGCTCTTTTAATATACGTCTGGACAATAGATGGTCTTCGGCTATTAGACATTTCACGATGATTCTCCTTCTTTCAGGGAGTACTGATTTTCAATTTGATTATAAAACGACTGCCACCTTCAGGATTCTGCTCCGCCCACACCTTACCATTCAAAAGCATCGCATTCTGACGTGCTATTGCCAAGCCGAGTCCAACCCCCTCATAACTGCGACTGAAAGAGCTGTCTGCCTGCACAAACGGCTCAAATATGCGCTCCAGCATTCCATCAGGCACACCTATACCGCTGTCAGTAAGTATAAACTCCAGAACATCTTCCTCACCCTTTACTGAGTGGCGCAAAACCTCGAGAAGAACAGAACCGTGACTTGTAAACTTTAAAGCGTTACCGATAAGTATTTCGAGCAATCTACTCAGCTTTTCGCGGTCAGTCCATATCTGATTCGGCAGATCTTCAGCCAGTTTCAGAGAGAAGTTAATCCCTTTGCGGGCGAAGAGTTTCTGCTGTTCAGTAACGACACCTTTCAGCAGAGTGGTAAGACATATCAGATCGTGGCATGAACCGGTTGAATCTGAAACTGCTCTTGAATTGAATGAGAGTAACTGATCTATTAAATCCATCATTGTGGCTGCTGACTGACGAGCCATTGAAAGATACTCGGCTGCGTTTCCGGAAATTTCCTCTTCACTTAATAAATCAAGAGAACCGATTACTCCGTTCATGGGAGTACGCATTTCGTGAGAGATCGTAGACATGAACTTGCTCTTATCGGCAAGAGCCTGCTGAAGTGAAGTTCTCGCGAAATCAAGTTCAGCCATTGATTTTCTCAGTTCCGCAGTCCGGCTGACAACAGTCTCTTCAAGTTCTACAAGATAGTTCTTCTCCATTTTCTGCAGATGATGATAATTCACCGCCTTTTGAACGATCTTCCGCAGATGCTCAAAATCAAACGGCTTGTAGACGAAATCGAATGCTCCGTTTTTTATGGCATTGACCGCCATCTGCAGTTGGGCATGACCGGTCATCAAGACAACCGGCAGCTCCGGCCATGACTCGTGTACCCGCGCCAAAAAAGCGATGCCGTCTTCACCCGGCATCATTACATCGCTTATTATCGCATCTATATCTTCAACTACCAGCACCTTGTTAGCTTCAGCAGCGTTTTCAGCGCAGGTAATACGAAAATGACATTTTTGAAGGCAAAGCATCACCATCTGACGAATATCCGCCTCGTCATCCACAACCAGAATATGTGGCATTACCTCTTCTGCGGCACTATTTAAAAGCTCGGGCATGGTTGATCCTTACCTGAAATCCTTCTTTGTCGAGATGACAAAATCTTTATCTGCAGCTTCCTTTAAGTGACATCCAAAGCAGTTTTCAACCGGATCAATCCCGGACGGCTTACCGTCTGCTCCAAAACCGGTAAATTGCCAACCGCCTGTTTCACCATGATGTCTGTCCTTCTGCATCATAACTATCATATTTTTTGTACCATCAACAGAAGGGTCAGACTTGATATTAAAAAACTCAACTATAATACGGCTCCCCACTGAAAATTTGTTATCAGACTTATAACCGTTTTGAGCTTTTTTGTCAGCATAGATGTAATGAATTCCATAAAATAGAGAGTTCTTGTCGGCTACGACCTTACGGTCGCTTTTTTTCCAGGAGGTATAATCTTTGGGAAGCGCCTGAGTAGCCGCTTCCGTGGTGTTAACTATCAATATGCAAATCATAACAGACAAAATGACAAACAGTGATTTCACTATAAAACCCTTTCAGTACAATTTATTGGAGGAAACTATATCAAGGATTATCATTTTTGTCATATTTTTGATTATTTTTTAATTTTGAGCCGGAGAAAGAGCAGTTAGCACTACTGCAGTGACGCCCCTCCTCGCTAGCATGAACAAGTTTGTCGGATAGAACAGCACCTCTTTCAGCAGAAGAGCGTATTAGATTTACATATTTCAGCAGTTCAATATTCACAGGATCATCCTTAACAATAAGAGAGCAGGCTCCCATAACCGTAGTCAGGATATTGTTAAAATTATCCGCCATTCCGACAGCCAGAGATCCCATAGTTTCGGCAGTCTGTTCATTTTTGGAATGTATTTTATTTTTATTGTGTGATTTTTTCATATCGAAAAGGTGATGATTCATTTTTTGTCGGGGCGAAGCAAGTTCGCCCCGATTAACAGTTCCGTTTCAGAGGGGGCGAACTGAATTCGCCCCACCCGTTTAAAAGATCAAATCAGAACTTTTCAAACTCATCATCCAGATGATCAGGTCCCGCCTGACCAAGCTGCAGGTGTACTCCGCCGCCGGAGCTGCGCTTTGCTTGAGGCTGAGGTTGTGATGGACTTTTCTGTGCATGGGCAATCTGGACTTTATGAGCCGGTTTGCGACTTGATGATGCGGATACTGTGCGACGACCTGAGTTGCCTATGTCGAAGAAGCTGATTGAGTGCTGCAACTGCTCTGCCTGACTGGAAAGCTCTTCGGAGGTGGATGCCATCTCTTCGGAGGCACTGGCGTTCTGCTGGATTACCTGGTCAAGCTGCTGGATGGCTTTGTTGATCTGTTCTGCTCCGGTGTCCTGCTCTTTGCTGGAGGCGG
>JAQUHA010000006.1 GCA_028683855.1 Desulfuromonadaceae bacterium
CTACTCCAGGCAGTTACAAGTATAAATCACTGCATGGAGCGGTCAACGAGCTTTTTGTTTCTTTCATATCATCTCCTTTTCTTGGATTTTAACAAGGAGGAGTGTCTATTGTCATCAGGATACGTCATGGTATTACAGACAGGTGGAGGGAAGTAAATGATGCGGACAAGACGGAACAGCGCCGCGCTCACACTATCGGTGCGTCCGCAGCCTCGAAAAAGGCTATCCGTTCCCGGACAAAAGCGGAAACACCTTCAGCAGAAATCAAGCGCATCGTCAAAAGAGTTGCTGATACGACATATTCTTTCAAGTTTGTCATTGAAACAGTCTCATTCTTCGAGTACTATCCCTACCGAAAACCTGAGAAATCCCGATAAAAATCCAGACAGCGGAAACTAAACCGAGATGGTCAAGTTCAACTTGACTTTATGTGGTGGCTCCGCTGCGCTACGCACCACATAAACTCTTAACTTGTTAAGGGATCGCAGGCTTTTCGGGACTATATTGAACAGTTGATCTAAACAAAAAATTACATTTTACCCTTTCCTAACTCCACTCTTCAGCCACTGATACCATGCCTCCATCCCTGCTCCGCTTTTGGCGGAAACCTCAAAGATGACAATATCCGGGCTCACCCGGCGAGCGTACTCCTTGCACATCTCGACATCAAAATCGAGATACGGCAGCAGGTCAATTTTATTGAGCAGCATGACGGTTGAGTTATGGAACATCTGCGGATATTTAAGCGGTTTATCCTCACCCTCGGTAACGGAGAGAACGGCGACCTTGTGATGTTCACCTAGGTCAAATGCGGCCGGACAGACCAGATTGCCAACATTTTCAACCAGAAGGAGATCAAGATTATCGAGATCAAAACCTTCAGTACCGTCCATAACCATCCTTGCGTCGAGGTGGCAACCCGCACCGGTATTTATCTGACGAACCGGCACCCCGGTCGCGGCAATACGCCTCGCATCGTTATCCGTCTGCTGATCACCTTCAATTACAGCGCAACGAAACCTGCCGGAGAGATCCCGGAGGGTATGCTCGAGCAGAGTGGTCTTTCCCGAACCGGGAGAACTAACGAGATTCAGGACGAAAATTCCATTTTCATTGAAGAGAGCCCTGTTAAAGCCTGCCAGCCGGTTGTTTTTGCCCAGAATATCTTCTTCAATTGCTATTTTTGAACGTCTCGGGGATTCCGTGCCGTGATGATGTTCATGAGGATGATCGTGGCCTTGATCGTGATTGTGGTGATGATCGGAAGTCGGGCATCCGCAGGTCGTACACATAAGCAGGCTCCTGAAATAATATTTTTGTGAAGATATCAGGTAGAAATCAGAGACGCAAGGTGGATTGAGGAGTTATTCTGTTTACACTTTACTAAACTGCAGTTTATGCAACTTTGCATAAATTCCGGCTGCACGCAGCAGCTCTTCGTGCGTCCCCTCTTCAGCCTTTATTCCGTTTTGAACAGTAATTATCCGGTCTGCATCCTGAATTGTCGAGAGTCGATGGGCAATGACCAGAGAAGTTCTCCCCTGCATCATCCCCTTTATCCCCTCCTGAATCATCTGCTCGGAGGCGGTGTCAATGCTCGCGGTGGCCTCGTCAAGCACCAGTATTTCCGGGTCAAAGGCGACAGCTCTGGCGAATGAAATCAGCTGTTTTTCACCGACCGAGAAGTTGCTCCCCCGCTCGCGCACCTCTTCCTGATAACCGTTCGGCAGCTTTTCGATGAAGCGATCCGCCCCGACAGATTCTGCCGCCTGCCGCACACGCTCTCTAGCAGCTTCATCCCCGAGGCAGATGTTGAACTCGATGGTTCCGGAGAAGAGACAGGGATCCTGCAGAACAACTCCGATCCTGTTACGGACATGGGCAAGGGGAAGATTCCTGATATCGATCCCCTGAAGCAGAATGCTCCCGCGCTCGATTTCGTACAAACGGGTGAGCAGCCTGGTCAGGGTGGTTTTGCCACCGCCACTCTCCCCGACGATGGCGACACGCTCACCACGCTTGACCGAAAGGTTGAAGCCCTGAAGAATATCGTTCCCGCCATCGTAGGAGAAGGAGACATCGCGAAATTCGATCAGCGGCTTGGCTGTCAAATCAGGGTTTGACATGACAGGAGTAGATTTCTCTTCGCTGCCACCTGCTTCCGGATAAACAGCCTGAGCGGTCTTGGTGTCCAGCAGGGCAAAGATTCTCTCAAGCGCAGCCATTGCCCCCTGCATTACCGAGTATTTGGCTGACAGATCGCGGATGGGGCTGAAAAATTTCTCAATGTACTGGATAAAGGCGACCAGAACACCAAAGGTTAATGCTCCGCTCAGTATCTCACCGCCGCCGTACCAGATTATCAGAGCCACCGCAATCGACGAGAGCGCCTCCACCATTGCATAAAGCGAAGCGTCCCAGAAGATAACCGGCATATTTGCATCACGATAGGAGGCATTCAGCTCGCTGAAACGCCTCTCCTCATCACGCTCGCGGTTGAAAATCTGGATTATGCTTATTCCTGAGATACACTCGTTCAGAAAAGCATTCATACTCCCCAGACGGGCGCGAACCTCGCGGAATGATTTTCTCATCCGCTTTCTGAAGGTATAGGCTACATAGAGGAGAATCGGCAGTATGGAGAATGTAACAAGTGACAGCTTGAGGTTCATCCAGAGCATGACCGAGATAATTCCGATCAGCAGCAGTATGTCTCCGACAATGGTTATGATACCCGAGGCGAACATCTCGCCGAGCACCTCGACATCACTGGTGAGCCTCGTTACGGCGCTGCCGACCGGAACCCGGTCAAACCACGAGACTGGGAGATGTACAACATGCCGGTACAATTCAGAGCGCATGTCTGACATGATCCGCTGTCCGACTGACTGCAGTAGATATACCTCGACGAACGAGAGAATCGATTCAAGGAGGAGAATACCGAGAAATCCGAGGGCTATTTTTTCCAGACCTGCCAGTTTTCCGGTAACGATGTGACCATCAATGGCAAGCTTGATTATCCATGGCTGGGCAAGGCGGCAGGCGGCTACAAACGGCAGTATGAGCAGCACGGTAATGATCGGGATTCTGTACGGCGCAACGTAGCCGGCAAACCTTTTCAGCAGGGCCCAGTCATAAACCTTACCAGCTATCTCTTCTGCGTAAATTCCGCTTCCGCCATGATGCATAGATTAATTCCATATTGGGAGATAATTAGTTACAACGTAAAGAGAATTAGCGGATAACTGAAGAAGATGAAAGGAAAACATTCACATCATGTCAACCGGATCAATATCTACAGCAATCCGCACGCTTGAAGGGAGAGCTGACTTCTGGCGCCATACAGATAATAATTTGTGAAGATCGTTCCGGCTTGTAGCTTTAAGCAGAATCTGCCGCCTGAAGCGGTTACGAAGACGATACACAGGCGAGGGTGCCGGACCGAGTATCTCCAGTCGAACTTTAAGGTTTGATTTTATCTGCGACAACAATCTGGCTGTGATGTCAGCCTGTTCCGAGACAGCCGATTCGGAAAGACCTGATATGGCAAACGCCGCAAGGAAAGTGAATGGCGGATAACCGGCTTCACCCCGAAACTCCAACTCCTGACGGTAAAAGTCTGCCGCATTATGTTCCGCAGCGGCGCGAATCGCGTAATGCTCAATATCGCTGGCCTGAATTACAACCCGACCCGAATCCTCCCCCCGCCCTGCGCGTCCAATAACCTGTGACAGCAGCTGAAAAGTTCTCTCTGAAGCACGAAAATCCGGCATACCCAGGCTGGATTCAGCGTTAATAACACCAACCAGTGTCACCCCTGGAAAATCATGCCCTTTGGCAATCATCTGCGTTCCTACCAGAATATCGGAACTCCCGTCGTGCATCCGGTTTAGAAGGCGTTCGTGACTCCCCTTGCCTGATGTAGTATCGCTATCCATACGAAGAATATGCGCTGTCGGAAGCATTTCCATAAGTAAATGTTCAAGCTTTTCTGTCCCGGTTCCAAACTCCTCAAGCGTAGTTCCACTACATGACGGGCATGAACCAGGTGCTGGAACGGAATAGTCGCAGTAATGACATAAGCTCTGACCCCGCTGGCGATGATAGGTAAGTGTAACGGAACAGTTAGGGCATGAAAGCGGTTTCCCACAATCTGTGCAGACAAGGAATGTGGCATAACCACGACGATTGAGAAATACAATAGACTGCTGTTTAAGTTTAAATGTTTCAGCCAGATATGCGGAAAGTTTTTCAGAGATTGCCTCTTTAGCGCCTTTTGTGGCAACCAGATCAACATGAGGCATAGGACGCCCTTCCACCCTCTCAGGCAGCTCAAGCAGCCTCAATCGCCCCGCCCCGGCAGCATGAATACTCGTAACCAGCGGCGTTGCCGAACCAAGAACAACTACTGATTTCTCCATCCGCCCCCTGACAAGAGATAGATCACGGGCATTGTAACGCAGACCATCCGACTGCTTGAACGATGCTTCATGCTCTTCATCAACAATAATTATTCCGATGTTCGCAAGGGGCGCAAAAACTGCCGACCTTGCACCGATAACTATCCTGGCCTCTCCACGTCGTATTCGACGCCATTCATCATAGCGCTCACCATCAGAGAGACCACTGTGAAGTATCGCTATGCCGCCGCCGAAACGGGCTTGAAATCGCCCGGTCAGTTGAGGGGTCAGAGCTATTTCCGGGACCAGAACCAGCGCATTCAGTTTGAGTGCAAGAGCGTGCGAAATTGCCTGCAGATAAACCTCGGTTTTTCCGCTGCCGGTTACTCCATAAAGCAGAAATGGCGAGAACTCTCTTTTATCAAGTTCGGAAGATATAGCTTCAAGAGCGTTTTTTTGATGAGTATGCAGAGCTCTGTGGGAATCGCGAACGACTCTGCTGTTTTTGAAAGGATCACGATAAACTTCGCGATCTTCAGCTCTAATAAGCCCAAGATCAAGCAATCGCTTAAGTTGTGCAGAACATACCCCGAAACGCTTGCGCAACTCACCGGCAGAAACTGCAGCACCACCTTTAATAACCGATAGAATTTCCAAAGCTTTCGAGCTTGGCTTTTTAGTCAATTCTACTGATTTTACAGGGGTATAAAACTTTTCACTCCGAACAGACTTGCCGCCGGACATTTCGCCAGCCTCTAAAACACTCCCCTTACGACTCTGTATATTTATTCCTGTCGGGAGGGCAGTCCGTATAACCTCACCCAGTGGATGCTGATAATAAGAGGATATCCAACGAAAAAACTCCATCTCCTGATGTGTCCAGAGAGGCTCACTATCCAGTATTTCAATAATCTCTTTAAGATTGGTAACTTCTGATTCGGCAACAGCACCAAGAATATAGCCGGTGAGTTTCCGCCTGCCGAACGGCAGAAGTGCTCTGCGACCACTTACCGCCTGTCCTGACAACTGTTCAGGCAGAAGATAGTGAAATGTGCGATCCAGATATAGTGGAATGGCTACTTCAATAATGGTTGGAGATGAGGTCATGCCGGAGATAACTCTACTGCCGGGGTTGTTTTCAATAGTAACTACCAGTATTTTTGCGGCGGGTCGGTCTTTCCGAGATGCTTTATTTCGCCGTCGATTATTTCAAACATATCACCGATTTCTGTAGTCCAGGCATCCCCCTCCTCCGGAGGGTTCGGAAATGAACGTATCCCCAGAAACATCTCTTCATCACCTATAAAGCCGTACCACTCCAGCGCCCCGTTCATCCAGATTCTTGTATTGATTGACATTTACCTTCCTTATGAAAGCTTATATTTAAAATCGTTATAGCCAAAACTTCTTATAACCGCGAACTCATCTGTTTCGGAGTCGTAGGTACAGATGTGTGGGTGCATAATACCGTTAAATGTAGTTGTCTTTACCATCGTGTAGTGCGACATATCCTCAAATACGAGTTTATCGCCAACTTTAAGCGGCATCTCAAATGACCAGTCACCAATTATATCACCGGCAAGACAGGATGGTCCCCCCAGACGGTAGTTATAAGGCTTCTCTCCATGATCGAATCCGCGATATATTACAGGCCTGTAAGGCATTTCCAGGATGTCCGGCATATGGCAGGTTGCTGAAACATCCAACACAGCTATATCCATACCGTTATTAATGATATCAAGCACTTCTGCAACAAGAACACCGGTACCTATCGCGACAGCTTCGCCCGGCTCAAGATAGACTTCAAGATCATATTTGGCTTTAAAATATTTGACAAGTTCGATCAGCGAATCAATATCGTACCCTTCACGGGTTATATGGTGACCACCACCGAAATTAATCCATTTCATAGTGTGCAGATACCTGCCGAACTTCTCTTCAAAAACCCTGGCAGTCCGGTCAAGCGGTTCAAAAAGCTGTTCGCAAAGCGTATGGAAATGCAGCCCTTCAACACCGGTGAGAGAGCGCCCTTCAAACTCTTTCAGAGGGGTTCCGAGTCGAGAATTAGGAGCGCAGGGGTCGTATATTTCTGTATGACCTTCGGAATGTTCGGGATTAACCCTTAGACCTATCGATACGCGACCTGACTCTCTCTCCCATAGCGGGCGGAAACACTCTAGCTGTGCAAAGGAGTTGAAAACCAGATGATTGGAGACCTGCAGGAGTTCAACAACATCACTCTCCTTAAAGGCTGCGGAGAAACTATGAACTTCACGACCGAACTCTTCCATCCCCAGCCTTGCCTCCCAGGGAGAACTGGCGCAAACGCCATGAAGAGTGCGGCTGATGAGCGGGAAGAGACTCCACATTGAGAAGGCTTTCATCGCCAGAAGAATCTTTGCGCCGCTTCTCTCCTGAACGCTGTCAAGAATAGCAAGGTTATGTCGCAACCTCCCAAGATCAACCACATAAGCGGGTGAAGGGGATAGTTGAACTATTCTGTCTATATCAACGCCGGTCAACAGATTAAAGCTCCGACCAGTTACCGTCGTCAACGACGACCGTCGGCAGCCCCATTGGACCAAGGACCTCAAGGAAAACTTCAGGATCAAACTGTTCCATATTGAAAACACCTGCACCGCGCCACTTGCCGGTCAGCATCATTATAGCCCCTACTACCGCTGGAACGCCTGTGGTGTAGCTGATAGCCTGCGACTGAACCTCCCGGTAACAGGCTTCGTGATCACATATATTGTAGATATAAACCTGCTTCGGCTTACCATCTTTAATCCCGCGGGCAATTACTCCGATACAGGTTTTACCCTTGGTCAGCGGACCCAAAGAGCCGGGATCAGGGAGCAGGGCTTTAAGAAACTGAATTGGCACAATCTTCTGACCGTTGTATTCGACTTCATCGATTCTGGTCATACCCACGTTCTGCAACACCTCAAGATGCTTGAGGTAGTTGTCGGAGAAGGTCATCCAGAACTGAGCCTTTTTAATGGTGGGGATATGCTTTACCAGCGACTCCATCTCCTCGTGGTAGAGACGGTAGCAGTTCATCGGACCAATCCCTTCAGGGAAGTCGAATACACGCTTGGTGGATAGCGGTGGAGATTCTACAAACTCACCGTTCTCCCAGTGACGACAGGTTGCAGTGACCTCACGGATGTTGATTTCCGGGTTGAAGTTTGTAGCAAACGGCTGACCGTGACTTCCGGCATTTGCATCTATGATATCAATCTCTTCAACTACATCCAGATATTTCGCGGCGGCTAGAGCGGTATAAACATTAGTCACACCAGGATCAAAACCGGAACCGAGCAGAGCCATAAGCCCCTTTTCCTTGAAACGCTCCTGATATGCCCACTGCCATGAGTATTCAAACTTTGCGGTATCAATCGGTTCATAATTCGCCGTATCTAAATAGTCCACACCCGCTTCGAGGCAGGCGTCCATTATGTGGAGATCCTGATAAGGGAGCGCAACATTAATAACAAGCTTAGGCTGCACCTCTTTCAGCAGAGCGACCAGTTCAGGAACATTATCGGCATCAACCTGCGCAGTCCTGATACTTCCGCCTAACTGTGCGGCAATTGCGTCACATTTTGATATGGTACGTGATGCAAGCGTGATCTCGCTGAATATGTCGCGCCGTTGCGCGCATTTGTGGGCAACAACTCCGCCGACTCCGCCGGCACCGATAATAAGTACTCTGCTCATAATTTTACTCTCCTAAATAGGTGTATCCCAACAGTGTTCGATCCAGAAGTTCAATAAAGTGCCCGCTCTCTTCTATTGATATTTTCTTCAGAGCAACGCTCTTTTCGAGATTGTCACGAACGTGTTTCAGGATCTGCGGCCCCTTATACTGGACGTATTTCAGGCTTTCCCATGTTGCGTCACCGTTTATGACCGTATCGATCATGTAGCCGGTTTTTTTATTGAATGTGATATGGACTGCGTTTGTATCACCAAAGAGATTATGCATATCTCCCAGAATCTCCTGATAAGCGCCAATCAGGAAAAAACCGATGTAATAATCCTCGTCCTTCTTAATCTTGTGAAGCGGCAGATATTTAGCTCTGCCGTTTTCGCCGACGAAACTTGTAATTTCACCGTCTGAATCGCAGGTTATGTCAGCAATTGAAGCCATTACATCGGGCTTTTGATTTAATCGCTGCAACGGGACTATGGGGAACAGCTGATCAATTGCCCATGAGTCCGGAATAGACTGAAATAGAGAAAAATTTGCAAAGTAGGTCTGGCGCATTGAGAGTTGGAAATTTTGCAGTTCTTCAGGAATCGGCTTTATTTTTTCAACAATAGTGTTGATTTTTTTGATTATTTTTGAATAAAGCCACTCTGCTATCGCCCGGTCGTTAAGCGTCAGATAGCCGAGGTTAAAGAGGCTTACAGCCTCATTAATAAGCTGCAGAGTATCGTGATAATCCTCCCTAAGCGAATACCTGTCGATACTCTTGTATATGTCCATCAGTTTTTTAACTGTTGGAGCGACCTTTTCTGTTGAGGAGAGGATTTCTTCAAAATCAGGCATCAAGTGCTGTGTATTCGTATCCAGTACGTTCGTAACAAGCACGGAGTAGTGTGCAACGGTCGCCCTGCCTGATTCAGAAATTATGTTCGGACATTCAACTCCTGCCTCATCGCAGATATTTTTTATCTGATATATGACGTCGTTTGCGTACTCTTCAATCGTATAATTGACGCTTGAAAAATAACTCGACTTTGACCCGTCGTAATCAACCCCCAGACCACCGCCAATATCCAGATATTCAATACCTACACCCAGTTTTCTCATCTCTGTGTACACACGGGCTACTTCAATCAATGCAGTCTTTATTTTGTCAATTTTAGTTATCTGGCTGCCGATATGTGAGTGCAGAAGTTTGACTGAACCGAGCAACCCCTGTTCTTCAAGCATCTTGATGGCAGCTATAATTTCAGACATACGAAGCCCGAATTTAGCATCCTCACCGCCGGAAGTCGCCCATTTACCAGTTCCCTTAGAGGATAGTTTAACGCGTATCCCCAACTTGGGTGTTATGCCGGTTTTTCTGGAGATATCAATTATTTTTTCCAGTTCAAAGAGCTTCTCCACCACCAGCGTTATGTCAAAACCAATTTTGGTCGCATAAAGCACTGTTTCGATATATTCCGCATCCTTATATCCATTGCAGATAATAGGCAGATTGTTGCCGCTGGATATAGAAATTCCCGCAACCAGTTCAGGTTTGGAACCGACTTCAAGCCCGATATTGTAACGTTTGCCATAACTGGCGATAGCTTCAACAACCTGACGCTGCTGATTCACTTTTATAGGGTAGAAGGTCTGATATTTGGCAGAGTAATCATTTGCATGAATCGCATTTTTGAACACTCTGTTTATGGAGGCGATACGCCCCTGAAGAACGTCCATAAACCGGAGCAGAATTGGCGGTTTTATCTTCCGCTTTATCAAATCGTCTACAAGACAGCGCAGATCAATTGACTGTTTGGAATTTGACGATGGGTGTACGCAGATATTACCTTTTTTATTGACAGAAAAGAGATCCGCCCCCCAGTTGTCAATGTTGTAAATCTTCGTAGATTCACTTATAGACCATTTTTCCATAACGCGTTACCCATATTCCTCTTAATTGCATACAAGCAAACCTGTCTATTTATTGCATAGAAATGCCAATGTCAATTTTAAATTAAGCGACACAGCAGAATGAGGCATGAAAAGAGAGACCGCCTTGACTTTGCCAGACAAAGTGATTACCTTCGGAATTGCTATACATTAACCATTTTATCAGGCATTCAAATGTCACATTTTTCTTCAAGAAAGACTTTATCGCAGGGGATATTACGCCGTAATATCGGTGAACTGCGCGAACTTCTTTACATTCTCGAACTACGGGATGCTTTTGAAGACAGCGAGAATCGCCCAAGAATGGATATGTATGAAACATCCGGCGATATAGTCATAGAGTTCGATCTTCCAGGCATCAGACTTGACGCAATTTCTCTTAAAATGCGTGGAATGACGCTCATACTTGAAGCATCCAAACCGAGGGAGCATAACGAAGGTAAATTTATCTGCGTAGAGCGGTGTCATGGACACTTT
Source organism: Desulfuromonadaceae bacterium (assembly GCA_028683855.1). Classification (GTDB taxonomy): domain Bacteria; phylum Desulfobacterota; class Desulfuromonadia; order Geobacterales; family Pseudopelobacteraceae; genus JACRCG01. Next base: position 10,531 of record JAQUHA010000006.1, read on the forward strand.
AACCACGCAGTCCATATCCCCGGAAATGTTGACCCCGGCGCAATAAGAGCTGAATACCGCAGGGGCGTTCTTCGGGTTATCTGCCCTAAAAGAGCAGAGCTGCTGATACCGATAAAGGAGTTGTAAATTGATAGAAATTGAGAATGAAATTGAGCAGAGCAATGAAGATCTTAAAATTCCGGAAGTCCTTCCGCTTCTGCCTATCCGTGATGTAGTGGTCTACCCCTTTATGATTATACCGCTCTTCGTAGGAAGGGAGATGTCTGTCAAAGCCGTTGACAGCGCCCTTGCAGGGGATCGTATGATTCTGCTCTGCACACAGCATGACGTGGGTGATGAAGATCCGCCTGCAGAAAAGATATATGAGGTCGGCACCGTTGCAATGATTATGCGGATGCTTAAACTCCCTGACGGACGTGTTAAAATACTCGTTCAGGGTTTGGCTAAAGCTCGTATCACAGAATTTATAACAGATTCTCCGTTTTATACAGTCAGGGCAGAGCGCCAGAACGATTCTATAGTCACAAATATGTCGCTCGAAATAGAGGCGTTGATTAGAACCGTCAGAGAACAACTTTCCAAAGTAATGGAACTTGGAAAACAGGTCTCGCCTGAAGTAATGGTAATTATGGAGAACATACAGGATCCGGGGAGTATGGCTGACCTTATATCCAGTAATCTCGGTTTGAAAGTTGCCGATGCACAGACACTTCTTGAAATAAACGATCCTGTTGCCAGACTAACTAAGGTAAATGAATTTTTAAATCGGGAAGTTGAACTCCTTAGCGTTCAAGCCAGAATTCAGAATGCCGCACGTGAAGAGATGGGTAAGAACCACAAGGAATATTACCTTCGCGAGCAGATGAAAGCTATACAGAGCGAACTCGGTGACAACGAAGGCAAAGAGGAACTGGCTGAAATAAAAAAGGCTATTGAAGCATCAAAGATGCCGCCGGCTGTAATGAAGGAGGCGTTTAAACAGTTGGGGCGCCTGGAAAATATGCACCCTGATGCCGGGGAAGCCAGCATTGTAAGAACCTATCTTGACTGGATGGTAGAGCTTCCCTGGAGCAGATCCACCAGAGACAGTCTTGACATTATGAGAGCCAGGAAAATACTGGATGACGATCACTTTTATCTGGATAAGATAAAAGAACGAATTCTTGAATTCCTCTCCGTACGAAAACTGAAGAAAAAAATGAAGGGACCTATTCTCTGTTTTGTCGGACCGCCCGGTGTCGGCAAAACGTCCCTTGGAAAATCCATCGCCCGTGCTATGAATAGAAAGTTCGTTCGCATCTCCCTCGGAGGGGTGCGGGATGAAGCAGAAATTCGCGGTCACAGACGCACTTACATCGGCGCTTTGCCGGGACGTATACTTCAGGGGCTTAAACAGGCAGGATCCAACAACCCTGTCTTCATGCTTGATGAACTTGACAAACTCGGCTACGACTATAAAGGTGATCCTTCATCTGCTCTCCTGGAAGTCCTTGATCCTGAGCAGAACCACTCGTTTTCAGATCACTATATCAATCAGCCGTTCGATCTCTCTAATGTTATGTTTGTAGCTACGGCAAACCAGATGGATCCCATTCCATCTGCTCTGCGAGACAGGATGGAGGTAATCAATCTATCCGGCTATACTGAGGAAGAGAAACTTCAGATTGCTAAACGCTATCTTGTACCCAGGCAGACCAAGGAGAACGGTCTTAAACCTAAAAATATCAGCTTTGACGATGACTCAATAGCCGAGATCATATCAAAATACACCCGCGAGGCTGGTCTGCGTAATCTGGAGCGTGAAATAGGTAAAATATGCCGTAAAGTTGCCCGTAGAGTTGCCGAAGGGAATGGGCATCTCGTCAAAATCACTCCAAAAACGCTACATACATATCTGGGCGCTGAAAAATATATACGAGAGGAAGATCTTGACAAAAATGAGATCGGAGTGGTTAACGGACTTGCCTGGACACCGGTGGGCGGAGAGGTTCTGCATATTGAGGCAAGCCTGATGCCTGGAAAGCCCGCCCTTACATTAACCGGACAGCTTGGTGATGTAATGAAGGAGTCGGTACAGGCTGCACACTCCTACACACGCGCTCACGCTGAAGCGATGCAGCTGGACTCTAAAATTTTTGACGAACATGAAATTCACATCCATGTACCGGCTGGCGGCATTCCAAAGGACGGACCATCGGCAGGAGTTGCAATGACTGTTGCTCTGGCATCGGTTCTCACACGCATTCCGGTAAAAAAGGATGTAGCCATGACCGGTGAAGTTACGCTCCGTGGGAAAGTCCTTCCAATCGGAGGGTTGAAGGAGAAGATCCTTGCTGCTGTCAGATCAAGAATGCGGCTTGTTATAATTCCTCAACAAAACAAAAAAGATCTGGAGGACATCCCGCCGGAGATTTTGAAAAAAGTAAAAATAGTTGCGGTATCTGAGGTTGAAGAGGCTCTAAAACTGGCTTTAACCAAATATCCGCCACCGGCACTTTTAACCGGCAAAAAACCTGCAAAAGCTGACTTGCCAAAAGGCAGGACACGCGCAGAAAAAACTGCTTCAAGGGTCACTGCAACCGCATGAAATAGAAGGTTGGCATAGGTTTAACCGCTACTGTTTTTATTTCCGAGGTGATGTATGTCACAAGATATAATCTATTCCGCCTCCTGGTTGCTCAATCCTGATGCCTCGCCGCTTGCCGGCGGGGCATTGCTCGTTCGCAACGGGGTTATTGCAGAAACAGGTACATTGAAGACTCTACGCAGCAGGCACTCCGCAGCAGTAATTGATTATCCAGGGGCAGCAATCATTCCCGGATTTATCAACTCACATACACATCTTGAGCTTACTCATTTCCCTTCGTGGAAAAATAAATACTCGGCAGGCTATGTACCACGCAGATTCACAGACTGGATAATGCAGTTGATTAAAATATCCCGCAATCTGAAAGCAGATGATTACCACCCCTCGATTGAAGAGGGTATAAGAATGTGCCTTGAATCAGGGACTACAGCTATAGGCGAAATAGCAACCAACCCTCCAAATGCTGATATTTATTACAAATCTTCACTTAACGGTCGTCTCTATTTTGAACTAATCGGACGGGACACCGGTTTATTTCAACAAAAGCTTGCAATCGCGACTAACGCCGCAGTTAAAGATGGAGCAACATTACCATCGGGCTTTTCTCCTCACTCCACCTACACAGTTTCAGAGGATAATTTCAAACTTATAAAGAGTGTATCCAATCAATACTCATTACCTCTCAGCATTCACCTCTCTGAATCAGCCTCAGAATCTGAATTAATGTTTGACGGCAGTGGTGATTTGGCATCCGAATTTTATCCTTTTGTCGGTTGGAACCAATTTTTGGCGAGACCGGCTCGTTGCAGCTCTACAGAACTTTTAAATAGAAATGGTATACTGACACCAGCCACCCTTGTCGTCCACTGCGTTCATACCTCACTCGCAGATGCACGGATTTTAAAAGAGACCGGCGCTCATATAGCGCTCTGTCCGCGAAGCAATCATATTCTCGACGTAGGGTCTCCCCCGGTTCGTCTTTTCAAAAAGCTCGGCATTCCACTTTCTCTCGGCACCGACTCTCTAGCCAGCAACAACTCTTTATCACTATGGGACGAAATCCGTTTCACGCTTAACGCCTTTCCAGATGATCTGACTGAACCGGATCTATTCAATATGGTTACAATAAGAGGAGCGGAAGCCCTTGGAATTACGGCGACATCCGGGTCTCTGGATGTCGGCAGGCGGGCTGATTTTCAGGTGATAGGAAACTGCGATTCTACTCAGGAGAATGTTTTGAAAAGGGTTATCAGAGATGGGAGTGTCCGCGAAGTTTTTACACGCGGTGAACGTTACTGCGGTACTGACTGACTCTTCTGTTTCAATCGTTTCTCCTCAAGCAGCATATCAACTGCAAGAAGAAAGACTCCGACGCAGATCAGAGAATCTGCAATATTGAATGCCGGCCAATGGTGTCTATACCAATGAGCATCCAGAAAATCTATTACTTCGCCCAACCTTACCCGATCTATCAGATTTCCGACAGCACCTGAGAATATAAGTGCCAGAGAAATATGTGCAAGTTTCTGATCATCCCTCAGTTTACGAAACGCTATTAGAATCACAAGGGATGCCACCAGGGAAACTGTTATAAAGAAAGGTAGGCGCCAGGATGCGTTGGAGAGAAAGCTGAATGCCGCTCCCCTGTTTCTGACATAAGTGATGTGAAAAAAATTTTCAATTACCGGGATTGAATCAAAAAGCTGCATACTGCTGTCTATAGCAACTTTTGTAATTTGGTCGACAATAATACCGAGAATTGCGATGACTGCAAACAGAGTATATCTTGATTTCATTTATCATTTCCGTGCATCCGGGGAACACTTTCGTCGACTGCGTCTTCCGGGGGTATTATTGTGGCGCGATTACGCCCGCTTTTCTTTGATGCATACAAACCACGATCTGCCAGATCAACAAGCCCTTCCCAATTATCATAACCATTTATTTCAATCTGACTGGCAACACCACAGCTTAATGTAAGAACGCCGTGTTCGCTCTTTTCATGCGGGACACTGAGTTCAGCCAGGCTTGCGAGGATACGGTCAGCCAGGATCAAGGCGCCGTAGAGAGTTGTTTCAGGCATAATCAGCAGAATCTCTTCCCCCCCATATCGGTAAAGACGATCACAGGTTCGTATATTTTTAATCAGATGATCCGAAACGAGCCGCAGGGCTTCGTCCCCCTTCTTATGACCGTAACTGTCATTGTAAAGCTTGAACTCGTCAACATCATAAAGAGCCACTGAATATGAACGGTTGTACCTCATTGCCTGGCTGTGAGTGTGTTCAAGATCAACTTCCATAGCCCGACGATTACCGAGACCGGTAAGAGCATCAATCAGAGACAACGATTTAAGCTGCTTATTGGCTAGAAGGAGTTCCTGTGTACGCTCCGTCACCGACTCTTCTATAATATCACGCTGCCTCTCGTATATTCTGAAATGAGCCTTGGCAAGATCAGATTGAGTTACAAGACCAAGCAGTTTTCCTGTTGGGCTGACAACCGGAAGATGTCGTATCTTCTGAGCTGAAGATATTACCAGCGCTTCAAACAGTGTCGTATTTTCCGATATTGTCGAGACTGGCACCGACATTACATCAGAAACTTTCAACATAGTTTTCGGTTTTTCAGATATAAACAACCCCATCAAACGAACTATGTCCCGCTCGGTGATGATACCTATAGGCACATCGTTTTCAACAACGATCATACATGAGTGGCGATTATCTATCATATTCTGGATAACGCTGGACAACTCTGCATTAGAGGTTGTGCTGCTCAGATTGATGGTCATAAGTGTTGAAACTAAAATATCAGCGTGCATATCAACCTCCACTTTACTAAATCAATAAAATGCGGAATCAGATAACTGCTGTTGTGCATTTAGGACATATTGTCGGATGAGAGGCATCTGTACCGAGCTCTTCGCTGTAATACCAGCAACGCTCACATTTTTCACCCGGCGCGGCAGCAACCTGGATTTTCAACCCATCTATATTTTCTGATCTCCATGAATCCGCATCAAGTTCAACAGCCAGTGTTGCCTTTGAAACTATAAAAATACTGTTTAATTCAGAAGAGTATTTCTGCAGAAATGAGAAAAGTTCAGCAGGTGCTGAGATAGTTACAGATGCATCAAGTGAATGACCGATTATTTTAGCTACACGCGAAACTTCTAGTGCCTTGGACACCTCAGAGCGGACCTTTATTATGCGATCCCATTCGGAGGCGAGAAGGTCATTTTTCCACTCTGAATTGGTAACAGGAAAGTGAGCCAAATGAACACTCTCTTCACGCTCTCCAGGCATAAAATTCCACACCTCGTCCGATGTAAACGAGAGTATTGGTGCAAGCAGCCGCACAAGAGTGTCGAGAATATTGAACATAACAGTCTGCGCGCTTAGGCGCTCTAAAGAGTCTGCTCTGCTTGTGTACATACGGTCTTTAAGAATATCGAGATAGAATGAGCTCATCTCTGTTGTACAGAAACCGTTGACCTCCTGATAAATAACGTGGAACTCGAGATCCTTGTATGCTGTCAGCACTCTCTCCTTGAGAATTTCCAGTTGATGCAGAGCCCAGCGATCAATTTCAGGCATTTTCTCAAACGGAACTGACTTAGTTGATGGGTTAAAGTCATGTATATTGCCAAGAATGTAACGGCAGGTGTTTCTTATACGGCGATAGGCTTCCGCCACTCTTGTCAGAATCTCCTGAGATATGCGGGTATCATCCTGATAATCCATTGCAGACACCCATAGTCGGAGAACATCCGCTCCGAACTTCTTTATAACATCCTCCGGCGCAACCACGTTCCCAACTGATTTACTCATTTTGCGCCCCTGACCGTCCAGAACAAAACCATGGGTCAGAACGCTTTTGTACGGAGCAACACCGCGTGTACCGACACTTTCAAGGAGTGAAGAATGAAACCAGCCGCGATGCTGGTCGCTCCCTTCAAGGTAGAGATCTGCAGGTGAAACGAGAACTGCGCTTGGCTCAAGAACCGCAGCATGAGACACGCCGGAATCAAACCATACGTCCAGAATGTCGTTTTCTTTCTCAAATGAAGAAGCACCGCATTTTGGACAACAGGTGCCAATAGGCACTAACTGTTCAGCGCTCCAGTCAAACCAGACATCGGAGCTCTCTTTTTTGAAAATAGCGGCAACATGATCCATTACTTTGCCGTCAGCGATATACTCACCGCACTCGGTACAGGAAAACGCTGTAATCGGAACACCCCAGGAGCGCTGCCTTGAAACACACCAGTCCGGACGATTTTCAATCATGCCGTATATACGCTCACGACCCCATCTTGGTATCCATTTAACCTGATCAATTGCCTTAAGAGCTTTACCGCGCAGTTCATTGGCTTTCATGCTGATAAACCACTGTTCAGTAGCACGGAAGATAATCGGTTTTTTACAGCGCCAGCAGTGCGGGTAAGAGTGCGATATAGGAGAAGTATGAAGTAGTGCGCCAACCTCAAGCAACTTGTCTATAACGCTCTGATTCGCAGGAAAAACCTGCTGTCCGGCAAAGAACTCGACAGTAGAAAGATATTTGCCGTGGTTGTCAACAGGGTTGTAAATCTCCAACCCCTCTTTCAAACCGAGCTCATAGTCTTCCTGCCCATGTCCAGGTGCCGTATGAACACAGCCCGTACCGGCTTCCAGAGTCACATGTTCACCGAGCAGAATAACTGAATCACGATCATAAAAAGGGTGTTTACAGAGTTTACGCTCCAGAATCCCTGCTTTAAAGGTTGCAAGCACCTCCCCTGACAGCCCTACTGAAGCAAGAAAAGAATCTTTAAGTCCTTCTGCAACAATTAGAACCCCTTTTCCTGTTTCAAGCGCCACATAGTCGAATTCAGGATGAAGCGCTACAGCAAGGTTTGCAGGTATTGTCCATGGAGTTGTTGTCCAGATAACAACGTATGCCTGTTTACCGGCAAGTTCGGGTATGACGTCTGAAAGCGAGTCTTTAAAAGCGAAACGAACAAATATCGACGGAGATGTGTGATCGGCATATTCGACTTCAGCCTCTGCAAGCGCCGTAACACAGGATGAGCACCAGTGAACAGGCTTGCGACCTCGATAGAGCCCACCATTATGTGCAAATCTGGCAAGCTCGGCTGCGGTAAGACCTTCATACTCGTAATTCATGGTGAGATACGGATTTTCCCAGTCGCCAAGAATGCCAAGACGCTTAAACTCCTCTTTCTGGATATTAACGTATTTAGCGGCATAACTACGGCATTCGCGACGCATTTCGAGCTTGCTCATAGTATGTTTCTTTGAGCCGAGATTCTTCTCAACCTGCAACTCAATCGGAAGTCCGTGACAGTCCCAGCCCGGAACGTATGGAGCATTAAAACCCTCCATTCGCTTGACCTTAAGTACAATATCCTTGAGCGTTTTATTCAGAGCGTGACCGATGTGAATATGACCGTTCGCATACGGAGGACCATCATGCAGAACATAGAGCGGCTTATCCCTGGCGCTCTCCTCCAGCTTTGCATAAAGCCCGTTCTGCTCCCATCTGGCAAGTATTTCCGGCTCACGCTGGTTTAAATTAGCCTTCATTGCAAAATCGGTCTGCGGCAGGTTGAGTGTGTCTTTATATTCCATTAGTAACTGTCTCCATATCATTGTTCGTTAAAACTGAGCTAAATTACAGGCATAAATCGGTAATGTCAAGAAACGGGGTGGATCGCTTCAACAGGATATATCTCCAACCACATGAAAGTGTGCCTCGAATAGAAGGAAAAAGAGTTCCTATCCGTGAGGCAAAAAGGCGGTATATGAACTTAATCATATACCGCCTTTTGTCAAAATATTATCCCTTTACAGCTACATCATCATTTTAGCCAGAATCGGAACTATCAGAAGTGCAACAATGTTGATGATCTTGATCATAGGGTTGATAGCCGGACCGGCTGTATCTTTGTAAGGGTCACCGACTGTATCGCCCGTAACAGCTGCCTTATGAGCTTCACCACCCTTACCGCCATGGTGTCCATCTTCGATATATTTCTTTGCGTTATCCCAGGCACCGCCACCGGTAGTCATTGATATTGCCACGAAAATACCGGTAACGATCGTTCCGACTATAACTCCGCCCAGAGCTTTTGGGCCAAGTGTGAAACCGACTATAACCGGTGCCAGAATAGGAATCAGACCAGGAATAACCATCTCTTTCAGTGCAGTTTTGGTTACGATATCAACACAGGAAGCATAATCAGGCTTACCTGTACCCTCCATTATTCCCTTGATTTCACGGAACTGACGACGAACTTCGACAACAACCGCACCACCCGCTTTTCCGACGGCTTCCATACATTGAGCGGCGAAGTAGTAAGGGAGCATACCGCCGATGAAAAGACCGACAATGATATATGGATCAGAGAGATCAAATTTGATCACCTCTTTCCCGGCTGACAACAGAGCATGATTCAACTCGTCAACATACGAGGTAAAAAGTATAACTGCAGCAAGACCTGCTGAACCGATGGCATAACCTTTGGTAACAGCTTTTGTAGTGTTGCCGACAGCGTCAAGCGGATCAGTTACGGCACGTACTGACTCGTCCAGTTCAGCCATTTCAGCAATACCGCCCGCGTTATCGGTAATAGGTCCATAAGCGTCCATGGCAACCACAATACCGGTAAGTGAGAGCATGGATACAGCAGCAATCGCAATACCGTAGACACCTGCACACTGAAAGGCAACGATAATTCCGGCTGCAATTACAATAACCGGAGCCGCAGTTGACTTCATGGAGATACCAAGACCTGCAATAACATTAGTGCCGTGACCTGTAGTTGACGCCTGGGCAATATGCTGCACCGGACCGTATTCCGTAGCTGTGTAATATTCAGTAATCCAGAAAATTGCGCCGGTTACAACAAGACCGACAATTGCAGAGATAAAAATGTTCGTAGCACTGAATGTCGCACCTGCGGCATTAGTCAAACCGGCAGGGAACATCTGAACAGTTACAAAGTAGAAAGCGATGCAGGCAAGTACCGCTGATGCAATAAGCCCTTTGTAAAGAGCGGTCATTATCTTGCCGCTTCCGCTAAGCTTAACGAAGTAGGTGCCGATAATGGATGTCACAATCGAAATTCCGCCAAGAATCAGAGGATAACTCACAGAGGCGGAGTTTCCGGTAAATGTTATAGCACCAAGCAGCATTGCAGCAATCAGAGTTACAGCGTAGGTTTCAAAAAGGTCTGCAGCCATACCTGCGCAGTCACCTACGTTGTCACCAACGTTATCAGCGATAACAGCCGGGTTACGTGGGTCGTCTTCCGGAATACCTGCTTCAACCTTACCGACCAGGTCGGCGCCGACATCAGCACCTTTGGTGAAGATACCACCGCCAAGACGTGCAAAAATCGAGATCAGGGAACCACCAAACCCAAGACCGACAAGCTGGGTAACAACATCCTTCACCGGAGCGTCCGGCATCAGTTTCAGAAGAACCATGTAGTAACCGGCGACACCAAGCAGTCCAAGACCGACGACCAGCATACCTGTAATCGCTCCGCCTTTGAATGCTACGTTAAGCGCTTTTGTAATTCCGGATTTAGCAGCCTCAGTGGTTCTCACGTTGGCTCGTACCGAAACAAACATACCGATGAAACCGGTCAACCCCGAAAAAATTGCTCCTACGGCAAAACCAATAGCAGTTTTAGCACCAAGAGTCGCAAAAAGAGCGATGAACATGATCACACCAACGGCGGCAATGATCGTGTACTGGCGTTTCATATAGGCGCCTGCACCCTCCTGAATCGCTGCGGCGATCTGTTTCATCCTGTCATTGCCCTGAGGCAGAGCCAAAATCCAGCTTGCAGTGATCAGACCGTACGCAACGGCTGCTGCAGCACACACAAGGGCAAAAACAACTGCATACTGTTCCATTTCTTACTTCCTCCTGTTTAATGTGAATAGCCAAACAGTGGCATTCGTACTCCATGAACCAAAAACGGTAGATAGTTAATTGAATGACCTGTTTTTGTCAAGTGCAAATCAACTTTAAGCTCTACTATTAACCATAATTTACTGTTTTAGCTATTATGGTAGGTGCTTGTAAACGATATTGACACGTGCTATAAATGGCGAACTACAGTACTCTATATAAAAAATGGAGAGGGAACTTATGAAGTATATAAATTTAACAACGCTCCTCATACTGGCTTCACTTACCGGCTGTGCATCTCAGGGGTCACTTGAAAATATACGCATTGATGTGGATTCTTCTAAATCACGCCTTTTTTCAATTGAAAGAGACATTGCCGCAATCCGCGAAGAGTCAAAGGTAAGTGTAAATACAGTCGAGAAAGATTTTAAAGCTGATGTTTTTGCAGTAAGAAAAATGTCTGCCGACATACAGGCTACGATCGACAACACCAAAAATGAGATGCAGACACTTAGCGGCAAACTTGACGACACAATGCTTGCTGTAAAAAAGCCTGCCGAGGATCTTGCCAGATATCGTGAAGATGCCGATAAACGAATTATCGCGCTGGAGGAGCGTATCCTTAAACAACAGGCTGTTATTGATACGCTTACAAAAAATATTGCTGAGTTGACCAAAGCAGAAAAAGCAGAGGAAAACTCACCTGATGCATTATATCTGAAAGGACTGGATTCACTTAAAGCCGGCAACCTCGTTACTTCCCGTGAACAGTTCGCAAAGTTTCTGGAGCATAATTCAAAACACGAACTGGCTGCCAATGCCCACTACTGGATTGGTGAGACTTATTACAGCGAAAAAAATTATGAGCAGGCTATACTTTCTTACCAGGAACTTATAAAGAATTACCCGGACAAGGATAAAGTTACAGCCGCAATGCTGAAACAGGCAATGGCGTTTAATGAAATTAAAGATTCCAGAAGCGCAAAGTTTATACTGAAGAAGCTTGTAGAAGGGTTTCCGAAAAGTGAGGAAGCAAAGCGCGCTAAAACAATGCTGAAGGACATCAAATAGCAGTAGCCTAGAACATTAACGGGGACGCCGCTTTAAAACCCGGTGTCCCCGTTAACATATTAATTCCATGTCCAGTTAATCACAAAACCCCTTTTGTTGACATAACACCCTCAACTCTGGGGTCAAGCTGTGTGGCAGCATCCAGTGCCCTTGCGAATCCCTTGAAACAGGCTTCGATAATATGGTGAACATTGTCCCCGTACATGACATTAATATGAAGATTGAGACCGCAGTTATTTACAAAAGCCTGAAAAAACTCCCTTGCCAGCTCTACGTCAAACTCTCCTATCTTAACCTTGGGCAGATTCACATGGTACACAAGATAAGGTCTGCCCGAAATATCAACCGAAACACTCGCAAGAGTTTCATCCATTGGCACTGAACTCTGCCCATAACGCCTAATCCCCTTTTTATCACCCAATGCCCGTTTGAAAGCTTCACCCAAAACGATCCCAATATCTTCAACTGTATGATGAAAATCGATATCGACATCTCCACTCGCTTCTACATCCAGATCAAAAAAGCCGTGGCGACTGAAAAGATTCAGCATATGGTCAAGAAACGGCACTGAAGTAAAGACTTTCGCGGTTCCGGAGCCGTCAACAGCCAATGAAAGTTTTATCCTGGTTTCCTGAGTAACCCGCTCTATTGTTGCAATGCGCGACATAGTTTCCTCCGTGGTTTTGATTAACCGATTTCAGCCATAGCAGCCAGTGTAATTTCCATCTCCTCACGCGTTCCGATCGAAATCCTCAGACCATGAGCGAGTAATGGATCAGAGAGAAGACGCACCAGAATCTTACGAGCATAAAGTGCGTCATACAGACGCTTACCATTCTTATCCGGCGGCGACGCAAATACAAAGTTTGCCTGAGATGGTATTACTGAATATCCCATTGCTGTTAACTCAGCAGTGAACCATTCACGGGTTTCAATTATTTTTCTGCAGGATTCGATAAAGTAGGTTTGATCGTTCAGGGCAGCAATACAGGCAGCCTGTGCCAGGCGATCAAGGTTGTAGTGATCGCGGATTTTATCAAGCGCAGCAATAATCTCCGGGCGGGCAATCGCCAGCCCGAGTCGCATACCGGCAAGCGCATAACTTTTTGACAATGTACGGGTTACCACAACATTATCGTACTTTTTAACAAGCTCCAGAGCATTGCCGTCAGCAAAATCGGCGTATGCCTCATCGATAACAAGCAGTCCGACGCAGTTCCGTGCAAGGTTTTCAATATAATCGAGCGGGAATGCAAATCCCAGGGGTGAATTCGGAGTGGTCAGAAAAAATACCCTGCCGTTATAACATTCTGGAAATGCTTCGATCCGCAGCTTGTCGGTCAGTCCGTAGCTGCAGACAATCGCGCCCTGTATTTCAGAGAGGGTCGAGTAATATGAGTATGATGGATGGACATAACCCACCTCCTCTCCCTCACCGGCACAGGCTCTAATCAGATTATTCAGTACTTCATCCGAGCCGTTTGCCATTATTACCCATGATGGATCAAAGCCGTAAAGCCGGGCTGCAGCCTCACGAAGTTTTTGACTTGAGGCACTTGGATAGGTTCGCAGATTTACTCCATCTTCGCCAACCTCTGCAAGAATAGCTTCGACCACCTTGGGAGAGGGTGGATATGGATTTTCATTTGTATTAAGTTTAATCCATGAGTCGATATCATCCGGCTGAAAGCCGGGTACATATCCTGACATTATCTCTATATTCTTACGCAGAAAGCTCATATCAACCTTCCAACCGCAAACTTACAGACCTGGCGTGAGCTTCAAGCCCTTCCAACCCGGCTATCCTGACAATATCGTTACCAAGGCGACTGAGTCCGGTTTGCGAAAAATAGACAATAGAGGATTTTTTGACAAAATCATCTACAGAAAGCGGCGAAAAAAAGCGTGAAGTGCCGCCAGTCGGCAGAGTATGATTTGGTCCGGCAAGATAATCACCGGCTGCTTCAGGTGTCCAGTGTCCCATAAAAACCGCACCTGCATTGATTATCTGCGACAAAATCGCAAAAGGGTCTGCCACAGCAAGTTCCAGATGCTCAGGAGCTATTCTGTTGGAGAATGCAATCACCTTGTCCAGCGTATCTGCAACTATAATGGCGCCATATTTTTCCCAGGAGGCTCGTGCGATTGTTTCACGCGACAGCCTTGACAACTGTAGTTCCACCTCTGCAGCGACCTGTTCAGCAAATAAAGAGTCCGTTGTTATCAGTATTGAGGATGCCAGTTCATCATGTTCCGCCTGAGAAAGGAGGTCGGCTGCAATATGTGCGGGATTGCCGCTCCCGTCATTTATAACCAGAATCTCACTTGGACCGGCTATCATATCTATGCCGACCTGTCCGAATACCAGCTTTTTCGCAGTTGCCACATAAATGTTGCCCGGCCCGGTGATTTTATCAACTTTGGGAACAGTCGCAGTACCGTACGCCAACGCGGCAACCGCCTGAGCCCCGCCGATCCTGAAAATTCGGTCAACACCGGATAGTCGTGCCGCAACAAGTACGTGCGGACTTATCTCTCCACCCGGAGACGGAACCACCATAATTATTTCACCGACACCGGCAACACGTGCAGGGACTGCATTCATAATCACACTGCTCGGATAGCTTGCCTTACCTCCGGGGACGTAAATTCCAACCTTGGAAAGCGGAGTAACCTTCTGACCCAGCATTATATCCGGCTCTTCCGTGGAGATCCACGTCTGCTGTTTCTGCTTTTCATGAAAGCGGGCGACCCTTTCAACGGCAAGTTTGAGAGCGGCAATATCGTCGGCGGAAACTAAAGAAAAAGCCTCTTCAATCTCTGCAGCAGACACCTCAAGCTCAGCAACAGCTGAGGCTTCCACTCTGTCAAATCGCCTGGTAAGCTCCAGAAGTGCTTCGTCACCACGACTCCGTACGTCAGCAATAATATCGAGCACAGTCTGCTCGACCTCACGACCGGTCTCCTCCCCACGGAAAAGAATAGTCGAAAATCTGGCTTCAAAATCGATATCATTTATGTTGAGAAATATCATAATTACCCTGATCAGTTAGATTGGAGCAACTTCTCAAGCCCCTTTATTATTTCTGAAACTCTTCTGTTCTTTGTTTTCAAACTTGCTCTGTTAACAATCAGACGAGTTGTAATCTCAGCAATAGTCTCCACCTCGACAAGCCCGTTTTGACGCATCGTTTCACCGGTTGAAACCAGATCAACAATCCTGTCGGAAAGACCAACCAGAGGAGCCAGTTCTATTGAACCATACAATTTGATAATCTCAACCTGTATACCCTTGGATGCAAAGTACTTTTCAGTTATGTGCGGGTATTTAGTCGCAATTCTGATGTGCGACCAGGATGACGGGTCGTCAATCTTGGCAAGGTTTGCAGGCTCGGCAACCATCATGCGGCAGTAACCGAATCCAAGATCAAGCGGCTCATAAACATCTTTGCACTGTTCCAGAAGAGTATCCTTTCCAACAATACCCAGATCGGCGCTACCGTATTCAACATAAGTGGGGACATCGGTAGCCCTGACAATCATGTAGCGCATCCGCTGTTCATTATTCTCAAATATCAGTTTACGAGAGTCTGACAGAAGCTCGCTACAGTTAATTCCTATTCTGCCGAACATCTCTACCGACTCTTCGAGAATCCGACCTTTAGGAATCGCTATGGTAATCCAGTCATTCATTCTTTGACTCTCACAATATCAGCTCCAAGAGCAGCAAATTTTTTCTCAATCGATTCATACCCACGATCAAGATGATAAATACGTGTGACCTCAGTTGTCCCCTCTGCAGCCAATCCTGCAAGTATCAGTGAAGCTGAAGCTCTCAGATCAGTAGCCATAACCGGAGCGCCGGAAAGTTTTTTAACACCCTTAACCGTAGCAGTATTACCTTCAACAGTAATATCTGCTCCAAAGCGCTGCAACTCAGACACATGCATAAAACGATTTTCAAAAATATTTTCCGAGATAACACTGGCACCGTCAGCCACACACATCATAGCCATAAACTGCGCCTGCATATCGGTCGGAAAACCTGGATAAGGGCGGGTTTTAATATTCACACTATTAACATTTTTTGGTCCCTTAACCCTCACAACGCCATCACGACTGCTGATCTCAACACCGGCATCCTGCATCTTAAAAGCGAGCGCATCAAGATGCTCCAGTTTCATTTTATGGATACGAACATCACCACCAGTCATTGCTGCAGCAATCATAAAGGTTCCTGCTTCTATCCTGTCCGGCATAACTTCATAATTTGCAGCTGACAGTTCAGAAACCCCTTGAATCCTTATGGTATCAGTACCGGCACCCTCAACTTTTGCACCCATACGATTAAGGTAAAGAGCAAGGTCGACAATCTCGGGCTCTCTTGCGGCATTCTCCAGCAATGTTTCACCCTTTGCAGTTGCTGCTGCCATCATCAAATGTTCAGTACCGCCAACCGTAGAAACATCAAAATTGATACGCGCCCCCTTCAATCGGCGGCATTTTGCCTCAACATAACCATGCTCAAGGATTATTTCAGCACCAAGCGCCTGTAACCCCTTTAAGTGGAGATTTATGGGGCGAGCTCCTATCGCACACCCACCCGGCAAGGAGACGCGGGCTTTGCCAAAACGGGCGAGAAGAGGTCCCAGAACCAACACAGAAGCCCTCATGGTTTTTACCAGATCGTACGTTGCTTCGTGGCTGTTGATATTAGTCGTATCAATTCTAACTATATTGCCATTACCCTCTACAACTGAACCAAGTGATTCCAGCACCTTAATAGTTGTATTGATATCGCGCAGAAAAGGGACATTACTTATCTGATTAACGCCTGGCGCAAGAATAGTAGCGCAGAAAATGGGCAAAGAAGCATTCTTTGAACCACTGACTGTTATATCCCCTTTCAGCTTTTTGCCACCCTTGATTATGAGTTTATCCAAGCTATCACTCCTGTTTGTGTCAATTAAATTCTTGGATAATACTTTAAGGAGCTACTCTTGTCCAAGAAAAAGTTGGACAAATCCGCCCCCCCTCGGAATAAGTGTGGGGCAATCAAGCAGACTTGGTGAAATTGGTAGCTTCTCCCTTCCATCAAGGAGGAGGTTAAAAACCAACCAACCAACAAAGCAAATAGCACTGACTTGATATGAATTTTTTCATGGCAATTGCACTACGAAGTGAATTCTATATAACCACATTTGATAAAACTGTGATACTGTTTCGCGCATTCCAATCAAATGCAGATTTATACAATTCAGGTGCTAATATGTTTAAATTCGGTCCAGATAATGAGCAACTGCTGCATCGCCAGAATGAATACCTGCAGGCACTTCACGAAACTACACTGGGCCTTATAAAACGTCTGGATGTGAACAGCGTACTACAGGCTATTGTCACCCGTTCAGGAAAACTTGTCGGTACTGAACACTGTTTTCTGTATTTGGTCAACAATTCCGGGACCGAACTGGATATGGTTTATCAGACCGGAGTATATTCGTCCTTTGTTCACCAGCCCATAAAACAGGGAGAAGGAATTTCAGGGCGTGTATGGGTATCGGGGGAACCACTTAAAGTTGACGATTACAGCCATTGGAATGGTCGGATACTTGACTCCGGACGCAACATTCTCCACGCCATGGCTGGAGCACCGCTTAAAGTCGGCGGCGAAGTTGTAGGAGTGCTTGGCCTTGCATTTATTGATCTTGGTATTGTTTTCAACGATGAACAGATGAAGGTTCTGGAGCAGTTCGGTGAATTAGCTTCACTGGCTCTGGAGAACGCCCGCCTTAACGAAAAATTGCAGAGCGAACTGAACGAACGAAAGAAAGCTGAAGAAAACCTCAGAAAGTTATCAGTTGCAGTTGAGCAGAACCCCGCATCCATTATCATTACAGACACCAACGGAATAATTGAATACGTAAACCCTCACTTCACCAAACTGACCGGCTACAATCTGGAGGAGTCGGTTGGACAGCGGACAAGCATCCTCAAAACCGGAGAGACAAGCAACTCGGAATATCGCCAATTATGGGAAACGATTCTCAACGGAGGTGAATGGCGCGGCGAATTTCATAACCGCAAAAAAAACGGGGAACTCTATTGGGAGCAGGCTCTTATCGCACCGATCAGAGATAACAACGATAAAATCAGCCACTTTATCGCCATAAAGGAAGATATTACTGAACGAAAGCAGTTGGAGGGGCAGCTCCGACACGCACAGAAAATGGATGCAATAGGTCAGCTTGCCGGTGGTATTGCCCACGATTTCAACAATATTCTCACGGCTATTGTTGGCTACGCAAGCATAATGCAGTTAAAACTCCCCGATGACAGCCCCCTCAGAAAAAACGCTGAACAGATTACAGTTACTGCCGAACGTGGTGCAGCGCTGACTCAGGGTCTGCTGGCATTCAGCCGCAAACAGTCTTCAAATCCCGTCATTGTCGACCTCAATGAAATTATAAATCGTGTTCATCAACTTTTACTAAGACTCATAAGTGAAGATATTCATCTGGAGATAAATCTGGATCAAGAGAGCCTACCGATTCTTGCTGACAGCGGACAGATTGAACAGGTGTTAATGAATCTGGCTACTAATGCGCGTGATGCAATGCCTCAAGGGGGTTCAATCGTAGTAGCCACCGAATTTGTCACGCTCGATTCCGAATTCGTACTTGCCAGAGGTTTTGGCAAACCGGGCAGATACGCTCTTCTCACCTGCAAGGACAGCGGTGATGGAATTGATCCAGAGACAGTTAAGCATATTTTTGAACCATTCTACACAACCAAGGAGATGGGAAAAGGAACCGGACTCGGCTTATCTATAGTGTACGGTATTATCAAGAAACATAATGGCTATATCCTATGTCACAGCACGCCCGGACTCGGAACTATCTTCCAGGTTTACCTGCCTCTTCTTGATTCAACACCTGATACAGTTGAAAAAAATGTAGCTAAAAATCAGGAGGATTATCAGGAGGGCGATTATATACTGCTGGCTGAAGACAACGAAACTACGAGAACCCTTACAAAAGAGATTCTTGAGGAGTTCGGTTATATGGTCGTCGAAGCAGTTGACGGGGAAGATGCCATAGAAAAATTCAAGGGGCATGAAAACCACATAAGTCTTGTGCTGCTGGACGTGATAATGCCGAGGAAAAACGGAAGAGAAGTATACGATGCAATAAAAGCGATCTCTCCCGAAGCGCCCATACTATTCTGCAGCGGTTACGCCAAAGATGTCGTAGTAAGTCAGGGGGGTGTGGAACAGTGGATGAACTACCTCCCAAAACCTTTTACGCCAAAAGAGCTCCTGATGAAGATTCGAGAGGTACTGACCAATGAGCAATAACGTCGGTGGCAGAATATTTGTAATTGATGACGACCGTTTTGTTCTGGAAAGCGTTACAACTCTGCTGACAGAATTCGGATTTACAGTACGCGCTTTTTCCAACGGGAAGGAAGCGGTAAAGCAGTTTGTCATGGAACCGGTAGACCTTGTTCTTACAGATATCAATATGCCTATTATGGATGGTCTCGAACTGCTTGAAAAAATACGGTTTTTGGACAAAGAGACACCGGTGATTCTCATGACGGCTTACGCAGACCTTGATGTAGCTGTAAAAGCCATACAGAAAGGTGCATTCGATTTTATAATCAAACCATACAGACCACCGGCACTTGTTCACGCAGTTGAAAAAGGGGTTAACTTCAAGCGTCTTACGCAGATAGAGAAAAACTATAAAGCCGAACTGGAACGTACAGTTGAAGTCAGAACAGCCGAACTAAACGAAGCACTCGGCGAAATAACCCACATGAGCCGCGAGATCATAGAGCGACTAACCGCAGCTGCGGAACTTCGCGACGAAGACACCGGACTCCATATCTCAAGAGTTGGATTGTATGCCAGACGAATTGCAATTCATCTAAAAATGGACGACAACTTCGTAAACAACATATCGGTAGCAAGCGCCATGCATGACGTAGGCAAAATAGGGATACCTGACTCTATTCTTTTAAAACCGGGAGCACTTACGGCTGAAGAGTTTTCTACAATAAAACAGCATACTGTTATCGGAGAGAAAATCCTGAGTGGTTCACCTCACAGTATGCTTAAAATGGGGTCTTTAATAGCAGCAACCCACCATGAGCGTTGGGATGGGACAGGGTATCCGGCTGGATTAAAGAAGCATGAAACCCCTATCGAAGGGAGGATTGTAATGCTGGTTGACCAGTATGATGCTCTACGCAACAGCCGTGTATACAAACCACCGTTCGACCACGCAAAAACGTGCGACATCATTCTTAATGGCGACGGCAGAACAATGCCGCACCATTTTGATCCGGACGTCCTTTCAGCCTTTGAAGAGATTAAAGACGATTTCGCCGTAATTTATGACAAAAGCCAGGAATAAAACCTGCCCCCTAGAAACAACGATACCGTAAAATGAAAAGCCCACCATATCAATTCGGTGGGCTTCGCTTTTTAAGCACTTATTAGATTCCGTTTTCAAGGATTTTCCGAGAGCACAACACCCTCAGATCTCTGTTTCCAATCTATGTGACCTGCTTCCAGGCGGAGTATCTGCGATATTAATCGCCTCCCTTTAAACAATTTCTCTACGAAACCGGAGCGCTAAAGCCTCCTACAATCGGTCTCTCTCAGGCGGAGTATCTTCCATAACTAAAAACCTCCAAACCATATTTAGTTCCCTTTTTGTGATTTAAATATAGCACCACTAAACAGAAAAAACAGTCTGTTTAAATTATTTTTTTAGGAGTATGATTCAAAAGTTGAGTATTGTGACATATCCAAATTTTACTATTTAAAATTCATATAGATAAGTCGCCCAACCAGCAGCAGAACCATTGTGATAAAAACCGGTCGGATTAAAGATGTACCACGTTTTATGACGAGTCTCGAACCAAACCGCGCCCCCATAAATTGTCCAGCCCCCATAACTACACCTTCAAGAAAGTGAACCTGTCCGGCAGATAAAAAGAAAATTAATGCAACAAAATTGCTCACAAAATTCATTACTTTGGTTGCGGCAGTTGCCTTCAGCATTGAATAGCCGAGCAGCATAATAAGCGCCATAGTCCAGAATGATCCCGTCCCCGGCCCGAAAAAACCGTCGTAAAACCCGATGATCAGTCCAAAAATCAAATAAAAGATTCCTTTATTCATTCGTGGATGAGAATCGGCAGAACCGAGGCGGGGTGAGATCAGTGTGTAAATTGCGATAAGAGCCAACAGCCATGGAATCAGCTGTTTGAGTAGGGTTGAATCCAGAAGCTGAACCGAACAGACGCCGAGCGCCGAACCGACTGCCGTCCAGAATATTCCACCCCAGCAGTCACTCATTTTTACAGTACCGGCTCGCACAAAGTGGAGCATTGCACTCCCCGAACCAAAGGATGCCTGAAGTTTATTAGTACCGAGCGCCACCTGCGGAGGCAGACCTATGCCCAGCAGAACAGGGACAGTTATCAGCCCCCCGCCGCCGGCAATAGAGTCAACCAGACCTGCAATGAAGGCTGCTCCAAAGAGGAGAGGTAAGAGCATTTCAAAAGCCATTTAAGATCAGGTAACTTTCGACCAGGAGAGACGACCTTCCAGCCAGCGTGAAAGTGAGGTAAAGGCGTAGCAGATTATAAAATAGACCAGAGCTATGAACATGAAAATTTCGGTGGGAAAAGCCATTGTGCGGTTGTTAATCTGTGTTGCGACGTGAGTCAGCTCAGAAACCCCGACTATAAACGCCAGAGAGGTATCTTTAATCAGAGATACAAATTGGTTCACAAACGACGGGATCATATTACGCAACCCCTGAGGGAGTACGATATAAAGCATTACCTGCCATGGTGCCAGACCGGTAGAGACCGCAGCTTCGGTCTGCCCTTTAGGAATTCCTTCAATACCGGCAACGACTATCCTTGACATATATGCAGAGGTGAAAAGGGTAAGAGCCATTATGACTGTATTATTTTCTGCAACCTTACCAAAAAGCGCCGGCATAAGAAAATACATCCAGAAAATAACCATAAGTAGCGGCATACCTCGTACGAGGTTGATAAATGCCAGCGCAGGATAGCGTACAAAATAAAATCTGGAAATACTGAGGAGACCAAGTATCAATCCACCAAAAAAGGAGAGAATGCAGGCTACAACAGCCAGATACATTGTCAGCCCTACTCCGCCAAGCGGCCCGTGCGGAAAGCGCCCTATCATAAAGTAGGTAAAATTGTCGCTTATGACGGAAAAATCGAGAAAATGTTCCATATCAAGACGCCTTGTGAACTTTCAGAACTTTTTCGTTATAGGTGTTAACCAGTAGAGTGATCACAATGGAAAGTACCAGATAAACTACTGTCGCAGCTGTAAATGCTTCAAAACCTTTGAAAGTGTAACTCTCCACCTGACGAGCCTGATACGTCATCTCCATTACACCGATTGTCATTGCCAGTGAAGAGTTTTTTGCAATATTAAGAAACTGGTTAACAAGCGGAGGGACAGTAATTCTGACTGCCTGAGGCAGTATTATGTACTGCATGGAACGGATGTAGGAAAATCCGGCACTGCGGGCTGCCTCCATCTGCTCCTTCGGAATAGACAATATGCCCGAGCGGATATCCTCGGCAATAAAGGCTGATGTATAGATGGTCAGAGCCATGGTTGCGGCGGCAAACTCAAAACCGGTTTCGTTCAGCCAGTCATTAACAAACATCGGTAAAATTTTGTACGAACCGAAGTACCAGAAAAATATCTGAACAAGCAGAGGAGTATTACGAAAAAATTCGAGATATGAGAGTGCAACCCAACGAACCGGCTTGCTGTGCGACATCCGCATTACTGCAATGAGGAGTCCAAGTATAAATGAGAAAACAATTGAGACGGCAGACAACTTCAGGGTTGTAAAGAGACCCGAAAGCAGCCAGTCGAAATACTGTCCTGACGTTATGATAGACCAATCGAATTTATAATTGAGCACTGTAGAACCTTTGAATAAAGAAAGGGGCAGGGAACAGAAATAGTTTCAGTATTCCTGCTTCTTGCCCCATACACTGAGTTCTTATTTATCTGCGGTAATCTTGAAAGTGCGCTCCAGGTGAAACTGTGTGTTTGAACCAAACCATTTTTCAAAGATTTTGGCTGCTTCGCCGCTCTTCTCCATCTCAAGAATTGTCTTGTTTACAAAGTTGACAAAGTTTGTGTCACCTTTACGCATTCCAAGACCGTAAGGTTCATCTGAAATCTGGATAGCAGGGATTTCAAACTGCGCCTTGTTTGGTGCTTTAGCCAGGATGCCGGCAAGAATTGCTTCGTCGGTGGTAACAGCGACAACCTTCCCCTGCTGCAGGGCTAAAAATGCCTGTGGATAGTCGTCGAACGAAAGTACTGTTGAAGTCGGTATTGCTCTCTTCACATTCTGCTCTGATGTCGAGCCTTTTGCCGTGCCTATCCTCTTACCATCCAGGTCTTTCAGGCTTTTTACACTACCCTTTTTGGTAATAAATTTCTGACCGGTGAAAAAATAAGTGTGGCTGAAATCAATTACTTTGGCGCGTTCGGCATTTTTTGTCATTGTCGCAGCGATTATATCAATATGCCCTTCCTGCAGTTGCGGCATACGGCTTGCGGATGTAACAGGCTTAAGCTCGACCGTTACACCCAGTTTTTTGGCTATTGCATTCACAAAATCAATATCATATCCGACGATACGACGACTGTTCTCATCAATGTATCCGAACGGAGGGAGAGAATCCTTGCACCCTACCACCAGTACACCCTTCTTTTTTACGTCGGCAAGAGTGTCTCCAGCCAAGGCTGTACCGACGGAAGTTGCGACCAAAAGTGCCATCATTAACAAAGTTACCAGCTTTCTCATTTTACGTCCTCCTTTGTGTGGTGGTGTGAAAAATTGGATCCGTTAGACTCTGCCTGCATCGGCGTTAAGAGTTGGCGTAAAAACTGTTGTGCGCGAGGGTGCTGCGGACGCAGAAAAAATTCTTCAGGTGCCGCTTTTTCAAGTATGATTCCATCAGCCATGAATGCAACCCTATGAGCAACTTCACGTGCAAATCCCATTTCGTGTGTAACAACAACCATAGTCATACCTGAACGAGCCAGATCTTTCATTACCTCAAGAACCTCTCCGATCATTTCAGGGTCAAGAGCTGACGTCGGCTCATCAAACAGCATAATACGCGGCTTCATGGCTAAAGCCCTGGCTATAGCCACGCGCTGCTGCTGACCTCCGGAGAGTTGAGTCGGATAGGCATTCCTCTTATCCGCGAGACCAACCCTAGTAAGAAGAAGCATCGCCTCATCTTCGGCATCCTTCTTTGACATCTTTCTTATTTTAGTGGGAGCAAGAGTAATATTCCTTATAACAGAAAGATGCGGATAAAGATTGAACTGCTGAAAAACAAATCCAATTTCAGCACGCAGTTTATTAATATCGGTACTTTTATCGGAAAGATCCATACCGTCGACAATAAGTTTACCGTCACTTATCGGTTCAAGCTCATTGATAGTGCGTATCAGCGTAGACTTACCGGAACCGGAAGGGCCGCAAACCACCAGAACTTCTCCTGAAGTGATGTGCAGATTAATATCGTTAAGTACGTGCAGATCTTTAAACCATTTATGCACGCCTTGGAATATAATCATTTACTATCTCCGATAAATAAAACAGTGTTAGGACTATGACTTTCGTACCATATCATTTAAGAAAAGAAAAGGGATTAAAAAATAATGCTATGCCTGCCCGCCTGCCTGTGATTGTTCAAAGTTAGCCCGGGCTTTATGCATTTCTTCAACTTCACGGAGTTTTTCTCCCATCCATGCATGAAACACTTTCGCATTTTCATAACTCATTACAACTCCGGTATCAATAAAACGAACCATGCTGTTTGAGAGATCCTTCGGCTCAACACTTGTTTCATGACCAATAGCACCTTCCGGTGTAATTTCGTGTGAGATTGCTTCAGGAAGTGGCTGACGCTCAAGATAGAAATTGATAACCATCTCTCCACGAGGAGAAAAACCACCTTGCGCTCCGTTAACATAAGTCGGGTTATAACCGTAGTTAAATACATATTTGAATTTTAATTCAGGTTTTTTGCTGCTCATTACTGTTTCTCCTTTACTGTTTTATAGATTCAATACTTTCAACTATCTATCACACTAGCCGGAGCAAAGAAAAGATTTTCTTGCATCTCTGCTCAATATTGGCTATAAAAGACCACATTAGTCTTTTATCAAAGGGGGTTTATGGTGTTTATGCGTAAAATTATCTTTTCAACCGTATTTATAATGCTATCTATCTGTTTTATCGGAACTGTCTCTGCTTCAGAAAATAGTCATACGGTTCTATTTGACCAAGGGCATAACCAGAGATTTCTTATTGATGATAACGGTGAGTTGCAACTTTCTGGACTGGCGGAAATTATACGAAGTACCGGTCTTGCTGTTAATTCAACAAAAGATAAATTAAGTGATGAACTTCTAAACGGAGTGTCCGTTCTGGTAATTTCAGGCCCATTTGAAGCGTTGAATTCAGAGGAGGTTAAATCAGTGGTTCATTTTATTGAGAACGGTGGGAAGCTGGCGGCTATGCTTCATATAGGCTCACCCTTTGATGCTCTCCTTGAACGACTGGATATAGATCGTTCTAATATGGTTCTGCATGAACGGAGTAATGTGATAGATGCTGACACAAATTTCCGGGTAAATAAACTTTCAGACTCACCACTTTTTTCCGGTTTGTCTCAATTCTCCGCTTACGGCTGCTGGGCGCTTAACCATGGAAAAATAGCAACTGGAATTGCCACGACATCATCCGAAGCCTGGGTTGACCTTGACGGTGACAAAACCCTCTCAAAGGGTGATATGGTCGGCAGTTTTGATATGGTTGTTTCAGGCAGTTTCGGCAAAGGGAGCTTTATTATATTCGGTGACGATGCAATTTTTCAGAACCGCTATTTAGATGATAACAACAGAACACTGGCTCAAAATCTTGCCAATTGGATGACGATTAAATAATTTTCTGCCGCTAATTTTTAGTTGACAACTCCATAAATTGACTATAGACATAGATGCAGCAAATTTAATTTATGGAGGACAATTTTATGAAACAGTTTCTTAAGGTCTCAGCTCTTGCTTTATATTTCTCTCTATCTGCAGGCATAATTTTCGCTGCAGAGGTTGAAACTCCGGGAGCGAACACAAAAAATGTAGCTCCAGCTGCAGCAAAAGAGACTAAAACCGGTTCCGACAAATCTGCTGCACCACCCAAAGGATATAGTAAACCTGCAGCGGCAAAAGCTGCCTTAGCTGCAAAGCTTGTTGACATTAATACTGCTTCAATATCGGAAATAGCTGATATACCGGGAATTGGAAAGGAGTATGCCTCCAAAATTATTGCCGGACGACCTTACGCAAACAAGAGGCAGCTGAAGTCGCGAAATATTTTACCTGCTAATGTTTATAGACAGATTAAGGACCTGATTATCGCAAAAAAATTATCGTAGCAAAGTCAGTTTTTTGATACTTGACAGAAACGGAGTCCCTGCATAGGAACTCCGTTTTTTTATCACAACACCTTGTAAATCTTGACTTTTCTCAAGTATAACTGATATTCGTACAGAGCCGGATAAGCGGCAGGGAGTTTTGATGAAACCACTGTTTTTAAACCCACCGACTTTTGAGGATTTTGACGGAGGAGCCGGAGCCCGTTATCAGGCATCCCGCGAAGTAACCTCGTTCTGGTATCCGACCTGGCTCTGTTTTCCGGCTGGAATGATAGATGGAAGCCGGGTTTTAGATGCTCCTGTACAAAAGCTCTCACTTGAAGAGTGCCTTACAATAGCCAAAGATTTTGACATTGTAGTCATGTACACATCTACACCAACCCTTCAGATTGACATTGAGACCGCAAGACGAATAAAAGAGAGTAAACCTGAGACTATAACAGTCCTCACTGGACCTCACGTTTCGGTTCTCCCAATGCAATCACTACAAGCCGGCAATGGAAGTATCGACATTGTCTGTCGCGGCGAGTTTGACTACTCTGTTAAGGAACTCTGCGAAGGGCGTGAATGGAGACGTATAGAGGGGATCAGTTTTATAAATGGAGAGGATATTATTCAGACTCCGGATCGGACTCCGATTCAGAATCTTGATGCACTACCCTTTGTTGCACCTGTTTATAAACGTGACCTACCTGTATCTGAATATGTTATCCCACATTTCAAAAACCCGTATGTTTCAATTTACTCGAGTCGAGGCTGCCCCTCACGATGCATATACTGCCTTTGGCCGCAGACATTTTCTGGACGCACAATGCGAGTGCGCTCACCACATAATGTGTATGAAGAGATAAAATGGATTGTCGACAACATCGCAGAGATTAGAGAGTTATCTTTTGACGACGACACCTTTACAGCCAACCGCGAACACGCCACGGCGATTGCAAAGCTCATCAAACCACTTGGCATTTCCTGGACAATCAATGCACGAGCTAATACTGATTACGAAACTTTAAAAACATTGCGTGATGCCGGACTGCGTCATATCGTTGTCGGTTTTGAAAGCGGTAACGATCAGATACTGAAAAACATAAAAAAAGGTATAACAAAACTACAGGCGATGCAGTTTGCGAAAGATTGTAAAAAACTCGGGCTGTCAGTACATGGCGCTTTTATAATGGGACTACCGGGTGAAAACCGGGAAACCGTGCAAGAAACAATAGAGTTTGCAAAGAGGATGGATCTAAACTCAATACAGGCTTCACTCGCCTCACCTTATCCAGGCACAGAGTTTTACGATCTATGCAGAGAGCATAATTGGATCAGTTCAGACGATTTTCTTGATAGCAGCGGACATCAGCAGTGCACCATTAATTATCCTGACTACAGCAATATTGAGATTTTCAACTCCGTAGAAGAGTTCTACAGTAAGTTTTACTTCCGACCTAAATACATCGCACGCAGTATCGGCAGAATGATCGTTGATTCCGATGAACGTACCAAACTCCTTAAAGAGGGAAAACAGTATCTGCAGTATATGAGGAAGCGCAAGGCATCCTCCCCGGATTGCAAGTGAAACAACTTATTGTAACTTCAGATGATTTTGGACTTTCAACAGGCGTAAACTCAGCAGTTGAGCAAGCATGGCAGAGTGGCATTTTAACTGTAGCCTCGCTGATTCCTGCAGGCAATGCCTTTGACGGGGCGGTTGCAATTGCGCTTAAACACCCGGCGCTTCAGATAGGATTGCATCTGACTCTGGTGCAGGGGCGGAGCGTCCTGACTCACGAAGAGATACCCGGACTTGTCGATAATTCATGCAATTTCAGCGATAACCCTGTTATCGCCGGAATGAGGTATTTTTTTAACAGGAATCTATATTCACAGCTTAGAAATGAGATTAAAGCACAGATTGAACGCATTCTTGATACAGGAATCCAGCTTACGCATATAGACGGTCACCTTAACATCCATCTACACCCAACGGTTTTCGCAATTCTGCTCGAATTGATGCCTCATTACGGAATCAGCACTCTCAGGCTATCGCAGGAGCGCTTATCGTGCAATCTCCGTTTGGACAAAAGCAGGATAATTGGCAAACTACTTGAAAAACTTATATTTGATATTTTAACCGGCTCTGCACGCCCACGCCTTAATCATCATAAGATCGGTTATGCCGCTGAGGTCAAGGGGGTGTACAGCTCCGGCAGAATGACGGAAGATTATATACTGAAGGCAATTGACTCACTTATGGACGGCGTAAGCGAATTTTACTTTCACCCCGGAATTCTCCCCGACAAAGAAATTTTGCAAAGAATGCCGGGGTATCTTCACGAGAAAGAGCTGGCTGCCATAACGAGTTCTGATGTAATAAAAAAAATAAATTCGCTGAGAATCCAGTTGGTAAACTACCGTGGAGAGCTTAAATGCTGAAAACACTAACCGTGATGCTGATAGCCATCACCGCCGGAGCAGTCGGAGATATTTTCCTTACGCAGGGAATGAAGGGGGGCGGTGATCTTTCTACTATGACTTTCAGACAGATAACCGCAACAGCAATAGATGCCCTTACAAACTGGCGTCTGGTTCTTGGAACCGCGCTGCAGGCAGTTTATTTTGGACTTTGGCTCGCAGTTCTATCCTGGGAAGACCTTTCTGTTGCCCTGCCACTACAGGCGCTCAGTTATCTTGTGGTCGCTTTTCTGGCTCAGTGCTATCTTGGCGAAAATGTGACAGGAATTCGCTGGACTGGAATTTGCCTCATCTGTATCGGTGTTGCTCTCGTAACCAGAAGCAGTGTCGTTCAATAATATCAAGGGGGAATAAAATGATGAATATACGCAAAATAGCTTTTATCGGCGGCGGGAATATGGCTGAGGCAATCATGCGGGGATTACTGCGCGAGGATGTCGGGGTTGGAATCTGTGTTGCTGAAATAAATACAAAACGACAAGCTGAACTCACTTCACAATTTCCACATGTCCGGATAGTAACCGGTGCTGCCGAAGCTGCCGAGTGGGGTGAGGTTGTCATACTTGCAGTTAAACCACAGCAGGCTGAGGGGGTTCTTGACCTTATTGAGCCTGTCGTGACTCCGGATAAACTTGTCATTTCCATAATGGCAGGGATTCCAACCCTGAAAATAGAGGCTGACCTGCTGCCGGGCTGCCGAGTAATACGAGCTATGCCAAACACTTCGGCACTTATCGGTGCAGGCGCAACTGCTGTCTCGGCAGGACGAAAAGCATCATCCGACGACCTCGACATTGCACGACAGATTTTTGCACTTATCGGTATTGCCGTTTCAGTAGAAGAAAAACTTATGGATGCAGTAACAGGTCTTTCGGGGAGTGGACCGGCTTATGTATTTTCATTTATCGAGGCACTCTCCAACGCCGGAGTAAAGAATGGATTACCGCGCGATATTGCATCACAACTTGCCGCTCAGACTGTCCTTGGTGCTGCACGGATGGTCGTCGAAACCAGAGAGCATCCGGCACTTCTAAGAGAAAAGGTGACCTCCCCGGGCGGAACGACCATTGCCGGGTTACACGCCCTTGAAATTGGCAGTTTTAATGGTATTGTTATGAATGCGGTCGAGGCTGCCTGCCTCAAATCGAAGGAACTGGCAGGCAGATAACCGACTTGTCGGGGGGATACTATGTTTGAATCTGCTGAACTGGGACATAAGATATGCAAAGAGACGTGGAAGAAGGAAGTGCCGACGTTACGTGAGGCTTTGCTGGATGCTCAGCTTGACCTGTTTCAGTCAAAAAAATTCCCAGTTATAATCCTGATTGCTGGGGTCGATTGCGCCGGCAAAGGTGAAACCGTCAGCCTGCTGAATGAATGGCTGGATCCTCGTCACGTTGAGACCCATGCGGTTAGAGATCTAACCGAAGAGGAGCTTGAACGCCCTGAGATGTGGCGTTACTGGCGTGTTTTGCCGCCTAAAGGGAAAATCGGAGTTTTTATCGGCACCTGGTATTCCAACCCTCTGATCGAAAATGTCTACGGCACAATAAAGAACGCCGAACTGGATCAGCGACTTGAACGAATACTGCATTTTGAGAAAATGCTCTGTGACGAAGGGGCTCTGGTTCTTAAGTTCTGGCTCCATTTATCACAGGATCAACAGAAAAAACGGCTAAAATTACTTGAAAGTGACGAGAAGACAAGATGGCGGGTAACAGCCAGAGACTGGGAGCATTACAAATTATACGATAAATTCCGGAAGGTTTCCGAGAGGATGCTGCGAACCACCAGCACTGCTGAAGCACCCTGGACCATAGTTGAGGGGAGTGATCCACGTTACCGCTATATGACTATCGGAAAAGCTATTGCAAGTTCAATCCGCCTACGACTGGATGCTTCCGAAGCTCAATCTCATGAGGTGGCGGTTCCCCCGATACTGGCGGCTATAGATAATCTTTTGATTCTTCAGACACTCGATATGTCCAAAAGCCTTAAAAAGGATGTATACAAAAGTGAACTTGAGAAATTTCAGGGGAAGCTCAATCTGCTGACCCGTAACCCGGAGTTTAAAAAGATATCTGTTGTTGTCGCATTTGAAGGAAACGATGCTGCAGGCAAAGGCGGCAGCATCCGCCGGATTATTCAGGCTCTTGATGCCCGTCAATATAGAGTCATACCGGTCGCATCACCAACGGAAGAAGAGCGTGCGCAACCTTATATGTGGCGTTTCTGGCGCAATATTCCACGTAGAAGCCGTTTTGCTATTTTTGATCGCACCTGGTACGGACGTGTTCTTGTAGAGCGGGTTGAGGGGTGCTGCGAGCAGAATGACTGGATGCGTGCATACGGCGAGATCAATGATTTTGAAGAGCAGATGGTACGGAACAGAACCGTCGTTGTGAAGTTCTGGCTATCAATAACAAAAGATGAGCAACTGAGGCGCTTTAAAGAACGGGAGAAAATCGGATTTAAGCGTTACAAGATAACAGACGAGGATTGGAGGAATCGCGATAAATGGGATAAATATGAGGGGGCTGTGTGTGACATGATAGACAGAACAAGCACCGAAATAGCACCTTGGACTCTGGTTGAGGCTAATGATAAATATTACGCCCGAATCAAGGTTCTGAAAACTGTATGTGAGCAGATTGAAAAGGCATTAAAAAAGTAGGTAAATGCAAATTTCTCCCCCTACCCCATTCAGCCTATAGAAGCTGACATAACAATAAGTACAATTATTTCATTCAGTTCACTTATACAGCCGATTGTATCACCTGTTATACCACCAAGCTTTCGCTGAAAAAAAATACGACCGGCTGCCGTTAACATACAGGCTGCCGACAGAGCAATTATCCCTTTTAAGTGAAGCAGATAATAGGCGGTAGCTGAAATGATTACGAAAACCGTGAAAAGTCTTATTCTCCCTGAACCATCCACAAAAAGAACTCCCAATCCATTTTCACGAGCTCTATGCGCTCCGGTCATCGTTAAAACCTGACAAAACCGGGCAATTGCCGGAAAAAGGAGAAGAGCCTGCCATTTTATTTCTAACGGGACTGCCATAAGCGCCTGCCACTTCAACAATACGGCAAGAACCAACCCGACCGCCCCGACCGCTCCTATCTGCGAATCCTTCATAACAGCAAGAAAGCGTTCACTACCTCCTCGTGCAGCCAATCCGTCACAGACATCCGCAAGACCGTCCAGATGCAAAGCACCTGTGATCAGCGTCAAGATAGTTATTGATATGGCATCACAAAGAGGACGAACAATCCATATGGACAGAAATCTGTCAACAGACAACAGCACAGCACCAATTATTAAGCCGACCAGCGGGAAATAGAGAGTTGAGCGCCCAAGATCTTCCTTTTCACAACGCAGAGGGAGGTTAATCGGGACAATAGTTAAGAATTGAAAGGCAAGAAGGAATAGACGCATGACACATCAATTACCACAAGGGCGATAAAGGGAACAGTAAAAAATTATGGATTTGTCATAATATGTGATATGAAAAGCGAAACGGTCGACTCTTATGACCGGCATCAAGCGGCAGAACACTTATCTTGGACGGAGGGGAGAATGTCAAAGAGAATGAAAATATGTATAAATACCGGCGGCGGTGATGCACCTGGTCTTAATGCTGTTATTGAGGCTGTTACAATGGCAGCCTACAATCGACAGTGGGAGGTTTACGGCATTAAATGCGGATATACCGGTCTTCTTAACACTGACGAGATAATAACTCTGACACCTGAAAAGGTAAATGGCATTGCAAGCGTCGGCGGCACCATACTGGGTACGACCAACAAGGGAAACCCTTTCATGATGCCTGTATGTAATGCTGCCGGAGAGTCGGAACTGCGCGATCTTTCTGACAGGGTAATGGATAATTTTCGACGTCTTCGCTTTGATGCGCTTGTTGCTGTCGGTGGAGACGGAAGCCTTGATATAGCCCACCGCTTTGCCGAAAAAGGTATGCCGGTTATCGGTGTACCAAAGACTATCGACAATGATATGGGTGGGACAGTAATTACTTTTGGCTTTGATACCGCTGTAAGTATTGCAACAGAGGCGATTGACCGACTCCATTCGACCGCCAAATCCCATGACCGTGTTATGGTTGTAGAGGTGATGGGGCGCAATGCCGGTTTTATTGCGCTGAACAGTGGAATTTCAGGCAATGCGGATGTCATTCTTATTCCTGAGATTCCTTTTGAAATCGATAAAATCTGCGACAAAATAATGGACAATGAACTTCACGGTCATAAATATGCCATCGTTGTTGTTGCTGAAGGGGCGCTCCCGAAAGGTGGAGACGTAATAAGCAAGGGGACTGGAGAGGCCGGACGGCAGCACGTTGTACTGGGGGGAATTGCCGACTACCTATCGAAGGAGATATCAAGACGAACCGGCAAGGATTCTCGCTCCATGGTTCTTGGCCACCTCTTGAGAGGGGGTTCTCCTACAACATTTGACCGC
Source organism: Desulfuromonadaceae bacterium (assembly GCA_028683855.1). Taxonomy (GTDB): domain Bacteria; phylum Desulfobacterota; class Desulfuromonadia; order Geobacterales; family Pseudopelobacteraceae; genus JACRCG01. The sequence continues at coordinate 43,607 of JAQUHA010000006.1, forward strand.
CTGCTTTCCCTCCGTTTCGGTGCTGCGGCAGTTCGTGCAATCGAAATGGGAAAATTTGATCACATGGTTGCGCTCCATTCTCCTGAAATAGCTATGATTCCGCTTGGAGAGGCTCTCGGAATACAAAAGCGGGTTAGACCTGACGGGGATGTCGTTTTGACAGGTCGCGACATGGGAATCTGTTTTGGCGATTAAACCGCAACAAAAAACCTCTTTACATTAAAGATAAATTTTGTCCTGTTAAACGAGGTTGTTTCCATGTTAGTATAAGCCATAAATCAGACGGCAGAATGGGAGGAAATTCAAATGAAACTCTTTAATTTGGTTAGACTCGGCAACATTGATATAAAAAACCGAGTGGTAATGTCACCTATGACGCGTAACAGGGCAACTGGAAATATACCAAATAAATTAATGGCAGAGTATTATTCTCAACGTTCGGGGGCGGGTCTTATTATAACTGAAGGAACTTCGCCATCCCCTGACGGATTGGGGTATCCGCGCATCCCGGGTATTTTTTCATATGAACAGATCAAGGGGTGGCAGCTTGTTACTGAAGCGGTACACAATAACAGCGGTAAAATTTTCATTCAGCTCATGCATACCGGCAGAATAGGAAATTCTCTAAACCTACCTGCCGAAGCAGAAATAATTGCGCCATCCGAAGTTGTTGCGAACGGCAATATATATACAGATAGTAAGGGGGAACAGCCCTACGGCAAACCTAGAAATATGACAAGGGATGACATCAGTAACGTGTTAAACGAATATGTACAGGCAGCCAAAAATTCTATTCTGGCTGGCTTTGACGGAGTCGAAATTCACGCAGCTAACGGTTACCTGATAAACCAGTTTCTGGATCCAGCATCAAACATCAGAACTGATGAGTTTGGCGGTGATAACGCCGCCCGCAATCGTTTTGCCCTTGATGTCACCGCAGCAGTGGCTGATGCCATAGGAAAAGGGCGGGTAGGAGTCCGCATCTCGCCTTACGGCGTATTTAATGATATGAGTGGCAATTATGAGGGGATAGCAGAACAGTATTCAACGCTGGCAGCCAACCTTGGCAAACTTGAAATTGCCTATATCCATCTGGTCGATCACTCGGCAATGGGAGCTCCAAAACCAGAGCCGGCAACCGTGGAGTTGATCTGTAGTGAGTTCAAAAAATCCGGAGGTGGGGCAGTTATACTTTCAGGTGGTTATGACCGTGATCAGGCTGAATCTGATCTGCAGAGCGGCAGAGCGGATCTTATTGCTTTCGGCAGACCGTTTATAGCAAACCCTGACCTTGTAAAGCGGATGTTAGACAACTCCGCTCTTAATCCGGTCGATATGTCTACATTTTACACTTCAGAGGCAACCGGCTACACAGACTACCCAACCTACATACCATAGCAGCTGAATCCTTATAAGACATGAAAAGGGGATACCTTGAAAAGGCATCCCCTTTTTAGAAATCTCTCCACTCTGTCGTCAGCTTTAAGGGCCTCCGGCGAGTTCCTTAATTGCGGGACTCAATATACTGTTTCAGGCAGACCTGCGTACTGAAGGCAGCACACCACAGCAGGGAACGATTCCCATTTATTTATAGCATTCCGCCCGGGCGCATCATCCAACGGGCAGAGCAGAGAGAACAACGACTGTGTCAATTATTACTCTGATGAATCCAACAATTCAAGAGTTTTGTCTATTTTTTTACAAGCTACCCAAGAATCCAGACAACTGATTAATTTCACTCATCATTTTTTCAAAACCAGCAAAGGTAAGAGATTGCGGTCCGTCAGAAAGTGCTTTTTCCGGCTCAGGATGAACTTCTATCGCAACACCATCTGCTCCGGCGACGAGTGCTGCTTTAGCCATCGGTGAAACCAGTGACCGCTTTCCTGTAGCGTGTGAGGGATCTACAACAATAGGCAGGTGGGACATTTCCTTGATCAGAGGCACTATAGAGAGATCCAGCGTATTGCGGGTAGCAGTCTCAAAAGTGCGGATTCCGCGTTCACAGAGAATAACCTGTGAATTCCCCTCGGCAAGGATATATTCGGCAGCAGCCAGAAATTCTTCAACAGTTGCGCTCATTCCACGCTTCAGGAGTACCGGTTTACGAATTTTACCGACTTCCCTCAAAAGATCAAAGTTTTGCATATTACGGGCGCCGATTTGGAGAAGATCAGCATATTCAGCGACAAGCTCAACATTATCCGGACTCATAACTTCCGTTACTATTGGCAAACCGCTCTCTTTTCTGGCAACCGCCAGAAGCTTCAGCCCCTCTTCACGCAAACCCTGAAAGGTATGAGGACCTGTGCGAGGCTTGAACGCACCGCCACGCAACATATCACCACCGCACTTCTTTACAAACTGTGCGGTTTTAACAATCTGTTCAAGACTCTCCACAGCACATGGACCGGCAATGACTACAGGTTTTGCACCATCACCGACTTTTACACCTGCAACATCAACAATGGTATTTTCAGGGTGAAAATCTCTGGAGACAAGTTTATAGGGTTTTGAAACGTGAATAACACGCTCTACTCCTGGAAGTTCAAGTATCTTCGAATCATCCACATAACCGTGGTTGCCAAGCACGCCGATGGCGGTACGCTCACTCCCGGGAATAGGCTCTGCTCTGAAACCCATTTCTGAAACTATCTTTGATATGGCATCAACATCAGCCTGAGTTGCTGTATGATTCATTACTATCAGCATTTTCGTATCCTCATATCATTCATGTTGTTCGGACATTTTTTCGAGTTTATCCATCTGATGCACAACAACCCTTCCACCCTGCACCTCAATAATCCCCTCTTCCTTCAGTTTTTTAAAAGTACGGGATATCGTTTCGCTTGCAGTTCCAAGTCGTGATGCAAGTTCTCCCTTTTTTATGCCCAGATCTATATATGTGATGCCTCCGTAAGTTGTCGAGCTTTCAGCAGCCCTCCGCACAAGAAAAGAAGCCAGCCTGGAGGTTACATCAGCAAAAGACAGCTCTTCAATCTGACGGGCAAACTGGCGAAGCATCAGAGAGAGTGAAACCACAAGATTAAGAGCAAAGCTTGGATTACGGCTCATCAGCTCCATAAATCCCTGACGAGGAAGATAAAGGACTTCACCAGATTCCATTGCACGGGCTTCCGCAGGATATTTGCCATCACCGAAAAACGCGGCTTCTGCAAATGTTTCCCTAGGTTTGACAAAATGCAGGACCTTCTCACGTCCATCAGGGGAAACCCTGCAGAGCTTGATACTCCCCTCAAGCAGTAGATAAAAGCCCGTTGCTTCCTCCCCTTCACTGAAGATGGTCTCCCCTTTTCTAAAAGGGCGACGAACCGTAATTGCAACGAGTTCCAGCAGGTCATCTTCTTTAAGACCTGAAAAGAGCATTGGTTTTCTAAGCTGTTCAATCAGTTCCATCTGCTATTTTTCCAGAAATGCTTTTACTTTATCAGCCAACTGTGGAGCTGTAAAACCGAACTGTTCAGCCAGAACCTTATCTGGAGCTGACGCACCAAAATGCTCAATACCTATAAAAAGACCGTCACATCCGATCAGACTCCCCCATGGCATCCCGCGACCAGCCTCAAAGGCAACTCGCGGAATACCGGCAGGAAGAAGTTCGTTTCGATATTCTGCTGGCTGTGCAAGAAAAGTTTCGAGACATGGTACTGAGATTACTCTCGCTTTAACTCCATCAGCTGCAAGAGATAAGGCTGCTTCAAGGGCGACATGGACCTCAGAACCACTAGCCATTACAACAACATCGGTTTTTCCTTCTGCAGGAGACACAACGTATGCACCTTTAAGCTGATCCTCCTGCTTAAATGATGCTGGACGAGCGATAACAGGTAGTTTTTGACGAGTAAGGATAAAGGCAGTCGGGCCTTGGTACTGAAGAGCAGCCTGCCATGCCATCGCCGTTTCTACACCGTCAGCAGGGCGAATAACCTGCAGTTCCGGTATCAGCCTCAGCGATGCAAGATGCTCTATCGGCTGGTGAGTCGGCCCATCTTCTCCGACGAAGAAGGAGTCATGTGTAAAGATATAAATTGCCTGCTGCTTCATAAGAGCTGAAAGGCGGATTGCAGAGCGGCAGTAATCGGCAAAAACAAGGAAAGTAGCCCCGTATGGAATGAAACAACCAAAGAGAGATATACCGTTTAATACGGCACCCATTGCGTGCTCACGAATACCGAAATGGATATTACGCCCGTTAAAACTGTCAGCCTGCACAGATGTTGATGCCTTGATATCGCTATTATTAGAGGGGGAGAGATCTGCAGAACCACCTATCAGAGAAGGAACCAACTCCGCAACTTTCTGCAGAACCTGACCTGAGAGTGCACGTGTAGCACCATCTTTGCCGCTTACAGAAGCTAATAATTCTTCAGACAGGTTAGGAGGCAGCCGTTTATGCCACATCTGATCCCAGAGTTTTGCCTTTTCTGGATTTGCAGCGTGCCATGCACCAAATTTGCGCTGCCACGAAGCGTATGCAAGCTTTTTCTCTTCAATCTGCGCCAGACAGACATCACGCACCTCCTGCGGAATTTCAAATGCACCTGACTGCCAACCGAGATTGGCTCTGGTTGCTGCAATTTCTGCCGCACCAAGTGGTGAGCCGTGTGCGCCTGATGAACCCTGCTTACCCGGTGAACCAAAAGCTATGTGAGTTTTGGCTATAATTATCGAAGGGTGTTCTCTATCAGCCTTTGCGGAGGCAATAGCTGATACGATCTGTTCATAATTATGACCATCTACCTCCTGAACGTGCCATTTAGCAGCTCTGAATCTGGCGGCTACATTCTCAGACCAGGCAAGATCTGTATTACCTTCAATTGTTATACTGTTGCTGTCGTAGATATAAACAAGATTACCCAGTTTCAGATGCCCGGCAAGAGCAGCCGCCTCATAACTGATCCCCTCCTGCAGACAGCCATCTCCCATTAACGCATAAATTGTATGGTCTATCGGGCTGAAATCAGGGGTATTAAAACGCTCTGCCGCAATTTTTGAAGCTATAGCCATCCCTACACCATTCGCAAATCCCTGCCCGAGCGGTCCGGTTGTAACTTCAACACCGACGGTATGCCCAAACTCCGGATGCCCGGGAGTTTTACTGCCCCATTGCCTAAAGTTTTTAATCTCATCAACGGAAAGGTCATAACCAAAAAGATGAAGCAGTGAGTAAAGCAGCATTGAGCCGTGACCGGCGGAGAGAACGAAGCGATCACGATTCTCCCAGCCTGGATCGTCAGGGTTAAAAGAGAGAAAGTTCCCCCATAGAGCGAAGGCGCAGTCGGCTGCCCCCATAGGAAGTCCTGGATGTCCGGAATTTGCCTTTTCAACGGCATCAACCGAAAGAAAACGAATGGCATCGGCACAGAGCCTTGCCTTGTCAACTGGGATAGTTAGGTGTTGCATTCTGATTCCTTTCACGCGTGTTAAGTAATTCTGACTATTTAAAATGGTTGAAGCCCTCATGCCTGGAACAGTACAAACTCCCATCCGGATTCAAGACTTTCAGATCCGGACAGCTCGTCACTATACCAATACGAGTGGCTGCAACGCCACTCTTTTTCATGCAGTCGATTATTTTTTCACGTTCTGAGGGCATTGCAGTAAAACAGAGTTCATAATCTTCCCCCCCTGAAAGAGGCAGATGGTACGGAATGGTGCCTAGCTCTGAAAATCTGGCGAGAAAGTCAGTTGATAGCGGAATTTTTTCAATATTAATGCATCCACCGACATTAGACTGCTTTGCGATGTGACCAAAATCTGCAAGCAGCCCATCACTAATATCTATCATTGAGTTTACTGCTCCGGCTTCGGCAAGCGCAGATGCAGCAGATAGACGAGGAGCAGGGTTAAGAAGTCGTGAGAGTGACCTGACACACGACAAACCCTCCTCAAGCAATTTAAGCCCCAGCGCAGCATCACCCAGAGTTCCGGTTACCCATATATCATCATCAGGCATTGCACCTGAACGTCGCAGAATCTTTTCCGGATACTGTTCACCCATAATTGTCACAGATATAATGAGAGCAGAGCGGGAAGAGCAGGTATCCCCCCCTATCAATGTGACACCATGCTCAGCAGCCATTTCCAGAAACCCGGAGGAGAAACAGTCAATGAAATCTAAGGATATGTCAGCAGGAACTGCAATAGATAAAAGTACCCAACGAGGTACCCCACCCATTGCTGCAATATCTGAAATATTTACGGCAAGAGATTTGCGACCCAGCAGGAATGGGTCATGCCAGATACGGCGAAAGTGAATATCCTCCAGTAGCATATCAGTCGAAGTCAGAAGCTTCATTCCGGGAGAAAGAGATGTTACAGCAGCATCATCACCAATACCGGTGACGACACTGCTATCGGCACTAACAGAAGATGTTATGCGGGCTATAAGGGCAAATTCATCGGGTTTTGAAACAGCAGGTGAGATTTTATTGAGCACTATAGATTCAACTCTTTAGATTTATTGATAACCGTTTATTTTTCAGCTGATATTGAGATGCGTATGCTATTTCCATGAGTCTCAGAAACAACTATTTTATCCCCGCCGAATTTTATGCCGTGCAGTTCATGAGCCAATCTTTCTGTATTACAGCTGCTCCACCCTACTCCGAACTCAGCACGCCCCCTCACAAAGCTCCTCTGAGCAATCTTTTGAATGCCAAAAACTGATGAAGTTAGTGCCGTCTTGAATTTCTCAATGTTTTCAAAGGGTAAATTTTCAACTACCATCATTACTTCATGTTCATTGTAGCAGGCATCCAGCCACCCTTTTACAATTCCGGAAGAGATAAGGTCTGCAAGCTTATCCGCAGCCTTAAGGGCGGCTTTCTGTGTGCCGACAGCAAAACTGATATGTGGCGCTACTGCTTCAGAAGTTGCTGTCGTCAGTAGCTTGCCTGTAACAGACTCAAACGCCTGCGCAGAAATTACTGCAGCATAAGAGCGTATTTTATCATTGTATGGGGATCCGCCATTGTCCTGCAGCAATACCTCCCCGGCAACAACAACCTGAGAAATCGGAGCAGCCAGTTCAAGAGCCTTTGCATCTAAACCTGCTGTTTGTCCAAGAAGCAGAGCCTGGCGAAATCGTTCGGCATCACGAGCAGACTGATTTACAACCCGGTACCCCTTCCCAGCAAGAGATTTTGCAACCGCCGTTTCAACAGTAGCAATATCTACCGCTACGGATTGAAGGCCTTTGGAAAGTCCTTTTTGCGTGAAGGAAACAATAAGAGCAGGATAGTTCATCTGCGGCAGAATATGAGCCAACGCAGCAACATCATCAGCTAAAGCTATTCTTTCTACCCGCGCCTTCATATTTACGTTACAAATATCTTGCTCACACTCTTTTTTGATGATTTCGAATTTTTTTACATACCCCTCTACACGGGATAGAATTTTATCGTTGATAAGTTCCGAATCGGTAACCAGCGTTTCGCTTGATATCATAACTCCAAGAGCCTGTTCTACCGCACTTCTCATGGCTGCTTTAATAGCATCATCAGTTGCCGCTCCGGTATTGCCCGCCTGAACTGCACCGCTCCCATCAACCAGCAGCCACTCATCGGAAGAATTCGCGGAAGCAAAAGAAGGGGGGATATTAACAGAGACCCCCACGAGCAGTGTAAGAATAAAAGTGAAAAGTCGCATTAACTACCTCTTAGATGCGATATTTGAGTAACTAGAAATGAACCGCTGATCCCAAATATACAAGGTCAGATCTATACTTGTACAGCCCAAGAGTTTTTTTGTACCCCAAGTTTAATCCCCATGTTTCGGAGACATTAACACGATATTCCCCCCCAACCTCGTAATAGTTCTGGTCTTCAGGCTTGGCTTTATAATTGGTAACATCACCGGTATAGGCAATATTAACACTCGCAACCTGATTATTACCAATACGAACACCGGCATTTGCTCCGGTCTTAACGAGGAGCTGATAGTCGTCAGCCTGATTAGAGTTGTCCTTGTTGTATTGGTATGTAGCACCAACGCCAAGCTCTAAGAGATCACTATTATACTGCAATCCGGAACTAAGACCGGCACCGAACATATTCCTTTTATCATGTCCCCCCTTATTATAACTCAAGTAGTTGTACAGATAGTTCATGTTGCCTGTAAATGCGACGGAAAGCTCATCCCCGAGAGGAACAATGTACTGCCCGAAGAAGATTGTACCGATGCGGTCGGCATCAAGTATGTTGTAATCAAAGTGCTGATAGGGGAGTATAACACCAACAGTAAAATCATCTAAATCATACGCTAAACCGAGGTTCATTCCGTAAACCTGGCCTTTATAATCGTTATTTTTATCTACAAACTCAGTACTCAAACTTGCCCCAAAAGTTCGTAGCCTGTTAGATTCGCGTATATCACGCCCATCTTTATCTTTCGGTTGTACGGCTGTTTTTTCCGAAGCTGTTTTAGGTGGAGGCAGAACCAGATTACTGAATACGGTATTTGTTGTCATAACCGAGGGAGAACTTGGGTTTGAAATGCTGGCTACTGAAGTAAGCGATATATTGAAATGTTCGGCAAGAGCTAGATACACTTCATCAAGCGTGTTATAAAAACTAGCCACGCCGCCAATATCAATTGCTATTTGGCCGGGAATTGTGCCGTTAGGACCGGTCTGAGGTGGTTCCTGCCACCATACAACAGTCTGACCGTTAACATTTGCCGTTTGAGATAGAGTAGAAAGATTCTGACCAATAGTTGTATCCACAAATGTTCTTAGATCTGTAGCATTCTGTATAATAACCGCCGCAAATACAGACGCTACTGAAAGGAGTATAACAGCCGCGCCTAATACAAATAATCTTTTCATTTCAAACATATTGCCCTCCTGAACATAAAAATTGTATGCTCCTTTCAGAGCATACGTTTAATTAGACTAAAGACAGCCTTATTGATAGCATCTTCCGTTGCAGTACCGGTATCATACCCGCGACCAACTCCACTCCCGGGAATGTATTCAAGGGTTTCAACATCTACCATACGCACCTGGATACCCATTCTAGTTGAAAGATTCTTTTTTGCTGAAAAACCGGAAATTACCTCGCCGCCCTGGGCAAAATCATATACCTCTCCATAAATAACTTTTTTGGCACCAAGTATCTTCCCCATTTCAACAGCTGTTTTCTGGTCGACCATACCTGAAGAACTCATCCACTGCCGATCAAGCGCATCCTTTATTATTTCAGGTTTCTCTTCAACAAAAGTGAAACGTTTGGAATCAAAAAGCGCTTCGACCACCATGTTGTGAACCCCCATACCTACATCTTTTGACAGGAGATGCGGGTAAGCCTTCGCAGCTCGCTCGGACAAACCGAGTGGTAAAACTGCAATTGTGATTCTGGGACCAGAATATGGGAGCATCTTGTATTCAGGCTCTACCGGTTGGATCTCTTCAACAGTAGTGGTTGCACAGGCAGCGATAACAAGAAGCAGTACAGAAATAATTATCCTAACCAAATATCTGGTCATTTAACCTCCATGAATCTGGCTGCAACACTCTGCACTGCCTCTTTGACTGCAGAGTGCATAGCTATGCCTACACTTGTTTTATCAAAATATATCTTGTCGTCACGCACCTCAAAAAGAACCCCGTTTGAGACAGTTTTACCTGAACCAGAGCCTTGACCGGTAACAACTATTCCGCTCCTCGTTTTTACGTCAACCTCCACCTCAACATTTATATTAACTTTTGCAGTAGAAAACAGCCCGGCAAAGCCACGAAATCGTGATTTTGAAAACTTTTTTATAATAACATCTGCTACAGCATCAGATCCAAGCTGGTCAAACAGACTTTCAGACTGTTTAACCTGATCTCCTGATGAGATGGAAAGCTGGACAAGTTCCTGAATCCGCTTTGAAATTTCAGGATTGTCCTCAACAGGCACAAACTGACCGGTATCGTACAACTCCTGCGCGACCATCCGACTTATACCATATACGACAAGTAATTTTGAAAGCTCAGGCTCTTCTGCCTCATTGTGAACACCCACTACTGCAATGCGCTGAATTGGGGGAATGCTCTTCTTTGCCATCGTTTTAGAATCAGTGTAACCCCCCTCATAAGCGTAGAGAGAGCATGGAGAGAGTAGGGCAGCGCCTGCAATCAGGAAAAAGAGTTTAAACATTGAGGATATTCTGACTAACGACGACAACATATATCTATCTCCTGCTCAAGGTTAAAAACCGTGCGTCGTTAAAACCAATACTGCAATTAAATAGAAACGAAGCTAAAACGATTAAGTGATTGGAGATTAAAATAAATATAAAGCAGTTATAAATAACTACTACCGTTAGTTTTGTTTGTCAAGACTCAATAAGTAAGCTGATACTGCCGAAAAACCGCTGAACAGAGCATAAACAGAAATGAGTATTTATTATAAATTTCAAGCTTTTACACACAAACACTAACAAACTCAGGCGACAGACATTGGAGATAAAACATTATTTGCGCTACAAGCATAAATATCCCTGCCAAACTCAACCGAACCAATCAATACAGTCTTTAAAAATGGTAGAAATATTGTTGCAAGCTTCTTAACTATATGCTAGCTTTCGGTCGTTTATTATAGATAATTTAAAGGAGATTTACGTGAGAATCATTTCTGCTGCAAAACTTTTCACTGCAACACTTTGTATGACTGCACTGGTTGGCTGCCAGGGAAACACACCTGCAGATGGCGGAAAATCAGAAGGTAAAAAAGAGGGCAAGATTTTAGCTGAAGTTAATAGCGGCAGCATTACAACTGCTGACTTTGACCGTGAATTAAAAAACCTTCCAGACTATCTGAAAGCAATGGCGGATACTCCCCAGGGGCGCAAAGAGATGCTGGATACAATGGTTATCCGCGAGCTGATTCTACAGCAGGCTTCAAAAGACGGTCTTGACAAGGGTGCTGAAATTGAAGAGAAACTGCAGGATTTAAAAAAGCGTCTGATTGTTGAAGCATTCCTCAAGAAAAAAGTTGAGGCTGAATCAAACGTATCTGATGAAGATATGAAAAAGTTTTACGAGCAGAACAAGGAAAGATTTAAAGCCGGCGAGCAGATCAAAGCGAGCCATATACTTGTAAAAACTGATAAAGAGGCTTCTGAACTACTTGCTAAACTTAAATCCGGTGCTGATTTTGAAGAGCTTGCCAAAAAAAGTTCAGTTGACTCATCATCCGCAAAAGGTGGAGATCTGGGATGGTTTGGAAAAGGGAGTATGGTACCGGTGTTTGAGAAAGCCGCTCTTTCCCTTAAAGAAGGAGAGATTTCTTCTGTTGTAAAATCTGATTTTGGCTTTCACATAATTAAGCTTACGGGTAAACGTGCCGCCGGCATACGCCCCTTTGAAGAGGTAAAAGATCAGATTAAAGCAGCGATTATGCCAACGAAACAGCAGGAAGTCTTTCAGAAGATTAAAGATGAACTGAAAAAAACAGCCAAGATAGTTGTAAAAGAGGATGTTTTGGGAAATATCGGGGGCAAAAAGGAAGAGCCTAAAACCGGAGAGCAAAAACCTGCCGATGCAGCAAAAACTGTTGTTCCGGAAAAGAAATAATTTCAGCTGCGCTCTCAGACCGACAGCAACAGGAATCAGATAAGCAGCGCTATACTGTGTTAACCTATAAAACCGGAAGTGTGGGAGCGATACCCCCTTTCGGTTTTTTCATACCAACAGGAAAAGAGTTTATATAATGAATCTGCGAATTTTAGGAAAAGTAACTATTACAGCCTCTTTGCTTGGGGTTGGCGGGTGTGCCGACAATGAGGCTCTGCTTAAGAAGGAGACGGCTGAGCAGACAGTTGCTGCAAGCTCTCAGGGCTCCCCCCGTAAAGAGCAGAAAAACATAACTAACTCCATTGCTGCAGTTGTCAATGATGACATTATTACTCTGTATGATGTAACTAAAGAGTCGCGGCGAATGATAGCTCAAGCTGAAGAAAAAACATCACTAGGCGAAAGTGAACGCAGAGAAATTCGTCGTACAGCTCTTGATCGACTTATTGAAAAAAAACTTACTGAACAGAAAATAAAAGAGCTAAATATTCAGGTATCCGAGGAAGAGATCCGCCAGGCAATTGACGACGTTCGCAAACAGAACAACATACCCTCTGAGGATGCTTTAATCGCTGCACTTGCAGGGCAGGGTCTTTCATTCGACCAATACAGAAAACAGCTTCGCGAACAGATTGAAAAACTAAAGCTGGTTAGCATGGAAGTCAGATCTAAAGTCCACGTATCTGAAACAGAAATGCTTGAATACTATAACGCAAATTTGCTGAAATACACCGATCAGGAGAGCTATCGCGCACGCCATATTTTCTTTAAGACCGGTGAAAAAGCAACTTCTGCAGATGTTTTACGCTCAAAGGTTACCGCTATAGCGGTTTTGGCTGATGCTAAAGAAGGGAAGGATTTTGCTGAACTGGCAAAGAAGTTTTCAGAAGATCCGGCTGCTAGGAAAGACGGTGGAGACCTGGGGAGCTTTAAGAAAGGTGATATGCAACCGGAACTTGAAAAAGCGATTCTGGCTCTTCAACCTGGAGAAGTCAGTGAACTGGTTACCACCCCGATAGGGTTTCACATTATTAAGCTTGAAGCCAGAACTCCCGGCGAAACAAAGCCCTTTGAATCAGTTAAAGCTGAAATAGAAGAGATAATCTATCGCAATAAGTCGGAAGAGCGCTTCAGCCAGTGGGCAAAGGATCTACGGAGCAAAGCTAGCGTTGAAATCAAAAATTCGGACACTATCTTCTGATTACTCCTTACGACGTAGAAAGGCGAGAAATTCGTCGCAAGTCAGCTGTTTTTTCCGCACTAAATGTGCAATTTCTCTGCTTAGAGCAATCTTTTCTCCATCTTTAACATTGTCTTTCAAAAGCACAAAAAGCGGAGTGTTACTGCTGTAGGGATCGAGTCTCAGCCTCTCCTGCAGCTCAAATGCTGACATATCTGGCAACATCTGACCGCAAAAGATTAGATACACTGGATGTATAGAGGCAAGAGCCAGTGCTTCTTTGCCTGTATAACCCTTTATTATCCCGAAACCCAAAGATTCAAGGGTGTTTGAAAGTTTTTCCTCCCCTGTTCTTGAAACTGTCATGGCTTGCAGATCCCATGTTTCTGCTTCTTCAGTCAGACCATAAACAGCAAGTCTATCCTGTAAATACTGTTCATCAAGCGGAAGTGTGAAAAAACCGGCTACCGGGAAAACACCTCCAACTTTACCTGTTTCACTTAAAAACACCGGCAGCACAGGGATGTTTCTTGTTAGTGGCGAGGTTTTTATTTTGAGAAGCGTTCCCCACCCATCATCTGAAAAAGGAGAAATATCCAAGACTACCCCAAGCGGTCTTCCAGACTGAATATTTTCATACTTTTCAAGACGACATAAATATCCACCGGACTGTAAATATCCGGAGATTATCTCTTCCCGTCCACTATCCGGCTTTACACCTAAAATCCAGAGTTCTCTCCGTTTTTCATAATTGCCAGTCATATCAGCCCCCCTCTCATACTAGAATAGTCAATTACTCCAACGAATAAAGTTCAAGAATACGTTCAATAATGTTAGTAGTTGATTTGCCATCTACAAAAGTAACCAACTCTACCCTCCCACCGTAAGATTCAACTACATCTCGACCTACAACATCATCAAGAAGGTAATCCCCCCCCTTGGCAAGAATATGAGGTTTGATAGCGGTTATCAGGTTTAACGGCGTGTCTTCATCAAAAACTATAACGTAGTCTATACAATCAAGTGCTGCCAATAAATGCGCGCGCTCCTCCTGATCTATCAGTGGCCGTTTAGCACCTTTCAACCTCCGAACAGATGCGTCACTGTTTAATCCCAACACGAGTAGGTCCCCAAGATTTTTTGCTTTTTGAAGATACTTGACATGCCCCGCATGGAGGAGATCAAAGCATCCGTTAGTAAATACAATCCGTTTACCCTTTAGCTTTTCAGCAGCTACTTTTTGAATCAGGACATCGAAATTTTTTATTTTTGAGTGGCTATCTTTATGAGCCATTGAGACCGCTTCGATAATCTCCTGGGGGGTAACCACCGATGTTCCAAGTTTGCCAACAGCAATCCCCGCTGCAACATTTGCAAGACGGGCAGACTCTGCAAAACCAAACCCGGACGCTATGCCGACGGCAACAGCAGCGAGCACAGTATCACCAGCACCGGAGACATCGAACACTTCGCGCGCAACGGTAGGTATATTTACCACTTCTCCATTATTCAAAAATAGAGACATCCCCTCCTCACTACGCGTAATAAGGAGATGTTCCAGAGAAGTCTCGCTCATTATAGCGCTGGCTGCTTCACGCAAGGATTCCTGGTTTGTAATTGGAATTCCGGATGCTGCTTCAGCCTCTTTTCGATTTGGGGTAAGCAGTGTGGCACCCTTATAACGTGAGTAATCCGTGCCTTTAGGATCAACCAAAACCGGTATTTTCAAAAGAGCAGCGGCAGCGATGGCTGAAGCAATTACTGCAGGCGTAAGTACCCCCTTATTGTAATCAGACAAAACCAGCACAGAATACTCATGCGTATGCGAAGATATCCAGTTGCACAGCTGATGTTCCACTTCATGAGTGAGAGTTTCTCTTGATTCGCGATCAATCCTCACAATCTGCTGATGTGCGGCAACTACTCTTGTTTTTCGACTTGTACGACGTTCAGGATCCTGAAAAATGGCACTGGTGTTAATTTTGTGATGGCTAAATTGCCCAAGCAGCTCACGACCATTCTGATCATCCCCCACCACGGAGCAGACTGAAACCTGAGCTCCGAATGCGGCAAGATTATGAACCACATTACCAGCCCCGCCGAGGCGAAGCTCTTCGCGAATAACATCAACAACCTGAACAGGAGCTTCCGGTGAGATACGTTCAGCCCTACCCCAAAGATATTCGTCCAACATGAGATCGCCAACGACCAGACATTTTATCTCAGCGGCATGAGCAAATAGAGTTTCAACTGCAGCAAGTTCCACAGATCCTCCCGTTACCTAGAAAACATAGCTTTTTCAACTAGATCGCAAACTATATGAATAATTGTTATATGCCCTTCCTGAACTCTGGGTGTATCGTCTGTCGGCACAACGATAGCTAGATCACTGATATCCTTGATGCACCCACCGTCCTTACCGAGAAGAGCGGCGGTGGCGCAACCCCTTTCGCGAGCCAGTTCAAGCGCTTTAATAACATTTGGAGAATTGCCGCTGGTAGAGATTCCGATAACCAGATCACCCACTGCAGCAAGAGCCTCAACCTGACGTGAAAAGACTTTGTCAAAACCGTAATCATTACCGATTGCAGTCAAAATGGAAGTGTCCGTTGAAAGAGCAATCGCTGGCAGAGCGGCACGCTCCATCTTGAAACGCCCCACTATCTCAGCCGCAAAATGCTGGGCATCAGCGGCTGAACCACCGTTTCCCATAACAAGCAGCTTTCCTCCACGTCCAAATGTAGCCAGGATCATATTAATCATTTCAGCAATTTGCGGAGACAACTCCTTCTCTATACGATTCACCACCTCTTTGTGAGCAGTGAGTTGAGATTTTATCTTGTCTATCATGGCAAAGCCTCCTTAAAATGGGTGCTAAAAACAGATGAATCTATCTTTATGCTATCAAGAAGTTCATCGATTGAAATCGCAACCCCTCCTGTAGCAGCGGGAAAGCTCGAAGAGCCTGAAACCATGCGCAACTCAGGTGTGGCAAGCCGCAGTTCAGATATTTTCTTTTTTAAATTATTCAGAGGAAACAGAAAAGATAACTTTTCCAGCTCTATCCCTGTATGCAATCCATTCCACCCCATCTTGCAAAATGCAGCGTATTGATGCCGATGCAGCAACAGTATAAAGCGGTGCCCCCTTCTGGCAGCCTCTAAAATAGCGGCAATGGTATCCGCAAGGGAAATGGCATCAGCATTCTTACCAAAATAAATGCAGTAATACCCCCCAGTTCCCCAACGAGAGTAATAATGACTGCGACTCCTCTCTGCCATCTCTTTCCTACGTCCCACTGAACCGAACTGTTGTCCGGCGTCACAGGCAAGTATCATGGTTTTGGTAATATAGGTAGGATATCCTGATTCTGAAACACGCCGAACATACTCGCGCAGACACCACTCATCCCCATCAAGTTTTTCATCAAAAAGACCTGCTACCATACACATTTCTGTACGTAAAAGCAGAGTGGCGAAAGAGACCGTACAGCTTTCCATAACAGTACAGCCCGGCGCAAGCTGAGGCAGGACAGGTGCAACCTTTCCACAGAAAAGAGGTGAGACAATTCCTGCAGCAGTCGACTCGGCAACCGCAACCAGAGCATCAAGCCAACCCGCCTGCACTGTAACAGAGGGGCGCACTATTACCGCATAATCGCTGTCAGATCGAGCCAGGCCCATGTTTATAGCTGCAACAAGCCCAATATTTTTTTCTGACTTGATAAAGAGTCCCTGCTCTCCCAGTGACTCTGAGAACTCCTCCAGCATCAACTCAGTCTCACGGGCACTGCCGTTATCAACTATGATAAGACGTGCTCCGGGAGAATGCTGTAGAATTGCAGCAAGACAGGCGCGGGTTTCAAAGGGGTTGTTCCAGACCGGAACAAGTATATCAGTAGTGGGGGAGGTCATAGTCAGATAATAGTTATACAGATGAAGTCACAGAGGGTTACGACTAACCTGCTCTGCGACTTCACGGCAATATATCAGGAAGTTATTGCGACCCTGCGAAGCAGATCAAGTTCATCCAGAACAAGACCTGAACCAAGGCATACACAGTCAAGCGGATTCTCAGCAATAAGCACCGGAACCTTTGTCACTTCGCGAAGCAGCAGATCCAGATTACGCAACAGTGCGCCGCCACCAGCCAGAAAGATCCCCTGATCAACTATATCAGCGGCAAGTTCGGGGGGGGTCTTTTCAAGACAGATACGCACCGTATCCACTATTGCATTAACCGCTTCCTTTAACGCCTCACGGATTTCATCGGAATTAACCTTTATAGTCTTTGGTATACCGGAAACAAGATCACGCCCCTTAACTTCCATTTCAAGAGTTTCAGGACCGGGATAAGCCTCACCTATCTCCATTTTTATCTTCTCAGCCCAACGCTCACCAATCTGCAGATTATATTTTTTGCGGATATACTGAACTATTGCCTCGTCCATCTTATCTCCGCCCATACGAGTTGACTGAGCGTAAACAATCCCGGCAAGCGAAATTACTGCCACTTCGGTAGTCCCGCCACCGATATCAACAATCATGTTGCCGGAAGCTTCAATAATCGGTAACCCGGCACCTATCGCTGCAGCCATAGGCTCCTCAATAAGGTAGACCTCTCTTGCTCCGGCAGATTCGGCGGACTCTTTAACTGCACGTTTTTCAACCTGAGTAATACCTGATGGCACGCAGATTACAATCCGTGGCCGTACAAGTGTCTTACGGTTGTGAACCTTATGAATAAAATAGCGAAGCATCTCTTCCGTAATATCAAAATCTGCTATGACTCCATCCTTCATAGGGCGAATAGCGGTAATTGAGCCTGGAGTTCTTCCAAGCATCTGTTTTGCCTCCACTCCAACTTTAAGAACTTTCTGTTGCCCATTCGGCATCTTCTGGACGGCAACAACAGAAGGTTCCCGCACAACTATCCCCTTCCCTTTCAGGTAAACGAGAGTATTAGCAGTCCCCAGATCAATAGCCAGGTCATTGGAGAACATTCCGAAAAGGTAATCAAACAATTTAAGCATTACGATGTGATCCTTTCAAACAAAAATCAGGTATGTAAAATGGCGGAAACAATAACAGAGTAACATCAAGTAATGCAAGCGGGAATAACTTGGATAAACATGACAAATCCTGTTTAAATTTAAATCACACAAGACCTACAGGATACAAACAGTTCACTTTTACTGATATATTTCAATTAGATATATAAATATATTCCATACTTAAAAAATGATATGGCCTTTTTCTTTGCATTAAGATGTAAAAGATATATAATTTCAAATTTGTGAGAGATTCTGGCTAGAACCCTTTGAAAGGCTAAGAAATACAATGAGTATAAATGTAAGCAAAAAGATGCTGATAAACGTCATGCATCCTGAGGAGACAAGAGTAGCCATCGTTCACGATGGCCGCCTGATGGAGCTGAATATAGAGATAAGCGGCAAAGAGCAGATTAAGGGGAACATTTACAAGGGCATCGTCCTGCGGGTTGAACCTGGCTTACAGGCTGCATTTGTTGATATTGGTCGTACAAAACCCGGTTTCCTGCAGATGGGTGAACTCCATTCAGATTTCTGGCAGTGGCGGGATGACCTCCCGGAAGAACAGCGCAAGAAATATCCGAGAATACAGGAAGTGCTGCATCGCGGACAGGAACTGCTTGTTCAGGTTGAAAAAGATGAGCGTGACAACAAGGGATCTGCGCTTACGACTTACATTTCTCTCCCTGGCCGATATATGGTTATGATGCCTGGAAGCGATTCCGCCGGAATATCACGCAAGATCGAACAGGAGAGCGTTAGAAAGAAGTTGAAAGAGATTGTTGCAGAGATGGAGATCCCTGATGGCATTGGCTACATAATGCGCACTGAGGCGGTTGGGAGAACTCCGGAAGAGTTACAGAAAGATTTCTCAAATCTTACTGATCTCTACGAATCGATAAAGCTAAAAGCTTCTGAGATCAAAAATGCCGGTGAGATTTACCGTGACAGCGGCCTTATAATTCGCACAATTCGAGACTATTTCTCTGACGATGTTGATGAAATACTGGTTGACAGCAAAGAAGCATATCGTGAAGCAAAGGATTTTTTCCGCAACACCATGCCTACTTACGAGAAACGCGTTAAACTTCACAAAGAAAAAAGGCCGATCTTTTCACGGTTTCAACTGGAAGAGCAGATTGATCAAATTTATGAAAAAAAAGTTCCGCTGCCATCAGGTGGCTCTCTAATAATTGAGCCGACTGAAGCGTTGGTGTCAATTGATGTAAACTCTGGAAAATCAAGTGGCGAACGTGGCATTGAAGACACCGCTTTCAATACTAATATCGAAGCTGCCGAAGAGGTCGCCCGTCAGCTTAGACTGAGAGATCTTGGCGGCTTGATCATGATTGATTTCATAGATATGCGCGAGAACAGGCACAACATCGAGGTTGAAAAAACACTCAAAAATGCCCTAAAGATGGACAAAGCAAGGGTTAACGTCGGCCGAATATCACAGTTCGGCGTGCTTGAAATGTCACGACAACGTATCGCAAAAACTCTCAACGATGCCATCCATCTTGAATGCCCCCACTGCGAAGGGCGGGGCAAAGTAAAGTCGGTTGAAGCGATGGCGGTTTCCTTCCTAAGAAAAGTACATGCCTCAGCAGCCAAGGGGACTGTTGCCGAAGTCAGGGGGGGGCTTCCCCTCGAAGTAGCCTACTATCTGCTTAACAGAAAAAAACGTGAGTTAACACAGATTGAAAATGATTACGAAATTGAAGTAACCGTAAAGGGGAAGACATCCTTCCTTCTTAATCAATTGGAACTTGAAACTATCAGGCGTGCAAAGCCACACGTTGAAGATGTCTTAAAAAGCGAGGCAGAGGCTGAAGAAGCTCACAAAACATCCTCTAGCGCTCCTGCACAAAAAGTTGAAACTGAATCAGAAGAAAAAATTGAGCCTATCGCCACAACCGAAGGAACTAAGAAGCGAAAACGTCGCAAAAAGAAGAAGAAACCATCCGCTGAGCCACTCCAGGAAAGTAATGAAACAACAGCATCAGAGGCTGTAAATGATGAAATGGCGGAATCAGATGAAGCTACCGCAGCAGCGGCAGAAGCCATTCCTTTGGACGCACCTGATAGCAGCACTGATCAACCTCTAAAACCTAAAAAGAAAAAAAGACGCCGCAGCCGCAGCAAGGGGAGTAAAGAGTCTGAAGTTGCAAACGAAGAGTCAAGTGACAACGACGCGGCAACAATCCCCCCCCCACCTGCATCGGAAATAAAAGTCGGGATCCCATCAGAAGCAACCGCACCTGCAGAGACAAAAACAAAACGTACACGCAAAGCAGGCAAGAAGAAAACGGAGCAGGCGGAAACTGAAAAGAGTGAGACTACTGATTCGATTGAGAGCAATCCTGAACCGGTCAAAAAACAACCGTCAAAAAAGAAACCACGGGCCGCCGCTGCTAAAGCGCAGGCTTATACTGAAGTTACTGAATTGGTTGAAGAATCACCACCTGCCAAAGTTGTTAAGCCTAAATCAGTAAAAAAGGGAGTTGTTGCGAAAAAAGCAAAGAGTGCCATTAAAAATGATTAGATTAACCCTGCTTTATCTGCCATAAACATTACCTTTTCTCCTTGACCTGAATGGAGTTTAAGCATATTTTTATCAGCTCGTTTCAAGATGTTATTTCAGTTTCGAAAGGTTGAATATCCATAATGGAAGAACTTAGTGAACTCCTGCTCCAGAGACGCCGCAAGGTAGATGCACTCTGGGAAGCGGGAATAAATCCATATCCGAATGATTTTAAACCTCAACACACATCAGCTGACATACTATCTACTTACGGCAACGCTGAAGAGATTGACACAGTTGATGTAAACATAACAATTGCCGGTCGCATAATCGCCAGAAGATCCTTTGGCAAAGCTGCTTTTATTCAGATACAGGATCGTAAAGGTCGAATTCAGCTGTACGTTAAAAAAGACCAGATCGGCGATGAAGCCTTTACCGCATTTGATTCTTTTGACATCGGAGATATAATCGGAGCCGAAGGCTATCCTTTTCGTACAAAAACCGGTGAACTCTCCCTGCATGTGAGAACCATAAGATTGCTCGTAAAATCACTCCTGCCACTTCCTGAAAAATTTCACGGATTAACGGACATAGAAACACGCTATCGTCAGCGCTATGTGGATCTGATTGTAAATCCTGAAGCGCGCGAAATATTTATAAAGCGCTCCCGCATAGTAAATCTTATTAGAAATTTCATGACTGACCGGGATTTTCTTGAAGTAGAAACGCCAATGATGCATCAGATCCCAGGCGGCGCTGCTGCACGCCCATTCATAACCCATCACAACACACTGGACATGGAGTTATACCTCCGCATAGCACCGGAGCTCTATCTAAAGCGTCTTGTTGTCGGAGGCATGGATCGGGTATTTGAAATCAATCGAAATTTCCGCAACGAAGGCATTTCAGTCCGTCACAACCCGGAATTTACGATGATGGAATTCTATCAGGCTTATGCTACCTATGAAGATCTTATGGATTTCACCGAAGAGCTCTTCTGTCATGTCGCTGAATCGATTCTCGGAACTCTCGATTTTAAAAACCAGGGGCTTGATATAAGCTTTCAGCGCCCATGGAAACGCCTTACTGTCCGTGAAGCAATTCTGGAGTATGGCGACATAGAAGCCGCAGAGCTCGATGATCGCGACCTCGCACTATCTTATGCCCGTAGCATCGGGTTAAAGGTAAACAACGATATAAGCCACAGCAAGCTTATAATGGAGATTTTTGACGAAGTAGCCGAGCATAAATTAATTCAACCGACATTTATAACAGCCTACCCGACCGAAGTATCACCGCTTTCAAGAAAAAATGATATTAACCCAGAAATTGTAGATCGTTTTGAGCTGATTATTGGCGGACGGGAAATTGCGAATGCCTTTTCAGAATTGAATGACCCGGTTGATCAAAAGGAACGCTTTCTTTCACAGGTCGCAGAAAAAAACAAGGGTGACGAAGAAGCACATTACATGGATGAGGACTACGTCAGGGCTCTTGAATATGGTCTCCCCCCCACAGCTGGTGAAGGCATCGGTATTGACCGGCTCGTAATGCTGTTAACAGACTCTCCGTCAATCCGGGACGTAATACTATTCCCGCAGTTGCGCAAGGAAGTTAAATAACCAATGCCATTTGAACTTTTTATTGGCTTGCGATACCTTAAAGCCAAACGAAAATCCACATTTATTTCTATCATAACCTTTATCTCTACTGCAGGGGTTGCATTGGGTGTCATGGCTCTTATTGTAGTACTGGCGGTCATGACAGGTTTTGAAAATGACCTGAAGGAGAAAATTCTCGGCACCAATGCGCATATTGTAGTAGTAAAAAACGGTACTCCTATGGAGGATTACCGCGCAGTTATGGACAAATTGCACTCCTTTAAAGGGGTAGAAGCTGCTACTCCTTTTATATACAATCAGGTTATGCTGTCGTCAGGGAAAAATGTTTCCGGGGTTGTTCTCCGGGGCATTGATGTTGCTACCGACCGCCAGGTTACAAAACTGAGTTCATCCGTGGTGGAAGGAAATATTGACGGTTTAGATCCAAAAATGGGACAGGGAGCTGACAGCACTCCAGGTCTTATGGTTGGGAAAGAGCTGGCAAAACACCTGAATTTGTTTCTTGGAGACAAAGTCAACGTAATATCACCGATGGGTAATATAACTCCGCTCGGCATGATGCCGCGCATGAAACCGTTCAGGGTAACTGGAATCTTTAATACCGGAATGTTTGAATACGATTCAACGCTTGCATACATAAGCATAGACCAGGCACAACGCTTTTTTGATCTCGGTGACACTGTTACAGGCATACAGCTTAAAGTTAAGGATGTCTATGGGACAAGTGAACTGGCTCGTAAAATAAACAGTGAAATGGGAACTGACTACTATGCTCGTGACTGGATGCAGATGAATAAAAATATTCTCTTTGCTTTGAAAACGGAAAAGATTGTAATGTTTATAATCCTGACATTAATTGTTCTTGTTGCAGCTTTTGGAATTGCCTCTACGCTCTTCATGGTTGTAATGGAGAAAACCAGAGACATTGCCATTCTCAAGTCAATGGGCTCAACAGCTGCCAGCGTAATGAAAATATTTATTCTTGAAGGCCTTATTATCGGAATCATCGGCACTCTTCTAGGGGTAGTTTCGGGATTATTGGTAGCACTCAACCTGGAACCGATAATTAATGTTATACAAAAAATAACCGGTCAGAATTTCTTCAGCAAAGATATTTACTATCTTGATCGTTTCCCATCGCTTGTGGTTCCTTCTGACGTAGTCTTAATATCTGTCACAGCAATTCTTATATCATTTCTGGCAACCCTTTATCCTGCATGGCAGGCTTCACGGATGTTACCGGCAGAGGCATTGAGATATGAGTAAACTGCTTGAAGTGCGCTCACTTTGCAAAACATACGGCAGCGGGTCGAACCGACTGGAAGTACTTACCGGAATTGACCTTGACCTCAACTCCAGCACAACGACAGCTCTGGTTGGTGCCTCGGGTGCAGGGAAAAGCACTTTAATGCATCTACTTGGCGCTCTTGACAGACCGACATCAGGAACTGTATTTTTTCGCGGTGAAGACATTTTTAAGAAGAATGAGCGTGAACTGGCTGCATTCAGAAATAGAAGCATAGGCTTTGTATTTCAGTTTCACCATCTGCTGCCAGAGTTTACGGCACTTGAAAATGTAATGATGCCGGCTTTAATTGCCAGAATTCCGAGATCAGAAGCGCGTGAAATAGCGGAATCTCTTCTAACAGACGTCGGGCTTAGCCAGCGAATGACTCATAGACCTGGCGAACTCTCAGGCGGCGAACAGCAGCGTGTTGCAATTGCGCGTGCATTGGTACTTGAACCGGAATTGCTGCTTGCCGACGAACCGACTGGCAATCTTGATATGAAAACAAGCGACAACATTCATTCCATGCTGGCTGAACTGCAAATAAAAAAAGGGTTGACGCTGGTTGTAGTTACTCACAACGAGCGTCTCGCTGCGGCTATGGGAACAACTATTCATCTACTTGATGGAAAAGTGGAAAAAACAACATTGTATCCGGGGGATGTGTGCCCAGTCTAAAAACAATAGCATCTGCAACTCTTACTGCCATATTAGGTTATCTCCCTCTTGCATACGCCGAAGGTGAAAAACTTGTTGAGATAAAAATCACCGGCAATAACCGGATCGAAGCAGCTGCAATTCTGAATGTTGTAAAAACAACTGCCGGGGATCTTCTCTACAACGATAAAACAGACGCTGACATCAGAGCTATTTACAAACTGGGGCACTTTCAGGATATACAGGCTTTAAAAGAGGAGTCGGACAAGGGAGTTGTCCTGGTTTATGCTGTAGTCGAAAAACCGATAGTTCGCGATATTATTTTTGATGGTAATAAGGAACTTACCACTGAGAAACTGAAAGAGGCGATGGAGTTTCGTACCAATTCGGTTTTTTCCGCCAAAGACCTGGCGAAAACCGTCATAAAGATAAAAAAGATGTATAGCGATGAGGGGTACTACCTGGCTGATGTACAAACTGAAACTAAAGAAAATTCATCTTCTGAACTCACATTGAAATTTCACATAACAGAGGGCAAAAAAGTTCTTATAAAAGAAATAAGATTTGAGGGTAACAAAGCTATTAGCAGCAGAAAACTAAGAGGGATAATGGAGACGAAGGAAGAGTGGTTTATGTCCTGGCTGACCGGTGCAGGAACCTATAAAGAAGAGGTTCTTAAAAACGACGCTCTCCTAATCTCTGACCATTACCTGAACAACGGCTATGTAAACATAAAAGTCGGAGAACCGACCGTCAAAATCAATAAAGAAAAAAACGCTCTTGATGTCTACATAGGAATAACCGAGGGGGAGCAGTACCGGATTGGGGAGATAGGCTTCAAAGGGGAGCTTGTTGACCCTGCGTCAGACCTGAGAAGTAAATTAAAAAGTGAGCCTGGCGAAATATTTAACCGTTCAACCCTTAGAGCTGACATAGGGACACTTACAGACTTATATGGAGACAAAGGGTACGCATTTGCGACTATAAACCCGCAGACACGCCTTGACCATAAAAACAGAATAGTGGACATGACCTTTGATATTGAGAAAGGGGAGCTGGTCTCAATTGAGAGGATTTCAATCGCCGGCAACCCGAAAACCCGAGACAAAGTAATCAGGCGGGAAATGCGTGTAACAGAAAGTGATTTGTACAGCGCTACCGGTATGAAACGCAGCAAACAGAATCTTATGAACACCGGTTATTTTGAGGAGGCTAACATTGCAACAACCAAAGGGAGTTCAAGCAATAAACTGAATGTTAGTGTAGATGTAAAAGAGAAACCAACCGGCACATTCAGTATAGGTGGTGGTTACAGTTCTCTTGACGGCTTTATTGGTCAAGGCTCTATTCAGCAGTCAAACTTCCTCGGTCTTGGTTTGAAGGCAAATGCATCGGCTTCAATTGGCGGAAGCTCTCAAACTTACGCCCTTGGGCTTACAGACCCGTATTTTATGGATACAAAATGGACACTGGGTGGTGATATCTACCGTTCAGAGCGGGATTACACAGATTATATGCGTCGTTTAACCGGTGCAGACATAAAGGGTGGCTACCCAATCAACGATTTTTTAAGCACCTTTATGATATATAAATATGAAACAAAGAACCTTTATGAACCAAGCATCGCGTATCAAGCATTACATGATGTTGACGTACTGGATATTTATCCACTCGGTACAACTACTACAAGTTCCGTTTACGGAAGTATCAGCCATAATAACACGGACTACAGACTTGACCCATCTACCGGCTGGATAAATTCACTTTCACTTGAATATGCCGGACTTGGCGGAGACAATAAATATATCCGGCTTATAACCGACCACACCTACTTTTATCCTCTCTATAAGAAGTTGATAGCCTCAACAAAACTGACATTCGGATATGTCGGCGAGGTTGGACAACCTGTACCGATTGACGAAAAGTTCTACCTTGGAGGCATTTACTCGCTTCGCGGATATAAGACCAGAACCGTATCACCGACAATACTCGGCTCTGATAAGTCAGTTGTATACCTTGGAGGAAACAAGGAGATAATGGGAAATGTGGAGTTAACCTTCCCATTGATTCAGGATGCAGGTCTAAAGGGGGTCCTGTTCTTTGACTATGGTAATGCATTCAACGATACATCTAATGTACTTACCTACGCATTCAACTCATTCCTGACGAGCTATGGTTTTGGAATCCGTTGGGCTTCACCGATCGGTCCGCTCCGTCTTGAATACGGAATTCCGATTACTCCGCGTACAGGCAACACAATCGACAGCAAAAGCGGCAGACTTGAATTTTCGATAGGCACAATGTTCTAAAAGAATCAGCACATCTGATATCACAAGCATCAGTCGGTTTACATTTATGGCATACAATTTACGGGCATAGATTCCCACCAATTATTAAGGAGAGAAATTCATGAAACAGACGGTTCTTGCAGTATTTACAGTGTTACTCCTGATATCAACATCTGCTCACGCAGCTGACCTTAAGCTTGGCTATATTGATATGCAGCGCGCATTAAATGGCTCTGAACAGGGGAAAGAAGCTAAAGAACAGCTGGCTGCAAAAGTAAAACAGTATCAAGACGAGATAAATCTTAAGCAGGAAGATCTTAAAAGGTTGAAAGATGAACTGGAAAAGCAGGGTATGCTTCTCTCTGACTCTGCCAGATCATCAAAAGAGAGAGAGTACCAGAATAAACTAAAAGATTTTCAGCGTTTCACGAAAGATGCGCAGGATGAGCTGCAGGGAAAAGATGAAGAGCTGACACGTAAAATTCTCGAAGGAATGGAGAAGGTTATTCAGGAGTATGGAAGACAGAAAGGCTTTACTTTCATCTTTGTAAAAAATGAAAGCATGCTCTTTGTTGATGAGAAAGCAGATCTGACCGAAGAAATTTTGACTATGTTCAATTCAAACAGGAAGAAATAGCAAATGAAACAGACAAAAACAGTCTCAGAGCTCGCTGACCACCTCGGAGGGGTAGTTGAGGGGGATCCGGATATTTTGATTTCAGGTTTGGGGACTTTGGAAACAGCCGGACCGGAAGCAATTACTTTTCTTGCAAATCCCAAATATGCTGCAAAAGTTGAACAGACCTCAGCAGGCGCAGTACTTATGGCACCGGGTGGAGAGCGTTTTGGGCATACAGCAATTCTGGTTGATAATCCTTATCTTGCGTTTGCAAAACTGCTGACACTTTTTTACACTTCAACACATGAAGCATTAGGCATTATGCCAGGAGCAAATGTAAGTGATTCAGCTGTTATTGCTGAAGGAACAACAATCTATCCCGGAGCCTGCATAGGAAAGAATGTTAAAATAGGCAGTCGTTCGGTAATATATCCAGGTGTTGCAATATACGAAAATGCTGTTATTGGTGACGACTGCACACTTCACGCTAATTCGGTTGTTCGCGAAAGATGCCGCATTGGCAATAGGTGTATTCTGCAGCCAGGAGCTGTGATCGGCTCTGACGGTTTTGGTTATGCGCCTGACGGAAACGGATATTACCCGATTCCACAGATAGGTATTGTTATTTTAGAAGATGATGTTGAAATCGGTGCAAACAGCTGTGTAGACAGAGCCGCTATCGAAGTAACACGCATTGGGCGAGGCACAAAACTCGACAATCTGGTTCAGGTCGCACATAACTGCAAGATCGGCGAGCAGTGCATGATTGTTTCCCAGGTCGGCATATCGGGAAGTACAACGGTTGGGAATCACGTTACTTTGGCTGGACAGGTCGGCGTTGCCGGCCACATAACAATCGGCGATAACGTACTTGTTGGGGGGCAGTCCGGAGTTGCAAGCTCACTCCCCGGAAACGCCTCGTATAGCGGATCCCCCACGATACCGCATAAAGAATGGCTGAAATCCTCCATGGTTTTTCCGCGTCTGCCTGAGATTAAAAAAACTGTAGCTTCTCTTGAAAAACGCATTGCTGAACTTGAAAACAGACTGAATCAGATAAGTAAGGAGAATTAATATGCAATTAGATGTCAACGAGATAATGAAGATTCTTCCGCACCGTTATCCATTTCTGATGGTAGACCGAATCATTGAAATCGATCATGGAACACGATGCGTAGGCATAAAGAACGTCACGATAAACGAGCCGTTTTTTCAAGGGCATTTCCCTGGACACCCTGTAATGCCAGGAGTTTTAATAATTGAGGCAATGGCTCAGGTTGCAGGTATAATGGCTTATCTCGCCTCGGACGAAGCAACCCGCAGCAAAGTCACCTATTTTCTTGCTGTTGATAATGCACGTTTCCGCAAACCGGTGTCCCCCGGAGACCAGCTTCGTATTGAAATCAATACTACAATGAACAGAAGAGGAATATGGGGCGTTGCCGGAAAAGCCTATGTAGGAGATACACTCGTCACTGAGGCTGACCTCAAGGCAACATTTGCTGATGCCGCGAAATAACACTCCTATTCAATAGCAAAAAAATACCGGAGAAATATTATGATCCACCCGACTGCAATAATTGATGCGACTGCCAACCTGGCAGAAGGTGTCGAAATTGGTCCTTACGCCATAATTGGTAAATATGTGAGCATTGGCAAAGGAACTTCCATAGGTGCCCATACGGTTATTGGAGACTGGACAGAAATTGGCGAAAACAACCAGATTTTTCATCTTGCCTCAGTAGGTCCGGCATCTCAAGATTTAAAATACAGAGGTGAAGAGTGCTGGACACGTATTGGCAACAACAATCTGATACGTGAATTTTCAACAATTCATCGCGGTACTGTGACAGGTATTGGCGAGACTGTTGTGGGAAATGGCAACCTTTTCATGGCATATTCACACGTTGCCCATGACTGCGTTATAGGAAACGGGGTGGTCATGGCAAACTCTGCAACTCTTGCCGGTCATGTTACTGTAGAAGACAATGTAATCCTCGGAGGCTTGGTAGCTGTACACCAGTTTACAACTATCGGAGCATTTGTAATGGCAGGCGGCGGTTCTCTTATAACTCTTGATGTCCCTCCGTACATGATAACCACACCGGGCGAAAAACGGGAGGCAAAACTACGCGGACTTAATCTTGTTGGTTTAAAACGCCGCGGTTTTTCTGAAGACACTATTCGTAATCTAAAAAAATCATACAAGACGCTGTTTATGGCTGATCTGAAAAGAGTTGACGCAATAGCAAAGATCAGATCAGAAATTACGAACTGCCCGGAAGTCAATTATCTGCTTGAATTTATAGAACGATCCGAGCGGGGAATCTGCCGCGGATGATTGATCTGCGTGGTGGGGTTGAAATATCACCACCTGACACTACCGCTCCACGGCGTGTCATGATTGTTGCGGGTGAAGCTTCCGGCGATATATATGGTGCAGATCTGGTTAAGGAAGCACTTCAGTTGAACAGCAATATCCATTTTTTTGGCATTGGCGGCGCAAGAATGCGTGAAGCCGGCGTTGAAACATTGGTTGACTCGTCAGATATGGCTGTAATGGGTCTGTTTGAAGTTTTTAAACACTTCCGCGTCATATCTTCTGCCTTTATAAAATTTAAGAGAATTCTCCTGAATGCCCCGCCTAGCCTGTTAATCCTTATCGACTATCCGGGATTTAATGTCCGTCTTGCCAAAATCGCCAAAAAAAACAACGTCAAGGTTTTGTATTATATAAGCCCGAAAGTATGGGCATGGAAAGCGGGCAGAATAAGAGAGATCGCAGCCTCAGTGAGCCGGATGGCTGTTATTTTTCCATTTGAGGTTCCAATATACGAAAAAGCCGGAGTACCTGTATCGTTTGTCGGACATCCTCTGCTTGATCTGGTAAATGTAGAAAAAGGTAAAAAAGAGGCTGCTGCAAACTTTGACCTTGATCCCTCAAAAACTACTATCGGGCTATTTCCGGGAAGCAGAAAAAGCGAAATTGAACGGCTACTGCCGGACATTCTCGCAGCAGCCGAGTTGCTTCAGAAACGTTTTCCAAATCTTCAATTTGTGATACCCCTCGCATCAACCCTGACAGAAGAGGATCTGTTTCCATTCCTTAAGAATAGTAAAATAAAGCCTGTTATAACCAACCAGAAAATTCATGATCTTATAAGAGCATCAGACGCCATAATATCGGTATCAGGGACAGTAACACTTGAGATTTCTCTTATCGGAACACCTATGGTAATTATATACAAGCTCGCACCACTCACATATCAGGTTGCAAAGAGAGTCGTAAAAATTAAACACATCGGACTCTGTAACATTGTTGCCGAAGATAGTATTGTTAAAGAGTTGATTCAGGAAAATGCAAGCCCGGAGAACATATCTGCAGAAATTGAAAAAATACTTGTAAATGAAACTTACAGAGAAAATATGAAAAAGAAGTTGACAGCCATAAGAGTAAAACTTGGAGGCGGAGGAGCTTCTAAAAATGTAGCAGCACTTGCAGTAGGGCTACTTAAGTAACGGAGAGGTCATGAGTACATTAAGACGTATAATTCAGTATAGTACCCCGTACTGGGGGCGAATTTTAATAGCTGTGTTGGCATCAGTTGCAACAGGTGGCATGGATGGAGCGTTTGCTTATCTGGTTGAGCCACTATTAAAAAAAATGTTTGCTACTCACGATACTACTATCTTTGCCTTTCTCCCGTTTGGCGTTCTACTTATATTTTTCCTAAGAGCCGCCTGTCGATTTCTGAATGACTACTACATGAGAACAGCAGGTGAGTTAGCGGTTGTAGATATCCGGAATGAGGTTTACCAAAAGATTATTCGACTTGATATGCGCTATTACAACACCAATAAGACCGGAGGGATGATGTCCCGGGTTATGAGTGATGTCGGCGGGATGCAGAGTGGTATCGCCAATGTTGTTACCAATATATTCCGCGACGGAATCTCGGCAGCTTCGTTGCTTGGAGTTCTGTTTTATCGCAACTGGATGCTGGCAATAATTGCTTTTGTTGCAATCCCATTAACTGCATACCCTGCTCAAATTATTGGAAAGCGGATAAAGAAGCTTGCGAACCAAGGACAGCTTAAGATGGCTGATTTAGCATCTCACCTGCAGGAAACATTTTCCGGGATAAAGGTTATCAAGGCATTTGGGCTCGAAAAAAGATCCTCTGAAATGTTCGAGGTGGTCACGGCTGAATTCTATCTGCTAGTTCGGAAGAGCATTAAATACGGAAGTATCTCCGCCCCTATGACCGAAATGATAACCTCGTTCGGCATCGCTACTGTAATATGGTCAGGTGGTAGTATGGTTATGAAGGGAACAATGAGCACTGCAGAGTTTTTCTCTTTTATCACAGCCATGTTACTTGTTTATAAGCCTCTAAAAAGTCTCAACGGTGCTTACAATACAATCCAGTCTTCGCTTGGAGCAGCAATTCGCGTTTTTGAAATTATAGATATGAAACCAGATATCTCTGACGCTCCGAATGCACTGCCACTTAAAAGCTGTAACGGCATAGTTGAATTTAAAAACGTATCATTCAGCTATAACGACAATTATGTTCTGAAGGACGTATCACTCCGGGCAGAACGAAACCAGATTATCGCATTAGTAGGTCCATCCGGTGGGGGCAAATCAACATTAGTCTCACTCATTCCAAGATTTTACGATATCAATGAAGGTACAATCCTGATAGATGACAAGGACATCCGCTTGATTCGCATTCAAGACCTGGTAGAGCAGATTGCACTTGTAGATCAGGAAACTGTACTTTTTAACGATACGATTGCAAACAACATACGATACGGCAATTTTTCTGCATCAGATGCCGAAGTCGAAGCTGCCGCCAAAGCGGCTTTTGCCCACGATTTTATAACCGATATGCCCGATGGATACTCAACCTATATCGGAGATCGGGGGACACGCCTCTCCGGCGGTCAGAGGCAGCGAATATGCATAGCAAGAGCCCTTATAAAAAATGCACCTATTTTAATCCTTGACGAGGCAACAAGCGCACTTGACACCGAAAGCGAACGAATGGTGCAAAAAGCTCTGGATAACCTCATGACAAACCGAACAACCTTTGTGATAGCCCATAGGCTATCAACCGTTTTACACGCTGACAAGATACTCGTAATTGAAAACGGCAGTATCATTGAAAGTGGAGCACACGAAGAGTTGATAAAAAACGGCGGACTTTACAGCCGATTGTGTTCGATGCAGTTAACAAATAATGCTTCAAATGAGTCCGGCACCGAGCCATGAAAACAATAAACCGGCGCATCCAGGCTATAGCATTCTACCTGTTCACGCTCGCTGTTGCGTACATTCCCAGGCGTTCTTCTCACCGGACAGGCAGGTTTATCGGAGAAAAACTATATCGTATTCTTGCAAGAAGACGCAATATTGCCATTGACAACATCACTCAGGCTCTCCCTTACATGAAAAGTCACCCATCTTGGAGCGGTCAGTTTGAAACCGCCGAAGAGATTGCGCTGGCAACATTCATCAATCTTGGGATATCCGTTGTCGAGGTCTGTCAGCTGTATCACGGCAGGGGTAACTATCTGATAGATAAAATGACTGTACATGGGCTTGACAATTTCAGACGCGCAGCGGAAAAAAACTGCGGCGTACTCTGTGTAAGCGGGCATTGCGGAAACTGGGAGCTTGTTTCTCTATCATTTAAAAAACATCTTGGACACAGTGTCTGGGCAATAGCCAGAAAGCAGGACAACCCGTTCCTTAATGACATCATCGAAAAGATGAGGATGGGCTACGGAAACAGGGTGATTTATACGAAATCCGCACTGAAACAGATGCTTGGCGTAATCAGGGACAAGGGTGTCATCGGGATGCTGACCGACCAGGCAGCAGGTGAACAGAATGGTGTGCTGATCAATTTTCTGGGGAGAAAAGCGTGGGCGTTAAAAGCCCCGGCTGTGATAGCACATAAAACAGGAGTTCCTGTGATTCCGGTATTCGGCTATCGCGGCAATGGAACACAACACACCATAACTTTCCATCCGGAATACACCCTGAACGGCGATAAAAGCGAAAGCTGCATCGAGAAAGATGTTAAAGCCTTATCAAAATATCTTGAAGACTATATATGCACACATCCGTCAGAGTGGTACTGGATCCACCGCAGGTGGAAGATGCCGAAACATACCAATCCTGAAACCACAACCTGATTCATGTTCTTTTTTGCCTACAACATACTATCTATCTTCCTGCTGCTGCCGGTAATAATATACCACTTCTATCGCTCGATAAGCCGTGGAAGAGCACCGGCATTCAGAGAGCGTTTCGGAATAATTCCGGCTGAGAATCTTAAAGAAATCAAAAACAAGCGCGTAATATGGCTGCACGCCGTCTCAGTCGGCGAGTCGATAGCCGCGCGTCCTCTGCTCAAGGAACTTCGCAGCCGCTATCCTGACCACGCAATTGTCATCTCTAACACAACCGAGACCGGACGTTCAATAAGCAATACATTTCCGGAAAAGGATCTCTGCATCTATTTCCCGTTTGATTTTCTCCCGGCGGTAAGTGCGTCTCTTGGCAGTATAAGACCTCAACTAATAATCATAATGGAGACCGAAATCTGGCCGAATTTTACAAAAGTTGCTACTGGACGCGGTATCCCGGTCATGCTTGCAAATGGCAGGATTTCTGATCGATCCTTTAGTCGATACAAAAAATTTGACTGGTTCTTCCGCCAACCTCTCAAAATGTTTTCCTCACTATGTATGCAGACAGCGACCGATATGGAGCGAATCGTAGAAATAGGCGCTTCGAAAAGGCGTACTGCCGTAAGCGGGAATCTGAAGTACGACATACCGCTACACCCGGCAAATTCAGACGAAATAAAGAGCCTTAGAGCCAGATACAGCATTCCGGAGAATCTGACCCTCCTGACCGCCGCGAGCACTCACGCAGGTGAAGAGCAGTACCTGATTGATGTTTACAAGAAACTGGCGTTGACTGTAAACAACCTCTTCCTGATCGTAGTTCCAAGGCACCCGGAACGGGCAAGCGAAGTTTCTTCTGTTCTCAAAGAGTCAGGACTCATTTTCAAAAGGAGAACCCAGCTTTCGCCGGATGATATTTTCAAGCCTGGTGAAGCACTCCTTGTGGACACAATCGGTGAGATGATGAACCTCTATTCGATTTCTGACGTTGCCTTTGTCGGAGGAAGCTTCGTTCCCACCGGCGGACACAACCTCCTTGAGCCTGCCTCCGTGGGGGTAGCCACCGTTTTCGGCCCTCATATGACAAATTTCCGTGAAGTTTCCGAACTTGTTTTGCATTACGGTGCAGGCATTCAGGCTAATACCACTGAAGAACTGTTCATGTCGATCCAATCATTAATAATGAGCGTTGAACTGCGGCGGGTACTCGGGCAGAACGGTCTGAAGTTGATTAGAAGCGAGGGGGGGGCAACGGCAAGGCATATGGAAAATATTGCTGCGTACCTATGAAAACTGGTGCCTCAACATACTGGACCGAACTTGCGAGCGGCAAACGAACGTCGACCAAAGACCAACTGTTTATACTTCTACTTGCCCCTTTGGGTAAAATTTACTCGCTGGTTCAGAGCGTGAGGGTTCTCCTCTATCGGTTTGGAATTCTGAAATCCAGACAACTCCCCCGGCCGGTGGTTTCGATCGGCAATATCACCGTCGGCGGCACCGGCAAGACTCCAGTTACCGCTTATATCGCCAGAGAACTTATAAAACGTGGATACAGGCCAGCAGTCCTTTCACGCGGCTACGGTGGTTCGCTTGAAGGGGAGTGTCTGGTGGTAAGCGACGGTAACACAGTCATGCTCAGCCCTGAAGAGTGTGGTGATGAACCATACCTGTTAGCATCCACGGTAAAGGGGCTAATGTTGGTTATCGGTTCTGACCGATACGCCGCAGGATGCCTCGCCATGAAGCAACTTTCTCCGGACATTTTTCTGCTGGACGACGGTTTTCAGCATCTAAAGCTGTTTCGGGATATAAACATTCTGCTTCTTGATCATTCCAGACCTTTGGGCAACGGCTGGACTCTCCCTGCCGGGTCGCTAAGAGAACCGGCAAAAGCTGCCGAACGTGCTGATGCCATACTGTTTACACGCTGTCCCGAAGGAACTGCGGTTTCACCTTCTACCTCTGAAAAGCCTATTTTTGCGGCATCACACAGAATCATTGACGCAACTCCACTTAAAGGTGGAGAGCCGGTAGCTATTGACTCCCTCAAGGAGCTTAAGTTAATGGCATTTGCAGGAATAGCAAATCCTCAACATTTTTTTTCCAGCCTTATCGATAAGGGTTTAAATTTGGTAGCAACCGTTTCGTTACCTGACCATGTAAGATACGCCAGAGAGAATATTGAGGAGCTCAATACCGTTTTACGCAAAAGCGGAGCTGATTATGCTATAACTACGGAGAAGGATGGAGTCAAACTCAGGAAGTCTGAAAATGAGATATCCGAAGTTACATATATGGCAAGGTTGGATGTCGAAATTAAAAAGTCATCAGATTTAATGAAGTTGGTATTCAATTTACTTCCTTAAAAATTTGTGGCATTTACATACGCTTTGTAGAGCAGGATCAGACGATGGGAAACAGGTTTGAATTTGAATAATAATATCAAAAGAATTCTGGTTCTAAGATACCGCTTCATTGGGGACACCATTCTGACTGTCCCTTTTCTGCGCAACCTTCGTATGGCAGAACCGGATGCCTATATTGCATGGGTCGTTGCACCCGGGTCAGCAGAAGTTGTCAGTGGCATCCCTTACGTGAATGAATTGATTTTCTGGGATCCTGTCACTATCCACGCCGACAGCCGCGGAACACACGGAACGCTTCGTGAGAAAGTCACGTTTATAAGAGAACTCCGTAAAAAACGTTTTGACAAGGTATATGTACTTAAACGCTCTTTTTCAAGTGCTTTAATGGCTCTTGTTTCAGGCGCGCGTGAGCGGATAGGGTTTAATACCGAAGGGCGCGGGTTTCTCCTTACAAAACGTATCCCTTATCGTCCGGAACAGCATGAGGTACTCAGCTTTCTTGATGTACTGATTGCCGACGAAGTACCGGTTCAGGATGACTATCTCGAATCCTGGACAACTGCAATAGAGGCAGAAGAGGCGGAGAGGATTCTTGCAGCTGCCGGAGCGGACAAATCACCACTGTTGGCGATTCATCCATTTGGCTCTATTTATCAGAAAACATGGCCAATAGAACGCTTCGCGGAAGTTGCTGTCAGATTACAGGACAACTTTAATCTAAAACCACTGATTCTTGGAGCTAAAGGGGATCTGGCGGCGTTCAATAATTCACAACATCTGTTTCCAGAGGGTAGTTGCAATCTTGTCGGGCAGTGTAGTATTCGTATAACACAAGCTCTGTTAAGACGTTCAAAATTTTTCATAGGAAATGACAGCGGTATAATGCATTTAGCTGCAGCTGCCGGCTTACCGCTGCTCGCACTCTTCGGCCCGACATCTCCAAAGCGCTTCGGCCCGTGGGGGCAAAAAGTATCCGTAATTTATGGAGATTTCAAATGCTCACCATGCAGACAAAAATACTTTACTGAATGCGAACCTGCTAAAGCTGGCAGACCTCCCTGCATAGACTCCATAAGCGTAAAGAGAGTTTTAGACGAGTGTGTCAGAATACTGAATAACGAGGAGCTGCTATAAAAATGCAGAAGACAACCGCGCTCCCCATTTCAGCTTATATCATTACCAAAAATGAGCATGACAAAATTGTTGATTGCCTCTTCTCTCTTGATTTTGTTGATGAAGCAGTTGTGGTTGACGATTACAGTCAAGACGGCACTTCAGAGGTAGCCATTCAGAATGGTGCAAGGGTAATATCTAACAAATTCAAAGGTTTCAAAGATCAGAAGTCTTTTGCAATGGATCAGACCTTAAACGATTGGGTTCTTGAGCTTGATGCGGACGAACGAATATCATCAGGGATGCGCTCTGCACTCCTCGAGCTTAAACCTGAGGATTTTCAAGAGTATGACGGATTTGCCTTCAAACGGATAACACGTTTTTGGGGGAAATGGATAAAACACTCTTCTCTATATCCGGATTACAAGGTGAGACTTTACAATAAACACCGTGGAAAATGGAGCGGAGGATCTGTTCACGAGCGCTTTATTCCTGAGGGGAAAATCAAACGTCTTTCAGTTGATATACTTCATCCGCAGGATCTAGACATGAAAAGCTATATGGGTCGCATCAGCCGATACGCTGAACTCTCGGCGATAGACTACGCTGCAGCTGGCAGAAACTGGTCCTGCATTGATTTTTTACGTCCGGTACATACTTTTTTTTACCGCCTGATAATCCGCCTTGGTTTTCTTGATGGTATTCATGGTTTTGCAATTGCTTTTTTCGGGGCTATCGGTACTTTCCTAAAGTATGCATATCTGCTAGAAATAACGCGTAACTTCAAATCAAGGGAAAAACCGTGAAAATACTGTTTGTTACAAATGCGCGCCTATGCAATGGCGCAGAAGAGCATCTTATCGACCTCAGCCACTCTCTTATAAAAGCCGGAGTATCTGTACTGTTCGCAATACGCGAAAATTCTCCATTTGCAGACCGTCTTATCAAAGAGCAACTTCCCATTGCCAACTGCTTTGCGGCAAAAGGTAAAAAAATACGGTCCGTTATTACACTTGCAAGTATAATATCGTCCGAACAGCCTGACGTAGTTTCAGTAAATCGGGAACACAACATATATCTTTCATATCTTGCAGCGACTCTTTCTGCACCGTTTTGCAGTAAAAGACCGAAGCTTGTCATGGTATTTCACACTCCGACCGGCAGACGCTACCCTATACTGGGCAGGTTTGACGGCATTCTCGCTACGTCACGTTTCACTGCTAATGGATTTGTTAACGCGAATCCCAAACTTTCAGGGAGAATAAGCGTCATACACTACGGTATCCACCTACCCTCCCCCCCCGTTGAATCCAAGTCAATACCTGAGAGGAAAAGGCGTTTCTTCAAAAACAGTACTTATCCACTTATCGGAATGGTTGGAGAACTCTGGAAAAATCAGGCAGAACTGATTCCCATAACCCGTATCCTCGCAAAAGATTTCCCCACGCTCACAGTGGCGATAGTAGGTGGAGAGGAAGAATCAAGTTTTTCAGAATTAAAAAAACATATTGTTGCAAGCGGTCTCGAAAAGCATTTTGCGCTGATTCCACGTGTTCCTCGCAGAGTTATTCCTGATATTTTTTACGATTTTGATCTTTCTGTCTCTACACATCGTAACGAAGGTTTCGGCATAGTACATATTGAATCTCTGGCAGCAGGGACTCCTGTAGTAGCTTACAATGCAGGCGGTCTGGTTGAAATTCTGGAAAAGGGGGGGAGTATTCTAGTTGACGGAGGAGCAGAGAATATGGCTCAAGCCATAACAGTTTTGCTTACCAATACAGATAAAAAACAGCACCTTGCAGCAGAAGGTCGCCTTATTGTCGAATCGGAATTCAGCATCGATATTATGAGCAAACGACATCTGGATTACTACCATAAGGTTGTAGATGGAAGTGAAATTTGAAGTCAGTTTCGGTTATAATCCCTAACTATAACGGTGTGGAACTTTTAAAACAGTATCTGCCGCCACTGCAGAAATCGCTCTCGGAATGCGAGAGACCATCTGAAATAATAGTTGTTGATGATGCCAGCAGCGATGACTCAGTTGACTATTTGAAGCAGAACCATCCGGAAATCAGAGTGTTTATAAACCCTGAGAACAAGGGATTTGGCGGCACAATGAACCACGGCATTCTTGAGGCAGTCGGAGATATAGTTTTTTCGCTTAACAGTGACGTGCTAGTGGATACCGATATATTCAGCCTAATCATCCCAAGATTCTCCGATCCCGATCTGTTTGCTGTAACTCCCAATATTATCGATCCACGCACAGGTTACAATCAGGCAGTTTACAGACTTCGACCCGAAAACTGCTGGTACACTGACATTTGTCTACAGCATGCGGATCCGTCTAAAGAAATTCCACTTTTTTTTGCTTGTGGCGGCGCATGTTTCTATGACCGCAAAAAATTAATACAGCTGGGCTGTTTTGAAACTATTTACTCGCCCTTTTACATCGAAGACGTAGACCTTTCATATCAGGCTTGGAAACGAGGGTGGAAGTGCATACTGGCTCCAGAAGCAAGGGTATTTCACTTTAGCAATTCAACAATCGAAAAACATCACCGTAAACGAAAAATTAAATTTTTAACTGCACGCAATAAGAATTATTTTCTGTGGATGAACATAACCGACAGTAAACTTGTATGGCGCTACTGGTTTTACATTATCCCCTCTCTGTTATTTGACATAATCAATTTTAGAAAATACAAGTTTGTAGGAACTTTTATGGCACTGCCAAAACTTAAGGAAGTGATTCGTAAGCGCCATGAACGTAAAGTTCATTCTAAAATCAGTGATGCAGAAATAATCGGGCTGTTGTCATTTAAAAAATGAACTCTGCGAAGAGGAAAACAATGAAATTGTTCACCGTAAATAATGCCAGAAAAGTAAGTGGCTGCGAAGAAAATCAGCTTGATCTGGCTCGTTGGTTTCGAGACGAACGTGGCGATGAAACAGTATTTCTGGTCAGAGAAATGAGTGATCTTGGAGACAGAGCTGATGCTGAAGGTTTTAAAGTTAAAAGAGTTTTTAGTGATGGGCTTGGACGGATAAAAACGCCCTTTGCTATTGCTGAAACTATAAAAGACGAGCAGCCTGACATTATTTCGGTAAACCGTGAACACAACATATACGCAACATGGATAGGAATACAGTTAGCAAGACCGTTCTTAAAGGAGACTCCATTGGCTGTTGCGGTTTTTCACTCTCCAACAGGCAGGCGGTACCCGCTTCTTAATAAATTTGACGGGGTCATCTGTACCTCAGAATATACAGGAGAATCGTTTTTTCAAAACAACCAGGGGCTGAGAGAACGCACTAAAATAATTCCATACGGCACACTGCTTCCGCTCGTAGACCAGGATGCAAAAGAAAATGATAGCCGTCCAAAAAGGATCTTTAAAAATCTGAGGTCACCTCTCGTGGGAATGATAGGTGATCTCTGGAAGAATCAGAGCCAACTCATCGACGTAGCTAATATGCTGCGTTCGGAACATCCTGAACTGACATTTGTCGTTGTAGGAGCTGGATCCGACGAAATAGTAGCCGAACTAAAGAGTAAGGTTGTGCGATTGGGACTTCAGGATAGATTTATAATTACCGGCAGAGTTGAGAGATCAAAAATTCCGGATCTTTTCTTTGATCTGGATATCTCGCTTTCAACCTACACGCACGAAGGTTTCGGAATTGTACACATTGAGTCGCTGGCGGCAATGACACCCCTGATTGCTTATAACAGCGGTGGAATCCGTGAAATAATACGTTATGGCGGCGGCATCCTTGTTGATGGGAATACAGATGAGTTTGCAGCTGCTATTTCAGAATTGATTTCAGATTCCTGCAAAAGAAGAACTCTTGGACGCAAAGGGCGGCAGGTAGTAGAAAAATATTTCACCATGGAAATAATGTGTCGTAACCACCATGAATATTATGACAACATCCTCAAAAACAAATTGAGAATAAATAAATGACATTGCCACAAACCAAACTCTCAATAGTCATGCCAAATTATAACGGCGAACAGCTGCTTGCCAAAAACCTGCCTCCGCTGATTTCAGCCATGAATGCCTGGGGTGGCAAATGGGAACTGATTATTGTAGATGACTGCAGCAGTGATGGAAGCTGTGAGCTGCTCCGCCAGAACTTCCCTGAAGTTTTACTGATATGCAACGATAAGAATCTCGGGTTTTCAGGAACGTGCAACAGAGGTATGAAGGCAGCCTTACACCCTTTAGTACTCTGCATCAACACCGACGTTCTGGTTGAATCAGGATTTGTAACACCTCTTATGGAACACTTCAACGACAAGAGCGTGTTTGCCGTAACCCCTAATATACTTGCCGAGAGTGAAGGTAAAAACCAGGGTATTGTTAAAGGTCAGTTCGGAAAGGGTTTTTTTAGAGGTGGCTTTGCAGGATTACACGAAAAATATCAGATCAGAGAAAATCTTTACGCTGTCGGAGCATGTGTGATATATGATTTGGACAAATTTCGCTCCTTAGGTGGATATTCTGAAATCTACACTCCATACCTTTTTGAAGATGTTGACATATCATATCGTGCATGGAAAAGAGGATGGCGGAGCATATATGATCCCGATTCCACAGTATACCACCAGAGTAGTGCAACAATAAGTAAACTTGGAAAAAGACGAAAAAGACGAATATATTTTCGTAACCGATTTCTTTTTCACTGGGTGAACCTAAGTGACCAGAGTATGTTGTTCAGTCATGCGGTGTCTGTTCTTATACGTCTTG
Organism: Desulfuromonadaceae bacterium; assembly: GCA_028683855.1. Taxonomy (GTDB): domain Bacteria; phylum Desulfobacterota; class Desulfuromonadia; order Geobacterales; family Pseudopelobacteraceae; genus JACRCG01. The sequence continues at coordinate 84,862 of JAQUHA010000006.1, forward strand.
CTGTAAGTTTTATCTGGGGAGATTTCAACTATTATGCTTCATTCCTTGGAGCCTTGAAGCGACTCAATGAAGTAAAGGCGATACGTACTGCAGAGAAAAAGTACAGAATTCTAAACGATGACCAGATTCTTACCCGAACAGCGTAAGCTGGACAGGTAATGAGGAGCCTTAAAATGAATGAACTCATTGTTGCCGGTCAATATAATATCGGGCATATCTGCACAACTCACCAATGTAAGTCCGGCCTGAAAGACAAAACTGCAATGAGATGGGTCTCTGCGCATCACGAAAGGACTGATTATACATTTGGTGATCTTGACGCTGCATCAAATAGATTCGCAAATCTGCTTGATACATTAGGCGTACTTCCCGGAGATATTTTCTTTACATTCTTACCCAAAATGCCTGAGCAGTTTTTTGCTTTTCTAGGCACATTAAAACATAGGACAATATGCGGCACCCTATTTTCAAACTTTGGAGAAGATGCTCTGCTCGACAGGCTTAGTGACTCTAAAGCTACAGGGATAATAACAAAAAAGAGCTTCCTGCGTAAAATCAAACGGATCTGGCCGCAGCTCCCCGAACTGCGCTTTGTAATACTGGTGGATATTGACGAACATTCCGAGGAGAACGTCTACAGTTATAAGCAGCTTATGGATGCCGCCTCAGCCGAATGGACAACGGCACTTACCCCACCGGAAACCCCATCAGTTCTACATTATACCTCCGGTTCTACAGGCAAACCAAAGGGAGCGCTTCACGCACACCGAAGCGTCTTGCTGCAGAATTCTACGACACGTGATGTTCTTGCAGTTAACAGCAACGATATTTATTGGTGTACCGCTGACCAGGGGTGGGTTACCGGAACATCTTACGGGATAATCGGTCCCTGGAGCCTTGGGGTCACGCAGGTTCACTTCGGCGGGGTTTACGATGCCTCCGTATGGATGGATTTGATACAAACTGAACGCATAACGGTCTGGTACACCGCCCCTACTGCACTAAGAATGCTTATGCGTGAATCACCTGAGTTATACGCACCTTTTGACCTTTCTTCGCTCCGCCACATATCAAGCGTAGGAGAGCCTCTAAATCCCGAAGTTATGGTATGGGGAGAGAAAATTTTAGGTAAGAAAATCTATGACACCTGGTTTCAAACTGAAACAGGAGGTATTTTGATACCTAACAGGCCTGGCACACCAATTCGTCATGGCTCTATGGGGAAACCTATTGATGAAATAGAGGCTGCCATACTTTCAGATGATGGTTCCCAAGTCGGTGTAAACACTCACGGGAATCTCTGTATAAAGTCCGGTTGGTCGTCGATGTTCATTACATATATTAACAACCAGGAAAAATATGACAGTAGATTCAGGGACGGCTATTATTACACCGGTGACACAGCCTACAGAGATGATGACGGCTACTTCTGGTTTGTCGGCCGAAGCGACGATGTGATAAATACGTCAGGGCATCTTGTAAGCCCTTTTGAAGTGGAGAGTGCACTTCTTGAACTTGATGAAATTGTTGAATCAGGTGTTGTTGGCGTACCTGATGACCTGCTGTTTGAAAAGGTCATAACTTATGTTGCTCTACGTGATGGAATAACAATTGCTCCTGAACTGGATCTAAAAATAAAACTGCATATATCAAACCGCCTTTCCTCAATTGCAGCTCCCCATGAAGTTATCGCAATTGAAAAAATACCTAAAAATAAAAGCGGAAAAATTATGCGGCGGGTTCTAAAAGCCTGGTATCTTGGTCTTGATGCAGGCGACATTTCAACAATGGAGGATTAAATGGACATTATTACAGAACTAAACACAGTTTTCCGACAGGTATTTGATGATAACTCACTTAACGTTACCAGAACAACTACAGCTAATGATATTGATGAGTGGGATTCACTAACCCACATGAACCTTGTTGTAGCCGTTGAACTGAAATTCAAGATCAAGTTTGCACTTGGCGAGCTTCAACTGCTAAAAAATGTCGGCGATATGGCAGATATGATTGGTAAAAAAATTGCCGCATAAAGGTAACGCGTTAAGATTCAGACTCTTTTCCTTGCTATTTATATGCTGCATCTTACTTTGTATCACAACAGTTTTTTTACTAAACTACATCGTTGACCCTTTATGGTGCTTTTCGCATTCAAATAAATTGAATTCAAAGCAACTTGGTTTCAACGAGAGACAACAAAAAAGTGACTTCCTTGTAACGCATGACAATAACTACGAGATTCTAATATTAGGCAGCAGCAGGATGACTTTTCTTGCTGCTACTGATTTTAACGGCAAAAAAGCTTTTAATTTTTCTGTAAACGCTATGATGCCAGACGAATATAAAGATTATGCCGCTTTTTTCAGAAAATTCAACGGGCATGCTCCTAAGATCATAATTGTAGGTCTTGATTTCTTTTCAACTAACGGTAATTTTCACGGATACGAATATTCCGCTCCGGCAGAATATTTCAAAAATGCCGAGGATCCTTTTTGGCGATATTTTACGTTATTGAGCCTTGATTCCTTTAGCTATTCAATAAGAAACATAAGGCAGACTATTCGACCCAACAAACTAAATTTTTATGATCGCCGGCTTATAAAAACAGCAGTGGTAATTCCAGAGTCTGCAAAACAGAATTTTGTCGATAAAGATCTATCTATGTTTAAACGCGATTTTTACGGTAACACTTATAGATACAGGGATCTAAGAGAAGTCTATGGGGAATTTTTAAGTGACAATCCATATAGCAGATTTATAGTATTTACTACACCAGACTCTCTACAACTTTGGAAACTATTGCTTAAAGAAGGAAGACTCGAAGACTACCTACGTTGGTTGGGTGATATAATTGAAATCTTCGGTGAAGTTTATGACTTCATGGGAGATAATTCTTTCACTTCAAACAGTGATAACTATATGGACGGACATCACTTTTATCCGCAGGCAGGCAAAATCATCTCCAACGGGATTATGTCTCAATCCTTCAAATCACCCGGAATACTTGTTAATAAAAGAAATTACCCTGCACACTCTTCCAGAATTCGTTCGTTGTACAGTGACTCAAAACGCTGAAAGGATATAACTTAGATGCTTTTCAATTCATACGAATTTATTTTTCTTTTTCTGCCGGTTACACTCGCTGTTTTCTACCTTCTAAACCGTTGGAGACTTACTCTCGCCTCCAACGCCTGGATGCTTTTTGCCTCTCTGTTTTTCTACTGCTGGTGGGACATCAGGTATTTGCCACTATTGCTAGCCTCAATACTCTTTAACTACACAATAGGCAATCTTCTTGTTGACTACGATAGTAATCGAAAAAATAAGGTCAGCAGAAAGTCAATCTTTATTACAGGAATCATCTGCAACCTTATTCTACTGGGTATATTCAAATATACCGATTTTGCTATCACCAATATCAACGCAATTGCAGACACCAAACTTGAGTTGCTCAAAATAGTATTACCATTGGGAATCAGCTTTTTCACAATAACCCAGATTGCTTTTCTTGTTGACTGCTATGAGGGGTTGGTTAAGGAGCGTAAACTCCTCAACTACTCTCTTTTTGTAACTTTCTTTCCGCACCTGCTAGCCGGACCGATTCTCCATCACAAAGAGATGATGCCTCAGTTCGACAGAACACGTAACAAGGTAATCAATTATCGTAATCTCTGCATAGGCAGCTATGTTTTTTTTATAGGTCTGTTCAAAAAAATAATTATTGCTGATAGCTTCTCAAAGGTTGTTGCTAACGGCTTTGACACGGCTAAGTCACTAAACGGAATTGAGGGGTGGGTTGCCAGCCTGTCCTACACGCTGCAGCTTTATTACGATTTTAGCGGCTATAGCGACATGGCTGTTGGAGTTGGGTTAATGTTCAACATAGTACTCCCATGGAACTTTAACAGCCCATATAAATCAACCAACGTCATACAGTTTTGGCAGCGATGGCACATGACCCTCTCCAGCTTTATTACGACTTATCTGTATTCACCTATATTACGGGCTTCCAAATCTATAACTTTTGCACGCTCACTTGTAGCCATATTTATAGCTATGCTGATTTCCGGCATCTGGCATGGTGCAGGATGGAATTTCGTTCTATGGGGGAGCTTACACGGCGGGGCACTTGTAATCAATCATTATTGGCGTAAAAAGAAGCTGAAAATGCCTACAGCTCTGGCGTGCTTTATTACATTTATGTTTGTCAATCTCTCATTTATATTTTTTAGAGCTAAAGGAATACCTGAAGCCCTGAAAGTTCTGAAAGCAATGTTTGGAATGGGCTCTCCAATCTTTCCGGATGCAGCAACATCAATTAAACTTTCTGATTTTGGGCATAGTCATATCTGGAAGGTAATTTTAATCAACCTGCAAGGATCTGACGGCACCTTCTGGAGACTATTAGCATTTCTGATTTTCACTTTTGTTGCAAAAAATTCGATACAACTCGCTGATTCATTCAAACCAGACTGGAAAAGGTTTGTGTTCCTTCTGGTTATCGCCATGTATGCAATTTTAAATATGGGTAAAGTAAGTGAATTTCTCTATTTTCAATTCTGATTATGATTTCATTTCGTAAGTTTTTCATATTATTACTTATAGTTGGTTCTGTAAGTCTGCCAATACTGATCGCAGTAGATTTTCTTTGGAATCAAAAAGACACTTACACTGAATCGTTGTTACAAACATTTGATAAACGACAGACCGATGTACTTTTTTTTGGTGATTCAAGCATCCGATTTTTCGGTAGCAGAGACACTAATAAATCCGGAATAGACCTTCTATTCCAGTCAAAATCCGGTTTAAGCGTATGCTCTGTAGCAAATCCAGGATATTCCGCAGTGATGTATTCTGAGTATGTAAAGCTGCTAGATAAGACAAAATACAAACCTAAACTGGTAATTATTCCAATAAATCTGAGGAGTTTTACCGGTTCATCAATTAGAAGGCCGGCACTCAATTTTCCACTTCGTCAGATATACATACGGTATCGCAGCAAGGGAGTATTCGAGTGGGCGGACTACTTAAAATTCCGCTTTCTGGGCTATGAGGATACCCTCACCGATTATTGGAAAGATCAGCAGGTAATATATGACGGGAAAGAGCTTGGAACTCATCGGAGCATACAGGAACAAAGCCGCATACCGGAGTCTTTTGACTACAATCCTGAAAGAGAGACACTTTATGCCAAACAACTTGGCATAAAGTTCAGATACCACTATATGGCTGTACTTGCCGAAGATGACGCAATGTTCGGATATATTAGCGACACAATAAATGTTCTTAATAAAATGAAAATACCGGTACTATGTTACATCACACCGGTAAATTATATCGATGGCAAGAAATATGTCGGAGATGATTTCGTAAGACGCATAGATAAGAATCTTGCCACCGTTCAATACTTTATGAAAAAGAGGCAGATAAATATAATCAATCTGTCTAAGCAACTACAACCATCTGAATTTATTGATAAAAGAGATGTTTATGAACATTATACATTCGTGGGCAGATCGTTAATTGCTGAATCGCTAGCAAAAGCTGTAGCAACACTTCCATAGGAGAGCGGTAATAATGGGGTATCGTAAATTCACTAAATTTATTGCATTAGTTTTAGCTGTATTTGCCACAATTAATGCTTTTATCTGGTTCATGTGGGTTAAAGATATAACGTCTCACTCAAGAAAAGGTGGTGACCTTGTACGCATGGGTTACATATCGGGACTTACATCATCACACATACTGAGCGATGACCTACCAATCAGACATATGGATATTCGCAAATATGATAAAAAACCTGTTGACATAATTACTGTTGGAGACTCCTTTTCCGTAGGAGGCGGAGGAGGACATAACAGCTATTATCAGGATTATATTGCATCTGTAAACAATATCAGAGTATTAAACGTACCTTCATATTTTCATTTTGGTAAAGAATTGCAGTTTCAACCGGTAATAACCTTATCAAAGCTTATCAACAGTGGGTACCTTGACATAATTAAACCTAAATATCTTCTTTTAGAATCAATTGAGAGGATGGCAATAACGCGTTTTACAACGGACTTTACTCTTGAAAAGAGAGCGTCAATAGAAGAAATTGACCGATATTTTATGGAAAGCTCCTTTGAGTTACCAAATAAAGATATGGAATTACAATTTGTAAACAACGGCAACTGGAAATTTCTAGCAAACGCTTTTCAATATAGCTTCAGGGATAGAGCAAGAGGAAGTAGTGTGTTAAAAACTCATCTTACAAAACCACTATTTACTTCAAACGACCCTGAATGTCTTTTATTTTATTGCGACGACCTAAACACTAAAGACCAGGCAACTGTTGAAAATGTAAGATTACTGAACAGCAATCTTAACAAAGTTGCAAAGCTCCTACAGAGCAAAGGCATTATTCTGGTTTTTATGCCGGTGGTCGATAAACTTAACCTATACCACCCTTACCTGAAATCAAACAAATATCCTCAAAGCACCTTTTTTGAAAAGCTGAGAACTCTTCCAAAAGACTATATTTTTATTGATACAAAAGCCATTCTTTCGTCCTTATTAGAAAAAGGGGAGAAAGATGTATTTTTTCAAGACGACACACACTGGAATTGGAAAGCCTCAAAAGCCATTTTTGAGAAGGTGCTTTTCACAAAGAGAAGCGAATGAGTCAGACTAAAGTAAGTATATGCATACCGGTCTATAACTCTGCGGCTTATCTCAATACGGCTATTGAATCGGCACTATCTCAAAATTATAGTAATTTTGAGATACTTATTTTGGATGACTGTTCAAGTGACGGCAGCGCTGATATTGCAGCCTCTTACGCTGCAAAAGATAGTAGAATAAGATTTATCAGAAATATTCCAAACCTTGGAATGGTTGCAAACTGGAATCGTTGTCTAGAGCTTGCTGATGGGGAATATATCAAGTTCCTATTCGGAGATGACCTGCTTATTTCAGACAATAATCTTAAACTGTTAGCAGGGACATTAGACAATCATCCAAATGTAACCCTGGCATGTTCCTTTCGTACTATTATCGACCGGAATGGGACTAAAATGGCTGTGAGAGGTTTCACACCAACTAACGGCGTTGTTTCAGGCAAACAGGCTATTCGCGACTGTCTGACAACTGCAAGAAACTTCATCGGTGAGCCAAGCGTTGTTATGTTTCGAAAGCGTCAGGCTACGCGTGGCTTTCTTCCCGACTACAAACAGATCGTGGACATGGAGATGTGGTTTCATCTTTTACTACAAGGAGATATATGGTGTGAACGTGAACCACTTGCAGCATTCAGACACCACCCTGAACAGCAAACAGTTATAAATGTTGGAGAACTCGTTCATCTAAAGGAAATATTGCACCTCTATGACAATTATCTGCACGCATCAGGAATTAAGCTGCCAAAGCTTTTGGAATCAGCTTTGTACTATGTACAGTGTTACAGGGTGTGGAAAGGTTACAAAAAACATTCCGTATTTGGATCCACAGAGGCAAAAGAGATAATTTCACGGTATATAAATATAGTACTATTTAAACGCCTGATTCCTGTCTACAAGCTCCTGAATCCTCTCTGGAAATTGCTTTTATCTGTACGAGGTCATAATCCTCTCACGCGCTAAAATGACCGAGCAGCCTTTAAAGATATATTGAGCTAACAATGTTACTACTGTCGGAGTATCAATGAGTTTTCGCAGGTTTATACAAATGTTTTCAACTTTCCTTGTTATGCTGGTAGCAATGAATGCCACCATCTGGTACGGCTGGGCAAAAGAAATCACAGATCCATATAGAAATGCCGGAGACTTATTAAGAATTGGATATATAAATGGATACGTATCACCAAGAGAGAACTCTGACGATCTACCATTACGTCATATAAAGGTAAACGAGTATAAAAGACAGAATATCGACGTCCTAACGATAGGGGACTCCTTCTCTATCGGCGGAGGAGGAGGACATAACCGTCATTACCAGGATTATATTTCGTCACTCTGCAACCTATCAGTACTAAACGTACCATCCAATCTTTTTAATGGGAGTAAGCCTGAGACTGGCCCCATAACAACTTTGGCTAAGATTATTAATAGCGGATATCTTGAGGTAATAAAGCCCAAATATCTAATTTTAGAGTCCGTCGAACGTGAGGCTATAAAAAGATTTACAACTAATTTTTCGTTAAAAGAGACTATATCAGCAGAAGAAGTTACAAAGAGCTTCAAAGATTGGCAACCAAATGAAGAAAAAATCAAAAATAAGAATTTCAGCTTTAACATAATTAATAATGGCAACTGGAAGTTTATTGCTAATAACATACAATACTGCTTTAGTGATAAAGCTAGAAACAGCAATGTAATAATTTCAAAATTGAACCGTGATTTTTTTACTTCAACCAGAGCGGATCGACTGATTTTCATAAATGATGACTATAAGACCTGTGGCTTATCTACCCCGGCAAATATAGCTGAGGCGAATAAAAACCTTAATTACTTATCAACAGTTCTTGAAGAAAAAGGAGTAAGGCTAATTTTTATGCCTGTTGTAAACAAGCTGAATTTATACGAGCCATACCTCAAACAGCATAAATATCAAAAAAGTGTTTTCTTTGAGGAATTGCGTAAGCTTCCTAAAAACTATATCTTTATAGACACAAAGGCGATTCTATCAAAAGAATTGGAAAAAGGCGTTCAGGATATTTATTATCAAGATGACTCCCACTGGACATGGAAAGCATCAGAAGCCGTATTTTCATCATTTGATTTCACAAACAAGCAGTTTTAGTCCATAGGTTAGGTATTAACATGAAGCGTTTACTTAAAAAAATATTCGTAAAAATTATAGATGAAAGCTTAAAACCAATCAGACTAAAACTAGAGCATCAAGAGGATGTTATCAGACACCTTGTAGTGGCTGACTTTAGAAACCGCGCAAGACTTAACCGCATTCAAAACAGACCTATTCACATTGTTTTTGTTTGCCACATGACTGCACTTTGGAACATGTTTGACTCCATATACGAGGCTGTATCTTACGATTCGACTTTCATTGCAACTGTTGTTTCCCTCCCATATAGGCACGATTCTTTGCAAAACGGAGAATACAAAGATGATGGAGTTTTTGAATATCTACAGACAAAATCAATAAATGTGGTTAAAGGGTATGATAAAGAAAATAATAAATGGCTAAATCCACTTGATTTGGCACCAGATTATGTTTTTTTCCAGACTCCATATAATAACTTTCCAGACGAATGGTCGACCGTTAATTTATCGCTTTTATCAAAAATCTGCTATGTTCCTTATGGTGGTTGTATATATGCGGGGGAAGTAGATGAAATTGTAAATCCGGAAGATTTCTTTTCCAAAGTGAGTATCGTATTCAAAGAAAATGAATACTCAAAAGATAAGTTTATCAAAAGGTTTTCTCAAAAAAAATGGTTTAGCGGTATATCAACCTATATAAGCGGTTGTCCAAAGCTTGACTTTTTAACAGAAAGCGAAAGTTATACTGGCATATCATGGCGTCGCGGACTTCACGAAGGCGTCAAAAGAATTTTATGGACACCGCGTTGGCGAACAACTGAAGGTAATTGCCATTTTTTCGATTACAAACAGTTTTTCATAGATTACTGCAATGACCACCGGAATATTGATTTCATCTTTAGACCTCATCCACTCAGCTTGCAAAACTTTTTAAAAACAGGAGAATTATCACCATCTGATTTAGAGAATATGGAATCTGCATATAGAAACTCTTCAAATATGTCTATTGAAACAAACTCGGGATATGAGGATTCATTTGTAACAAGCGACTTTCTGGTATCTGATATGTCTACCATTCTGTTTGAATATTTCGCCACAGGTAAACCGGTTATTTACACACACAGAGTAGACCACTTCAACGAATTTGGCAAACAGATGTCAGAAGGTTTTTATTGGGTAAAGAATTCAACCGAATTACATGATGTCTTGGAAATGCTTCTGTCCGGTCAAGACCCATTAAAATCAAGGCGTGAAGAAATCAGGCAATCTCTTATGTACATACCGGCTGGTGGTGCGGGTCTATTAATAAAAGATGCCATAAGAAATGACTATATAAATCTCTAACCAAATTTTGCATCGGAGGTCACTTGAATCGTTATAATGATAGAGGCGAAAAAATATCAAAAAATAAAAATGGTATGGACGTTGTTTTATTTAAAGATCGCAAGAAAGACTTTATCACAACAGCACTTGCGGATATTGGAAAAGTCCAGAACATCCTTAGAGACAAATGTTCTATAGAAATAATGCCCATATATGGGACACTTCTAGGAATTATCCGTGATGGAAGTCTAATGCCGAACGATCATGATTTTGACTTCTGTTATATAAGCGACAAATGCACAGATGATGAAATTTGTTCTGAAGCCCTTATGATCGTTGAATGCCTCCATAATGCAGATCTTAAGCTTACAATTACATCCTTCGGTTTTATTCAAGTGTTCCTAAGTGACACTATATTTAATATTTATCTTGGCTGGAAACGAGAGAATAATTTATTTCTTTATTTTGGCATTTCAGATGGAGTACCAGCTGAAAATATCATTAAAAAAGGAATGATCGAAATTCATGGTCAAACTTTTACAACTCTTCTTGACCCTGTTTTGCTGCTAAAAGCAATTTATGGAGAAGAGTGGAACATACCAAACTGTAATTTTTCATACCCCAAAAGGATTCAGTTTCACAAAAATTTTAACTTTTTGATATCTGGCTGGCCGAAACAGACTGGAAGTGACTTTTGGGATACATTTTATAAAAAACGAAATATTCCAGACTATCCATCGCAATACGCTATCTCCCTTATGCCAGAACTAAAAAGGTGTAGCAATATTCTTGACATAGGCTGTGGTAATGGTCGTGACTCTCTGTTTTTCTCTTCACATGGACATCAGGTAGTAGGGGTTGATGGTTCAAAATCTGCGATTAATTCTGCAACAGAAAAGACTATTGAACATGGGTTGACCGCAAGTTTTAAGCAGGTAAACATATACGAACCTTCCAGTTATGACTGTTTTATAGAGCATCATAAAAAGTGTTTTGACACCATATATGCTAGATTTTTTATACACGCTATTGATGTTTCTGGTGAAATATCATTTTGGAAGATAGCTAAATCCTGCCTCAGTAAACATGGAAAAATATATATTGAAGCACGCACAGTCAATGATCCTTTTCTAACTTCTGGCAAAAAAATATCTGATACAGAAAGTATCTCCGGTCATTACAGGAGATTTATTGAACCTGAGACCCTGGTAAAAAATGCTGAAGAAGCTGGCTTTTCTCTGGTTTACAAGGTAGTAGGACAAGGAATGGCTAAGTTTCGCGAAGAAGACCCAGAGGTTGTTAGGTGCACGTTTGAACACAAGCAAGTGTAAGTTTTACCTTTAATCTATAAAGGACAAGTTTGGAATCCAGTGATAACATATATAATAAAAATATTTTATTATTAAAACAATCAGTTAGAGGCGCATAATGCCATACTTCAAGCACCCCAATGCTCTTGTTGAATCAGAAAAGATCGGTGAAAACACTCGAATATGGGCATTTACACACATACTTCCTAGTGCTGATATTGGGTGTGACTGTAATATATGCGATCACGTTTTTATAGAAAACGATGTAATAATTGGCGATAGAGTCACTATTAAATGTGGTGTCCAAATTTGGGATGGTGTCCGCTTGGAAGACGATGTCATGATAGGACCTAACGCAACCTTTACAAATGATCTCTTTCCGCGCAGTAAACAACCATTTCAGTTGCGCTCAACTGTAGTGAAACAAGGCGCGTCAATTGGTGCAAATTCTACAATTTTATGCGGAATCACTGTCGGTGCCGGTGCGATGATTGGGGCAGGGGCGGTAGTAACAAAGGATGTTCCTCCAAAAGCAGTGGTTATTGGAAATCCAGCGCGGATACTCAGATATCTGGAGGATTCGGAATGCATCCTCTAAGTAACTGCAAAATTATAGATCTACCAAAAATATCGGATCCGCGCGGCAATCTTACATTTGTTGAAGGTGGTGGGCATATTCCTTTTGACATAAAGCGTGTTTACTATCTTTATGATGTGCCAGGTGGTGCAGAACGAGGCGGTCACGGACATAAGGCGCTTCATCAACTTATCATTGCAATGTCTGGAAGTTTTGATGTTATTTTAGACGATGGGTACAGCAGGAAACGTTTTCACCTCAATCGTTCTTATTATGGACTCTACGTCTGTCCTATGATATGGCGCGAACTGGACAATTTTTCCTCCGGTTCTGTCTGTATGGTACTGGCTTCCAACCTATATGATGAGGAAGATTACTACCGTGACTATGATCCATTTATAAAAGCCGTACATAGCCAAAACTAACCACTCAGTCGAATTCACTTAAATGTTTAATTCGGTAAACACTATATGAGACTCAAATACTCGGAGATATCAGCCATTTTATCTACGATAAAACACCATGATATTAATGCAGCTGTTTATCTTTTCGGTTCTCGGGTGGATGACTCAAAAAGGGGTGGAGATATTGACCTGCTGGTTATTTCTGACTGCCTGACCAACCACGACAAAAGAGCCATAAAGATAAAATTGTATGAGCTTATAGGCGAGCAGAAAATAGATCTGATTTTGGCTGCAGATGACTCTGACCCTTTTGTAAAACTGGCACTTTCTACGGGGGTAAAATTGTGACCGAACAAATGCGTAATTTGCTGGTTAATGAGTTAAATCTGCTTGTTAACGCTAAGGAAGTCCTAGTTTATTCATTCAACAAATGCAGTGCAATCACCATAAAAGAAGCGTATGAACCAGAAGAATTAGAGAGCTTTGAGTCTTTCACTGGACGATTTGCAAGATTAAGCGATATTCTGCTTCAGAAAGTATTTAGACTGCTGGACATACTTGATCTGGATTCTCAAGGCACAATCAGAGATAGAATCAACAGGGCAGAGAAGAAAGAACTGATTGACAGTGCTGAGATTTTTATCGAGATTCGCATGATAAGAAATGATATTGCTCACGAATATCTTCCTGAGGAAATTCGGGATATATTTGAGAAAGTGTTGTTATTAACACCTCACCTGCTTGATTCAGTTGAAAGAACTCTCCTTTACTGTACTAAATATACATCAAGCAACTTAGAAACAAATTAATATCTATTTCTAAAGAATACTGTTCTCTACTTATTATTAACGCATTTGGCGGTTAATGCGAATTATTGAAAGATCATAAAATGAACATTCCTTTTCTTGACCTTAAAGCCCCATATTTTGACCTAAAAGATCAATTTGACGAAGCTTATCAGCGGGTGATGAAATCTGGCTGGTACATTCTTGGCGACGAAGTTGAAGCATTCGAGTCAGAATTTGCCGAGTACTGTAGCGCAAAGCAGTGTATCGGCGTGGCAAACGGGCTTGATGCCCTTCACCTCATTGTACGGGGCTATGGGATCGGTTCGGGCGATGAAGTCATAGTTCCCTCCAACACCTATATTGCAACATGGCTTGCCGTGACCCACGCAAGTGCTACCCCCGTCGCTGTTGAGCCTGATGAACAGACATACAATATCGATCCGGCAAAAATTGAGCAGGCGATCACGCCAAGAACAAAGGCAATAATGGTTGTGCATCTATATGGACAACCCGCAGATATGGATCCGATAAATGCGATTGCTAGAAAGCACGGACTGAAAGTTATCGAAGATTGTGCACAGGCACATGGCGCTTACTATAAAGGACGAAGAGTTGGAACTCTTGGTGATGCCGCGGGATTTAGTTTTTATCCTGGTAAAAATCTAGGAGCTTTTGGTGATGGAGGAGCTGTAATAACCAATGATGTCCAGTTATCAAACCAGATAAAGATACTTCGTAATTACGGTTCTGAAATCAAATACCATAACGAGATACTCGGCTTTAACTCTCGTTTGGATGAATTGCAAGCTGCCTTTTTGAGAGTAAAACTGAAGAAACTGACTGAATGGAACAAGATGCGTGCGACTACTGCCGAATTATATATGAAGCATCTTGCTGCTATCACTGAGATTGCCTTACCTTTCGTCCCTGAATGGGCTGAACCGGTCTGGCATCTTTTTGTTATTAGGCTTCATAACCGCGATATGCTACAAAAAAAACTTACTTCGGTTGGAATAGGAAATATGATTCATTATCCCATACCACCGCATTTACAGACTGCCTATTCTCACCTTGGTTTCCAAAATGGTGATTTTCCAATATCAGAAGCAATACATAATTCCGTATTAAGTCTTCCAATGTGGCCAGGAATAGCAGAAGAAAATATCGCCGCAGTATGCAGTACCATCTGTAATTTTATGGGAAACACCTAACATGACTGTATCTGTACCACTGGTAAGTGTCCTGATACCTTTATACAATCATGCCCGCTACATAACCCGTTGTCTGGATAGTGTTCTTGAGGACGGATATACTCGAATAGAGATCATTATTATTGATGATGGTTCAAAGGACAACTCGAAAGAACTTGCAAGAGAATGGTTTAATAAACAAGATAAAAATCTGCTTGAACGGTTTGAAATTGAAAGCCGACCAAATAAGGGTGTGACCCGTACACTTAATGAACTTGTTTGCAAAGCGAGGGGAGAGTATATCACACTATTAGCAAGCGACGACTATTTGCTAAAAGACGGCATTTCAACACGTCTCGATTATCTTCAAAAAAACAGCTCCAAGTACGCGGTCTTTGGTGACTCTGTTGTAGTCGATGATAGTGGGATAGTTACACATAATAGTGGGATTGCAGACTTAAATGGCGGTAAGATAGAGTGCCTAATTGATGAAAAACTATTACCAATAGAATTGATTTACAATTGGTGTGTACCTGGTCCCGGATTCATGGCGCGAAGAGAACTGTATGATATTGTAGGTTTGTATGACGAAACTCTTACCGTTGAGGATTGGGATATGTACCTACGTATTATGGCAAGAAATTTTCTCGGATTCACACCGCATCAAGTAGCAGCCTACCGATATCATGGTGACAATTCGATCTTAAACAGTCGCATGAAAATGAAACAACTTACCTCCATAATGCTCACCGCATGGAAGAACCACAGAGCATTTCATGGGATTCTGCGTTTTGGTCTGCTTTATAAATGCTTCAAACTCAGACAAGAAATCGCAGAAGTACAGGAACAGACCGTAAAGGCATATTTTCATAGAAAAATATGCAGATTGCTTTACAGACTTTCTATCCATCGCTATCACAAAATAATAAAGCATATCAGTAGCTAGCAGGAGAGAGGATTTTCTGTGTCCCTAATCAGCGTCTGCGTACCAACATACAATCAGGCAAAATTTCTTCACAAGACAATTGAATCTGTTATTTCACAGGAAAATGTTGATTTCGAAATACTCATAATTGACGACTGTTCAACAGACGAAACCTTTTCTATTGCAGAAGGATATGCCAAAATAGATTCTAGAATCAGAGTCTATGTTAACGATAAAAATCTAGGGATGGTCAATAACTGGAATCGTTGCATAGAATTGGCTAACGGAGAATATATTAAATTTGTTTTTGGTGATGATTTTCTAAACACCCCAGATGCTTTAAATAAAATGCTGTCCGTTCTAACTAATGAAGATGTTGTGCTCGTTGCAACCGCCCGTCACGTTATAAATTCTGACTATTCTCTTTTAACAACCACTTCATATTTCGATACCGACATAATTGCCAAGGGATCAGATGTTATCAATCTTTCCATATACGAACATAATAACATAATAGGCGAACCTTCTGTCGTTATGTTTAGAAAAAGTCTTGCATTGCGAGGATTTAATGCAAAATACAGACAGATCGTAGACCTGGAGATGTGGTTTAATCTACTTGAAAATGGAAAGTTTGCATTTATTGCAGAACCTCTCTGCACATTCAGACAACATCAGGAGCAACAAACAAGTAAGAACGCGCAGGAGCTAGCTCATATAGATGACTACCATCGCCTTTTTGATAACTATCTTAAAAAAGAATATATTTTACTTAGCGTTATACAGAAATGGTTTGTTTTCTACTACCAACTCTATTATTCATGGAAGTATTCCAGAAATGGATGGTATAACGCAGAAATCACAGTAAAAAAAATAAGACTTTATTGTGGTCTACTGCGCTTTTATATTAGCTTGCCTTTGTATAAACTGTATAATCCTTTTTTCAAACTGACAAGGCACTCTATTCGTAAAAGAATAATGATAAAGTAAAGAATTTAAGTTGTTTGAACAAAACTAGCAATAGAACTCACAACTCACAACTGAGCCTATATGAGCGACCTCAAAATCAGCATCTGTATGCCAATCTACAACAACGCCAGCTACCTGTCTGAAGCTATAGATTCGGCACTCTCACAAGAGTTTCAAAACTTTGAGCTACTTATTATTGATGACTGTTCAACTGATAATTCTGCTGCAATAGCAGAAAAATATGCCAATAATGACCTAAGGGTGCGTTTTATCCGCAACCCTGAAAATTTAGGTATGGTCCATAACTGGAATCGTTGTTTGGAGTTGGCAGAAGGAGAATATATAAGATTTTTATTTGGTGATGATTTTTTCTCATCACCGGATGCACTTACGATTATGCTTGAGGCAATGCTGAAGTACCCGGATGTTGTTTTGGTTGCTTCTGCCCGTTCTATAGTTGACGAACAGTCTAACATCATAGAGAGAATTACTAATTTTTCCGATCACTTCTCTGCAGAAGGTCGTAATGTAATTCGCCGGTGTATGCGCAGGATTAATCGCGATCACAACCTTATTGGTGAACCATCTGCGGTTATGTTTAGAAAAAATGCGGCTAAGCGTGGTTTTGATATTCGTTACAGGCAACTGGTTGACCTTGAGATGTGGTTCCATATTATGGAACAGGGGAGATTTATATACCTGGCAGAACCACTTTGCTCTTTCCGTCATCACGCGGGACAACAAACAAAAAAGAATGAAATAGAGCTAAACTTCATAGACGACCTCACTTACCTTTTTAATGACTACCTGGAAAAACCGTACGTTGGAATTGGCAAAATTGCGCGCACCTATCTTATGTATTATCAGTTTTATAAACTGTTAAAGCACGCAAAACAGGGACAACACGATATGGATGTAGCAAATCGTAAAATACGGAGTCTTTACGGTCCTTGGCGCTTCACTCTGCTAAGACCTTTCTATAGACTTTACACACCTTACTGGCAGTTAAAACGAATTATTGCAAAAAAAGTTGGCAAAGAATAAAAATTCTCCTTATTAACCACTTCACAAGGTTTCATGGATAAAAAACCCGTTAACATTCTAATAATTAAACCGGGAGCAATGGGCGATCTGTTGCATCTGACTCCATCCATCAGAGCTCTAAAAAGTCGTTTTCCGGAAGCACGTATCGATACAATGGTCGGTAACACCCCTTCTGTTGATCTTTTCAGACACAACCCATTTATATCCGATATTCTCGTCTACGACCGTTTTGCCGCACACAAGTCTCTGTCTGCGCTTTTTTCACTCTGGAGTGAGATCAGCAGCAGATCTTACGATCTGGTCATCAACTTTCAACGCAGTAACCTGAAAACCTGGTTCCTGGCTTCTGCCGCCCTCCCCTGCCGCTTTCTGGTTTATCACAAAACACGCTCAAGACAGATTCACGCCGTGCAGGATCACCTGAAGACGCTTGCACCTCTGGGAGTTGAAGAGCCAGGTGACTATCTGGATTTGTACCTTGCCGAGGAGCAGAGATATTTTGCGGCTGAACTGTTCAAATCTCACGGGTTAGATGAGCGCCCGGTAATTGCGCTTAATCCGGGAGCAAGTCACCCCGTCAACAGATGGAGCACGGCAAATTTTGCAGTACTCGCCGACAGACTAACAAACGAATTGCAAGCCACCGTAATAGTTATCGGCGGCAGTGCAGACACTCCGCTGGCAGATGAAATAGCCAGTCAATCTACTGCGCAGCCGCTCATTCTGACCGGAAAGACCTCCATGCTGCAGCTTGGGGCGGTTCTTGAGAAATCCGCCGTTCTGATCAGCGGCGATACCGGACCAATGCATATGGCAACAGCAGTAGGGACGGCTGTAATTGCGCTTTTCGGCGCGGCAGACCCTGACAGGACAGGCCCGGTTGGCAGTGGGCACCGGGTGATCATGGCAGATGGTCTGCCCTGTGTCCCCTGCCGGAGCAGAAAATGTGACAACAGTGTTTACATGGAGTGCATGAAACTTATAGCAGTTGATACCGTATTCGAAGCAGTTAAAGAGGTGCTTGAACAGGGGAAACCATGCGCATCCTGATTGTCAAACTATCCGCTCTGGGGGATATAATTCATGCGCTCCCCGTACTTGATTATCTCCGCCAGGCAGTTCCCGGGACAGAAATTGACTGGGTGCTGGAGGAGCAGAATCGAACCATCCTTGAAGGTCATCCGCTGATAAGAGAGGTGGTCTGTATCAAAACGCGAAGCTGGCGCAAGTCCCCGCTTTCAGCAACTACTCGTCGCGAGGTTGGTGCCGTTATCAGACGCCTTCGGAGCGCCTCGTATGATCTGGTCTTTGACCTGCAGGGTAATACCAAAAGCGGCATTGTAACGGCACTGACCGGCGCTTCACAACGCTACGGATTCGATCGTGACGCCGTTCGCGAGTCACTCAATCTGGCATTTACAAACCATAAGGTTCCGCTTCGTCCGGAGGACTTTCATATCTCCAGCCGCTCTTTAAGAGTCGTCAGCTCAGCATTTGGCGAAAATTACTCCTCATATTCTCTGAAAAGCCACATCGAGACATCTGATGAAGATAATCAGAGAGCGCGGAAGCTGCTGGAGAATAATTCCGGAAGCGTACATCTCCTCTTTCATACCGGAACAACCTGGGAGACAAAGAAATGGTCTGTTGATGCCTGGTTCGAGTTGGCGCAACAGCTACTTGAAAATTTTCCGCAGGTAAATATTCTTTTCTCATGGGGCAATGAGCAGGAGCTGAACGAGGTACAAACGCTGGCGAGTAAACTGGGAGAGCGGTCACAGCTTCTGCCTCGGCTTGATCTCAAAACTTTTTGCGCTCTCATCAAGCAGGTAGATGTTGTTGTCGGTGGCGACACCGGTCCGATTCATATTGCTGCCGCCACCGGGACTCCAACGGTTTCATTCTACCGCGCCACTGACGCCAGACGGAACGGTCCGCGCGGCGCTAGTGACATTACTATCCAGTCAGGAATGTCGTGCAGCATCTGTTTAAACAGGACCTGCCCCCGTGATGATGAGTGCCGTCAGAGCATCAGAACTGACGATATATTCGGGGCAGTTGAGAGCGTTATAAGATCAATACCGGATCACAGATGTTAATCGTTTGTGTACCCTCCAGGTTGGTAAATTGATGAACAGTAGAAACTCATATCTCTTTGTAAACCCATTATCAGGACATTATTCCAGTCGGCGGTTTGCATCACTGTTAAACGGACTTTGCAATATAGGGGTAGACCCAAAGGTTTTTCAGGTTCGTACTCCGACCGAAATTTTTGAATACTGCAAAGAAATTAACGAGGATGATCAGCCCCGTCTTGTTCTGGTTGCCGGTGGTGACGGAACATTTAATGCCGTTGTCAATGGATTGAATTCTGACACAAGGATTACTCTTGCTGTACTGCCACTCGGCACATCAAATGTGCTGGCTGCAGAGATTGGAATCAAATCAGTTGACGAAGCGATTGAACGAATAGCTATCGGCAGGAATAAACCTCTTACGCTTGGCACAATTGAGTTTGAAGGTCGCAATTTGCGTTTTGTGCTGATGGCTGGCATAGGATTGGATGGGCGTGTAGTAAGAGATGTCTGGACTATAGCTAAAAGATTCCTAAAGCAGGGGGCGTACGGACTATCAGCGCTGAAAAATGTTTTGCTTTGGGAGCACAATAAATTTGAACTCAGTAGCAAAGAGACTGATCTTCTCTGTCATACAGCTATAGTTTGCAATGCTTCAAGATATGGGGGGGATTTTATTCTGTCACCGGAATGCAACCCTTTTGAATCAGGTCTTTCTGCTGTATGTATCACCTCAAGTAAGAGACTGGCATATATAAACAGTCTGTTCGAACTTATGATTTACAGAATAAAAAACTGTCGTAATTTGACTCGTCTCTCTGGAGTTTATTTTAAAATAAGCGGGAGATATCCGATTCAGATAGATGGTGATTTTGTAGGATATTCTCCCGCAGTTATATCGGAACATCCGTTTTTTGCCAATATTATTGTTTAAAGCTATCAACCAGACTGTAATTGGATAATTAAGGTTTAAACTCCATGGAACTTAATCGTTTTTCCCGAACAGAGCTTCTAATAGGTGACAAAGGTTTATCAACTCTTGCAGACAAGCATACAATGGTATGCGGAATCGGCGGGGTTGGCAGCTATGCAGCTGAGGCACTAGGACGCGCCGGAGTCGGAAAGATAACTCTAGTTGATTTTGACGACATCTGCATAAGCAACATCAACAGGCAGATCCATGCTCTTTCAAGCACTATCGGTAGATCTAAAGTTGGAATTATGTCTGAGCGATTGCTTGATATAAATCCGAACGCAAGTATAGTTGCAATCAAAGAGTTCTTTTCCCAAAGCAATGCCGAACGGATTCTTACCCCAAAGCCGGATTTTGTACTGGATGCGATTGATAATTTCACAGCAAAGGTTTCACTTATAACAATCTGCCGCGAGCATGGAATACCGATAATCTCAAGCATGGGAGCAGCGAACAAGTTAGATCCAACAAAAATTGAAGTTTCAGACATTTCGCAGACTAAAAACTGCCGGATGGCGAGAAGTATGCGTAGGATACTTAAAAAAAACGGAATAACATCCGGAGTACAGGTTGTCTACTCTACGGAGATTCATCGCGATCTTGCCCTTCTTGATACTCACGAAGAGAGTGCCGGTTCTGCTACTTCAAATCACGTTAAACAGGCCTCTGTAAATCATGAACAGAAGGTTATTCTTGGCAGCATTTCATATATTCCATCCATCACCGGTCTTACAATGGCGGGGGTTGTAATCAATGAACTACTGAAAAACTCCCGCTGTACGAAATAAAATAATTATTTAACGGTAAATGCTGTTGTTTTCTATTGACATACCCTGAAAATAAAGGGTAACGTCGCAACACCTCAGATTGAACATCCTGACACTCAGGTAAGATCCCTATACTTCTTCATACACAAACATATTGAACCTCTGAAAACTCATACATTCGCTCTTTGAGCCATAATCTTTTTGCTGTGCGCTACTCTAGCAATTATCGTTTAGTAACCTCTACAGGTAGTTTAGAACAAATATAATAAGCTCAACATTTCGCAGGAGAAAAGATGAATCTACAAGAACTAAAAGGTAAAAAGATTAGCGACCTAAACTCAATCGCAAGAGATCTGAACATTGAGGGAGCGTCAAGTTTAAGAAAACAGGATCTGATCTTTGCTATCCTGAACGCTCAAACAGAACAGAATGGAACCATATTCGGTGAAGGCGTATTGGAGACACTGCAGGACGGTTTTGGTTTTCTAAGAGCCACCGACTACAATTATCTTCCGGGTCCCGACGATATCTACGTTTCTCCAAGCCAGATACGGCGGTTCAACCTGCGAACCGGCGACACGGTTTCAGGGCAGATCAGACCCCCTAAAGAGGGTGAACGCTATTTCGCACTTTTAAAGGTCGAATCGGTAAATCATGAATCACCGGAAATAGCGCGTGACAAGATTCTCTTCGACAATCTTACTCCGCTCTATCCGCTGCAGAAATTAAACCTTGAGACAACGCCGGAAAATATGCCTATGCGGGTGATTGAACTGGTGGCTCCTATCGGGAAAGGTCAGCGCGGACTTATTGTCGCTCCACCCCGAACCGGTAAAACCGTTCTTATTCAGAACATCGCCAATTCGATAGCCGCAAATCACCCAGAAGTTTATCTCATTGTTCTCCTTATTGATGAACGACCGGAAGAGGTTACAGATATGCAGCGATCTGTGAATGGAGAAGTTATCTCTTCAACCTTTGACGAGCCAGCCACAAGACACGTTCAAATCGCTGAAATGGTTATTGAAAAAGCCAAACGACTTGTCGAACACAAAAAAGATGTTGTCATACTTCTTGATTCAATTACACGCCTTGCACGTGCTTACAATACTGTACTCCCCCCCTCAGGAAAAATATTGACTGGCGGAGTTGATGCGAACGCGCTGCAGAAACCAAAGCGGTTCTTTGGCGCTGCCCGCAACATTGAAGAGGGTGGATCTCTGACTATAATTGCTACTGCGTTGGTTGAAACAGGCAGCAAAATGGATGAAGTGATTTTTGAAGAATTCAAGGGAACCGGTAATATGGAGCTTCATCTCGACAGAAAACTGGTTGAGAAACGTACATTCCCCGCTATCGACATAAACAAATCCGGAACTCGTAAAGAAGAGCTTTTAACAGAAAAAAATGCTCTTAACCGCATCTGGATACTACGTAAAGTTATTCATCCAATGAATGTTGTAGACAGCATGGAGTTTCTGCTTGACAAACTATCTGAAGCCAAAACCAACCAGGCTTTTCTGGATTCAATGTCTAAATAGCTAAAAAATAGTTGCAATAAATATTCAAAATAGCTATTGTTACAGCTTGTCACTAATCATTGATTACTTAATATCGGTCGCACTACTGAAGGAGGAAGAGATGAAAGAAGGTATACACCCGGATTATTCAGAAATTACCGTTAAATGCCTATGCGGTAACACATTCCAGACACGCTCCACAAAAAAGGAGATCAGCACAGAGATCTGCTCTGCCTGCCACCCTTTCTACACTGGCAAACAGAAGTTGATTGATACCGCCGGTCGTGTTGAACGTTTCAAAAAACGTTACGGTCAGGCTTGATAGATCATTTCTAGAATTATTGAAGGGGCTTTGTCGCAAGGCAAATCCCCTTTTTTATCTCCTGACGTCTTCACAAAGCACTTCTATATCAGGGGTTACTAATTCCAAATAAGACCATGCAGGAGACAAAAACACCCTCCCCGCAAATGCATGCTCAAACAGGACATTATGAACGTCACACTGATTGAACACACACCAAATCCAGAGCGCACCGTAGCATTAGCTGCTCGACTCTGCTATTCACCTACATCTATTGATAATTTACGGGAAAAGTTGGCAGAATCCGACATCGAATCCTTTCTTGACAAGATCATGTCGCTTGGTCACCACTCAGTACTTGAACACGCATCATTCACCTTCGGCATAGAGGGTATTTCACGCGTAACAACACATCAGATGGTGCGACACCGTATTGCTTCTTTTTCTCAGCAATCTCAGCGTTACGTTTCTCACAAAGATGAATTTACTTCGATAATGCCCGATACAATTGCTGAGAACAGTGAGGCAAGACAGATATTTGCCTTTATGTCTGAAACTGTACACAAGGCATACGCACAACTGGTAGAAATGGGAATTCCACCGGAAGATGCTCGCTATATTCTACCGAACGCAACCGAAACCAAGATTATTATGACGATGAATGCCCGCGAACTGCTGCATTTTTTTGAACTTCGCTGTTGCCAAAGGGCGCAGTGGGAGATTCGTGAGATGAGTATAGAGATGCTTAGACTGGTAAAAAGCATTGCCCCTGTAATTTTCCGTCAGGCCGGCCCCGGCTGCGTAAGCGATCCCTGCCCGGAAGGAAAATTCTGCTGTGGGCAGACAACCGAAGTAAGAGAGTTTTACAAGGTTCTGAAATAATGATCCCTGGTAGATTTAACCGCTCCAAACAGTCCGGTTAAACTAAATCTGCCGAAACCGACTCCAGATATAATGAGGTAATATGGATAAGATACACGTTGGCGGGCAGGCTGTAATCGAAGGGGTCATGATGCGCGCACCACGTTCGGTTGCAATTGCGGTTCGTCGACCTGATGGTGAAATTGTTGTAAGAAAAGAGCTGATCATCCCCCTTTCCGAACGTTTTCCGATTGTTAAATTGCCTGTAGTTCGTGGTGCAGTTGCCCTGATCACATCTCTGATCATCGGAATAAAAGCGCTTAATTTCTCCGCCAATGAAGCAATGACTGAAGATGAGAAGGAGAAAGAGAAGGAAAAGGAAAAATTACAGAAAAAAAAGAAAGATGGTGAAACTAACGGTGATCTTTCCTCATGGGCAATGGCAGGAACAATGGCAGTCGCCTTCGGTTTTGGCATCTGCCTGTTTTTTCTTTTTCCACTTTACCTTACAAAACTTTTAACTCCTGTAATCGGCAACAACAATATAATCTTCAACCTGGTGGACGGTATTATACGTGTTGCTGTTTTTTTACTCTATATATGGGCTATTGCACGTATGGAAGATATTCAAAGGGTTTTTCAGTATCACGGTGCCGAACACAAATCTATTTTTGCTTTTGAGGCTGGCGAAGAACTGTCTGTTGATAATGTACGCAAATACAGCCGACTGCACCCGCGCTGTGGAACAAGTTTTCTCTTAATTGTAATGCTGGTTAGTATTGCTGTATTTTCGCTCATCCCAAAACTATGGCCATTCTACCTCAAAGCCGGTTCAAGAGTATTTCTGCTTCCGATAATTGCGGGCATTTCATACGAATTTCTCAAATGGAGCGCTACTAACGAAGCACATCCGCTTGTCAAATTAATCATTGCGCCTGGATTGAAGCTGCAGCGCCTGACTACACGTGAACCAGATGACAGCCAGATAGAGGTCGCAATATGTTCATTAAAAGAGGCTCTCGAAGTAAATGCAGGTTATAAGGATGATCGACTTGTTGTATAAAGCTCCTGCCATCACATTCGGGAAACAGAAATAAATAATTTAAGGATCATTCAGATGGCAAAAGAGCTATATGTCGGACACATTTCAGAGCAGGCAACAGAAGAGGATCTACGAAAACTTTTTGGATTAATGGGCGTAGTAACATCTGTACATCTTATCGTGGATGAACAGACTGGCGAATTCAAACGATGCGGTTACGTCAGAATGCTCTCGGAAGTTAACCTTAACGAGGTAGTAGAAACTCTGGACGGGGCTTATCTTATTGACAGATGTATTGTTGTCAGTATTGCCGTTCCACAGAAAGATCGTCCGGCAAAGACTCCGTACGTTAGAAGGAAGCCAAACTCTGACGTTTCAACAGACAGAAAGCAGGGGACTCCTCGAGGGTCAAAAGCTAAAACCGCTGGCAGCAGTACGACTGCGAACAGTAAAGTGAAAACAAAAGAAAATTCAAAGAGCGGTCGCTCATCTTCAGCAACTGAGGCTGCCGGTAAACACCGCCCATCTTCTGCAAAAGATACAAGAACCCCATCATTCGGCAAACGTACCGGAAGAACATCATCCAATAACAAGAGTGCTGCTTCGAGCTCCAATCCTAAGGGGAGGAGATAACTCTATTATCAGCCTCAGAATTTAAAATCTGGCACACGCCCGGAAAAAAACGGAAAAGAGCCGATAAACTCAAAGAGCATGATCTATGAGTTTATCGGCTCTTTTCCGTTAATCCTGCCTTAATCAGACTATCTGAAATTTATTTTCAAGCCATTATCTGTATAAGAAATATCATGTGTAGGAAATACAGCCCTGTTTGAGTCGATAACTACCCGAATATTCCCTGATGAAATACCAATTCTCGCGTTTGTTATGCCTGACTTTCTTATTGAAACTGTTTTTGCCTTTTGATTTATTTTGGGAGATGGAATATCTATGACAAGCCGTTCCGGCTTTGTCAGCCTGAATGACTTATAGTCAGAAATCTGCTGATTTGTTTTAATTTCAATGTAAGAAGATCCGGCAGATATCTCTTTTATTGAAAGTGCCTTAGACCTGTACGAACCGGAAATCAGCGGTACTACCGGCTCAAGTTTCGGTGTTGCGGCAACTGTTTCCGTCACCGCAGCATCAGCAGCCGTTAAAGCTGCTCCTGCGGCAGCAGGAACGGCTGCAACTTCAGGCTCATCAAGTCCGAATGGATCGTCTTCATTATCGACTGCCTGAGGTTGAACCTGAACCTCAGCTGCGGGCGATAGAGGTTCAGGCTCAACCTCTTTGCTCTCGTCCGTTTTGGAATCAATAGCTGGTTCGGGACTTGAGACAACTGCCGAGCCGCCAAAAGTTACCGTAAGTAGTTTTCTGTCTTCAGATGCAGCAACAGAGATATCAGCCTCTGAGACCAGATTAAATATAATCCTGCTAACTGTAATATTTGATATCTCTGCCTTATCAACGCTGATACTCGATACAACACCTTTATTTACAACTATCAGAGGCTCAACTTTTTCAGGATCAGCCTCAGCTATATCCACAACTGCCCTTGCCTGACCAGGCACCTTATAATATGTATAGGTCATTGGAATATCGGCTGAAATATCAATAGTAACAAGATCACCGGTTACTTTTGGATTGACATCCAGCAGTTCTGCCGCAAAAACCGATGTGCTAAAACAGACCAGAAGAATGGAAAAAATAATAAAATTGGTAATCTTGAGCATAAGAGCGAGCCTCCAATAAGGTTATGTCATACAGAGCCTACAGTATTTACACTAAGTTCAATATCCAAACAGATCAGAAGTCTTTAAGATCATCATCAGAAAAATCAAGTGATTCTGTAAGAGTTACAGCATCCAGACGGGAACTTATATCTCTGAAACCGGGGCTTATACGATCAATTTCATTCAGAAGCGTTTTTGCCTCATCATGCTTACCTATTGACTCATAAGCTGTAGCCAGTTCATATTTTACCGCACTGATTTCCTCACTGCTCAGTTCAGATTTCATAAGAGCCTGCAGCATTGTTACTGCGGTTTCAACCTCACCACGTTCTCTTAAACAGACACACTGCATTATCATACACTCTATACGCCTTGCTGCGTCATCTGAAGCCTTACGGAATTCGTTAATTGCTTCATCGAAAAGTCCCATCTCCTTAAACGCCTGTCCAAGATCAAAATGCGACTGAGCATCGGTACTATCCATCTCATCACCGAATTTGACACCATGCGCTTCAGTACTTATTGTATCAAACAAATTGCTGACAGAATCAAGCCAGTTGTCGTGACCGGAAGACGTATCAACAGCTTCATCGAATGAACCGAACGGAGAGTCGAACTCATCTATCTCAACATCTATTTCAATATCTTCATCGGAACCATGACTGACGTCCTCGCCACCCGTATAAGACGCTGCACCGAATGTTTCTACAGCGGTTTCGAACCCTATCTCATCAAAAATTGAAGTCTGGGAATTCTCCGGTATAACCTCTTCTATAGTTTCGGTAATTTCCAACAGCTCGGAATCTTGCAGATTCAACGGCTCATAAGACAAAGAAACGGGTCGTTCAATAACAACAGAGGGTTTGACGCCGGAGATGGTTTGCAGGGACTTAAGTTTGTCCGAAAGTGAAATTACTGCCGATTCGTTCCCGACCGCTTTAGCTATCCTTACAAGACCTTCAATAATTCTGGCATTAATTGGTTCAATTTTTTCCAGAGTTTTATAGACCTGTTCCAGTTGAGTTAAAAAATCGGCGGAAAAAAGAGCAGTTTCATACTGCTCCAACAGTTTTAAACTCTCTGAGACGTCCTGCTCATCTGCGGTTGACATAATCAGCCCAATCATTGCAGATGGTTCAGACGGAAAGAATTTAAGATAGTGCTGACAGGCAACCTTGACACGTTTTGGCTGATCAATCTGCCGATAAGCCTTAATTGTCATTTCCCAAACGCGCTTATTTTTTGGATTACTCCGAAGAAGGTTCTGCAGACTCGGAATAACAGCAGAGGCATTACCCTGAGCCAGCTGTTCAGAGAGTATATCAAGCATAAAATCCGGTTTATCCGGAAAAAGCTGAATTACACGGGTAGAGATTTTTCCAAGTGTATTATCATCGGAGCGCTCAAGCAGAATTGATATTATTTTTGCAAATACAGAGTAAGATTCGTCTCTTTTACCATATGATATAAAAGCCTCAGCCAGTTTTATCTTTATGGTAATATTCTGGGCATCAACATTCTGCATACGCTCAAGTATCCCGAGAGCCTCTTCTTTTTTTCCACCCTTCTCGTAAAATTCATAAATAAGCTTATATTCTGAAAGTGAATTAGCAATCAGACCATGTTTTTCATTAAGTTCTGCAACCATCAGTGATATGGATATATCATCCGGAAAAAGCTTTTGAAGTTGCTTGTAAACAGCAATTGCCTTCAAGAAAAAACCGTTCTTGGCAAAGTGCTTGCCGATAGTTTCGAACTCTTTGCGTGCGTCGTCTGACCGACCGCATTTAATTAACAGTTCCGCCAATTTCTGACGATGGTTAACCGCTGCCGGGTCCAAAGCAAGAATCTGCTCGTACGCCTTTGCAGCTTTGTCAAACTGCCCGCGCAGAATAAATTTTTGAGCCTCTTCAACGAGCTTATCTTTTTTTGGCGACAAAGCCATCCATACCCTCGACCAGCGTAACCAATCAAAATAAATAAACAAAATAAATTTATAATGTGTCGAAAAGTACTGTAACAATGATTGTTTGTCAAGCTCAATATCTCCGTTATATTAGTATATTCGGTGATTTGTACCGATTCATTTTGTTTTGACATGACCCAGAAAATCCTTTAGTTTAGTCCGATGTTTTATTATACAGATTTCAGAAGAGAGGGCGCTTAGAAATGCGTTTCCTGCCAAAAGCAAATCCGTTATACGAAAAAATACCTTCAAACAAAATAATAATCCCGGATGTTCTTGAAAAACTAGGCAAAGGGGGTTTCACAGGTTATTTTCAACACACAGCTCCAGATTTTGAGTTCTATGGAATTTTCGCCAAAGGGAAATTGCTCTGCGCCCTAAGTAGCGCTAGCGGTAAAGAAAAGACTGGTTTTGAAGCTATAGTAATGCTCTTTGACAAAGTTCTTTCTGCTAGTGGCGAAGTAAATGTCTACAGAATGACGGCAGACCTGGCTGTTTGTGCTCACGCGTCAATAATTGGAACCAGGCTTTTCAGTGGTGACGAAGTCCGCAATATTGATATAAAGAGCGTATTTGTACGCATTAAAGGTCAGAGTATGAACGGAGTTGTCCGTTTTTACACGAATGAACGCTACGGAATGATGTTCTATAAGGAGGGTGCTCCTATCGGCTTTTACCATGATAGTGCAGCTTCGATTGAATCATCACCTGACGAATCGAGAAAAATAGCCGGACTGCCTGGCGCTCGCGTAGAAATATGCTCAACCAGAACTCTTGAAGAGTTGATGCAGTACGATCTCCTGCAGATGGTGAATCTCCAGAAACTTTGGGAATCAGCCAAAACACGAATCGTTAGCGCCCCGACAAAAGATCAGACAACGACTGTACTCCCAGTTTCAACCTTTTCATCCATTAGCGACAAGAAACTGTTAGATCTTGTTGATGACATATCGGAAGTTGCAAGTGCGTACTTATCAAAAGCCGGCAGAACATTTGTTGAGAAAAGAATAAAGGAGGGTGGAGGACCAGCCCAACTGCTTGACGCAACAAAACTATCCATATTTCTTGCCCACATTGAAAAAGACGCAACAGACTATGACTCAAATGCCCGCATTGACGAAATGATAGACCTTATGAAATCTGAAATAGCAGGACGACTGGCTGTATAGTGGATTAAGAAGTGTAGGTTAATCGTGCATATTCAACAGATCCTCAAGCAATACCTGGAACTTCACGGTTACTGGGTGCTCTTTATAGGTACATTTCTGGAGGGGGAGGCTATTCTTCTTCTCGCCGGTTTTCTGGCATTCCAGGGGTATCTCAATATTGCAGGAGTTATCTGTACAGCCTGGGCAGGATCTTTCCTGGGAGACCAATGCTACTTCTACATTGGTTATTCTAAGGGGAGGAGCCTGCTTAAACGTTTTCACTCCATCGCAAAAAAATTTCGTGAAGCATTAAGGCTGGTTGAAAAATACGGGAACTTTGTAGCCTTCATATCCCGTTTCACTTACGGATTCAGAATAGTTCTCCCTATAATTCTCGGAATAACAAATCTCCATCCACGAACATTTTTATGGATCAATCTGATAAGCGCACTCTGCTGGTCAGCGCTCTTTTCTCTAGGTGGGTATCTTTTTGGGAAAAGTGCGTCACTTCTTCTGGACAACGTCAGTAATTACGAGCACTACCTGGTTATTGCTCTTTTAGTGATTATTATGACCGCATGGCTTGCCCATGCATGGCACGTCTGGAGATTGAAGAAACCGGCGAGAGATCGTCTGGCAAGAATTCGTATACTACGTGGTTCAAAAAGGAAATACTCTTGAACAAAGATATATTTATAGTATTGGTAGAGCCTCAGTCACCAGGTAACATAGGAATGGCGTGCCGGGCAATGAAGAACATGGGGTTGACACAACTGCGAATAGTAAACGGCTGCGACCGCTTTCACCCTGAATCTCTTAAATTTGCAGTTGCTGCGCGTGATCTTCTTGAATCTGCGGAGATATTTCCGGATCTGGCTACAGCAGTATCAGACTGCACACTCACAGTCGGCACAACCCGTCGGCATGGCAAATACCGTCAGGAAATCTTCTCTCCCCCAGAAATAGCGCAACATCTCAGAGAAATGGTTAACAAAGATTGTCGCGCAGCCCTGATTTTTGGGCGTGAAGATAACGGTCTTACTACAGATGAACTATCTATCTGCCGCTGGCACGCAACTATTCCCACATCCAAAGAGTACGGCTCACTCAATCTGGCTCAGTCTGTTCTTCTTTTCTGTTACGAACTTGAGAAATCGGCTGAAGCTGCTGGTGGCGGAAGAGCGATAGAAATGGCAAACTCCGGCGAGATGGAGACTATGTTCACACATTTCCACGCTGCTTTAAACAAGATAGGCTTTTTAAACGAACAGAATCCAGAGCATATAATGCGTTCACTCAGGCGCATTTTCTTTCGTGCGAATCTGGACAGCCGTGAAGTGACGGTACTTCGTGGAATGCTTACCCAGATTGAGTGGGCCAGTTCTTCCTTTGACGGGAGAAAACGTTCGTGACCCCATCTACAATCGGCTTTGTAGCCGGAGTTTTAACAAGCGTTGCAGCGATTCCGCAACTCCTGAAAACATTGAAAAGCCGTCACGTAAGGGACATTTCGATATGGCAGCCAGTTCTGCTCGCTTTAGGTGTTGCACTCTGGATGATTTACGGTATTCTCATAAATGATTTGCCGCTGATTTTAGCCAACATCACCCCGCTCTTCTGCAACATTCTGTTAACATGGATGAAAGTATATTACGGCAGAGAAGATCAAAATCTTTAATAATGGCACATAGAAGGAGCTAACATGAAAACACTGTTCATCAAAATTTTGCTGGTTTCGATTGTCACGACCCTATCAGGCTGCGGGTACAACACAATGCAGGCAAATGAGGAGGCTGTTATCGCTGCATGGGGAAATGTCGAATCGTCATATCAGCGGCGTGCCGATCTGATTCCAAACCTTGTAGAGGTTGTAAAAGGATATGCCAAACATGAGGCGGACACCCTTAAAGCGGTCACAGAAGCACGGGCAAAAGTCGGCTCAATGCAGGTAACAAAAGAGGTTCTCAATAACCCGGCTACTATGAACAAATTCCAGCAGGCTCAAGGGGAGTTATCAGGCGCACTCTCACGTTTGATGGTTGTAGTCGAAAAATACCCTGACCTAAAAGCAAATCAGAACTTTATGGATCTCCAGAAACAGTTGGAAGGGACAGAGAACAGGATAAATGTGGCACGTGAACGCTATAACGGGTCTGTTCAAACCTTTAACACCAGCATTCGTATATTTCCGAACTCTTTAACAAACTCATTAATGCTGCACCTTCAGCGGAAGGAACCATTCAAAGCTGAGGAGAGCGCAAAGAGTGCACCAAACGTCAAGTTTTAAATGTTCTTATTTTAGAAAATACTCTCTCAGCATCTGAGAACATACACGACAAAGGGCTTTTCTGGGGAGACAAATCTGATGAGCAGATATTTATGTATATTACTAGTTACACTCATCATTTCAGGTCTTAATATATGCCTGGCATCGTGCGACAGCAGCAACAGGGAGCTGATAATGGAGAAAAATTCGGCAGCCGTTTCAAAGACAGATTATGGGCAGCTTAAAACCAAACTGACCACTGAGCAGTTCAGAGTAACTCAGCAGTGCGGGACTGAACCGCCATTCAAAAACGCCTACTGGAACAACCATGAAGCGGGAATATATGTTGATATTGTTTCGGGGGAAGCGTTATTCAGTTCCGAGCATAAATTTGACTCAGGCACCGGATGGCCGAGCTTTTCACAACCGATAAACCCGGATCATATTATCAGCAAACCTGATGACACTCTCGGAATGCAGCGCACTGAAGTCCGTTCAAAAAAAGCCGATTCGCATCTTGGACATCTATTTTTTGATGGTCCGGGAGAGGCTAAACAACGTTTCTGCATAAATTCTGCCTCGCTCCGCTTTATCCCTGTCAAGAAAATGTGGACAGAAGGTTATGGGCGATATATCCCTCAATTTGAGACATCCGGAATCAAAACTGATGCACCGACGAGGGAGACGGCTGTTCTGGCAGGAGGTTGTTTTTGGGGAATGCAGGATATTCTGAGGAAGATACCCGGTGTTATTTCAACTAAAGTCGGCTACACTGGCGGACACTTGGAAAACCCCAGCTATGAGGATACCCATGATTCAAAAAGCGGACACGCGGAGAGTGTGGAGGTTGTTTTCAACCCTGGCAGGATAAGCTATGAAGAGCTACTTCAGAACTACTTCTTCAGAATGCACGATCCAACTACCAGAAACCGTCAAGGAAACGATTACGGCACTCAGTACCGATCAGCAATCTTCTACACAAACGAAACACAGCATACCGTCGCTGAACGGGTAAAAGCTCTTGTCGATGCTTCAGGCAAATGGAGAGGGAGCATTGTCACAGAAATTGTAAAAGCTGGTAAATTCTATCCCGCAGAAGAGTATCACCAGGATTACCTTATCAAGAACCCTTCTGGATACACCTGCCATTATCTTAGACAACCGCATATTTACAAAAAAAAACAGTAGGTTATATGTAACACAGGCAACATTTTTATGGATATTTTTTCAGAAAAAACGATACTGACCGTCAGTCGTCTTACTGCGCTGCTACGCGGAGTACTTGAGGAAAACTTTGAGCATCTCTGGGTTCAGGGGGAGGTATCAAACCTCTCTTACCCCTCATCCGGTCACTGTTATTTTACCATTAAGGACTCTGATGCACAGTTACGCTGCGTCATGTTCAAAAGCACTGCAAAGAGAAGCAGATTCAGACTGACAGACGGAATGGCTATTATCGTACGCGGACGTATTTCCGTTTATGACCAGCGAGGGGAATATCAGCTTATCTGCGAATACGTCGAACCGTCAGGCACCGGCGCTCTCCAGACAGCCTTTTTACAGCTGAAAGAGAAGCTTGCAGGAGAAGGTCTGTTTAACAAGTCTCATAAAATATGTATGCCACGCTTTCCAAATAGAATCGGAGTTATAACCTCGCCGACAGGGGCTGCGATCCATGACATCCTTAACGTCCTGAACCGCCGGTTCGCCTCAATAAACGTCCTGATCTATCCTGTGAGAGTGCAGGGGGAAGGGGCGGCAGTCGAGATTGCAAGAGCCATTGACGAGATGAACCGGCTTACCGATATTGATCTTCTGATTGTTGGTCGAGGGGGTGGATCAATAGAAGATCTATGGGCGTTTAACGAAGAAGCCGTTGCCAGAGCTGTTTTTCGTTCAAAATTACCCATCATATCTGCTGTAGGGCATGAAACTGACTGGACAATATCTGATTTTGTCGCAGACCTCCGTGCCCCCACCCCGTCTGCTGCCGCTGAACTGGTAATTTCAAGCTCGTCTGAGCTTAAAAACCATGTAGATGCACAGATGCAGCACCTTAGAAGATCGCTTGGAGCAGTATTGGAAAGACATAAGAACAGACTAGAAGGAATGCGCCGCGCTCTTCACGACCCACGCACAATGCTGGGTCATCTGGCTCAGAGAATGGACGACCTTAGCAGCAGACTGGCTACTACCATGAGCACAACAGTATTGACCCAACGCAGCAGCCTTAGACATCTCCAGGAGACACTGCAGCATAACGGTCCAAAAATGAGGATAAATACCGACAGGCAGCAGATTGTACTCCTCTCTGTAAAGATAGAAGCTTTTATGAAACAGCACCTCGAACTTCTCGGTCATACAGTTGGAGAAGCTGCCGCAAAAATTGATGTTCTCTCCCCGCTTAAAACACTTGCCCGCGGCTATTCAATTGCAACCGCCGTTAAATCGGGAAAAGTTGTGTCAGATAGCAAAGAAATAAGTATCGGAGATCAACTACTGCTGAAACTTCACAGAGGAGCTGCAGAATGCCGGGTTGAATCTCTTGAATCGGGCAAAACTTGACGCATGATGGAATACTTGTATAGAATCAAACACTCTACAATCTGAGAGAAACAGACCATGGCAACCGATAAATTTGAAACATCACTGAAAAAACTGGAAGATATAGTAAGGCGGATGGAAACCGGCTCGCTCTCGCTGGAAGATTCTCTTAAAGCTTTTGAAGAGGGTGTCAAGCACGCAGCTTTCTGCTCCGGCAGACTCGATGACGCTGAACGGCGTGTAGAGATTCTTCTGAAGCAGAGAGATGGTTCTTTAAAAAGAGAGCCATTTGAAACTGACGAAAGCTAAGGGACAGGTATAAGTTATATGGACTTAAAAGTATATTTGAAAGATCAGTGTTCCATTATAGATGAAGCACTTGAGCGTTTTCTACCAAAGGATACTGTTTTACCGCACATCCTGCACAAGGCTATGCGTTACTCTGTTTTTGCAGGTGGAAAACGGATACGTCCAATACTTATGATGGCTGCCTGTCAGGCGGTTGGGGGGGATACAGAGAGGACTATTCCGGCTGCCTGTGCAATGGAGATGATTCACACCTACTCTCTGATTCATGACGATCTCCCCTCCATGGATAATGACGATTTTAGACGCGGCAACCCTACGAACCACAAGATTTTCGGTGAAGCCATTGCTATACTTGCCGGTGATGCCCTGCTGACAGAAGCGTTTAAACTGACGAGTGACCCACGCCATTGCATAGGCTGTGAACCATCCGGTCTGCTTGCGGTAATACATGAAATTGCAACCTGTGCAGGCTCATTCGGAATGGTCGGCGGTCAGGTTGTGGATATGGAGAGCGAAGGGCGTGTTGACATAGATCTCCCGACTGTTCAGTATATTCACACTCATAAGACAGGCGCTCTTATCAAAGCGTCACTTGTTGCAGGTGCTCTGCTTGGTGCTGCATCCGATCAACAACTGGCAGCTATAACCAGATATGGCGAAGCTGCCGGTCTGGCTTTTCAGATTGCTGACGACATACTTGATATAGAGGGCACTACTGAAGAGATCGGCAAAGATGCCGGCAGCGACGAAGCGCGTGGCAAAGCTACCTACCCTGCTGTAATGGGGCTTGCAGCTGCCAGGGAAGAGGCGCAGTCGATGATGAATGAAGCACTAGAATCGCTCAGACTCTTTGGCGAGGAGGCTGACCCGTTAAGAGAAATAGCCCGTTACATTGTAAACCGTAGAAACTGAATTCACTCAGCTAGCTCTCATCTGCAGTCGGCCTCATGCAGATTTTGGACTTAGACAGGCAAAACTTCATGTCAATTCTTGAGACCATAGAATCTCCTGCAGACCTCAAAAAACTTCAAAGTTTCCAGCTCCATGAACTTGCGGAAGACCTTCGGAAGATCATAACCGACACCTGCGCTGCAACCGGGGGGCATCTGGCACCCTCCCTTGGTGTGGTGGAGCTGACAATTGCACTCCACAGAGTTTTTTCGACCCCGACTGACAAAATAATATGGGATGTGGGGCATCAGGCTTACGCTCACAAACTCCTTACCGGGCGTCGCGATAACTTTAAGACATTACGAACACTAAACGGGATAAGCGGCTTTCCGAAACGCCATGAATCTCCGCACGACTCATTTGACGTAGGACACTCCTCAACTTCTATATCTGCAGCCACCGGTTTCGCCGTAGCGAGAGATCTGGAGGGTCGAAAAGACAAAATAGTCGCTGTCATAGGAGATGGCTCTATGACCGGCGGGATAGCATACGAAGCGATAAACCATGCGGGGCATCTGAATAAAGATATGATCATCATTCTAAATGACAATGAGATGTCTATAGCAGAAAATGTGGGCGCCCTGTCACACTTCCTTACACGCACCGCCTCAAGCGAATTTATCCACCACTTCAAGAAAAACACCGAATCCTTTTTAAAACGACTGGAAGTAGGTAACGGTGTGCTGCACCTGGCTCGCAAAATAGAGGAGTCGTTCAAAGGTCTCTTCACTCCCGCAATGCTTTTCCAGGCGTTCGGTTTTGAATATATTGGGCCAGTTGACGGTCACAATCTCCCTGCCATGATTGAAACTCTCGAAAGTGTAAAAAAATTCGACTCTGCGGTACTTGTGCATATTCTTACCAAAAAAGGGATGGGTTACACGCCGGCAGAACAGAATCCATCGATGTTTCATGGAGTAGGACCCTTTGAAATTGAGACTGGAAAAATAATAATGGGGAAAGGTGGAGCCGCATCCTACACTGCCGTCTTTGGTTCTGCTCTCTGTAAACTGGCTGCAGAGAATGAAAGAATCACCGCCATTACCGCTGCCATGCCGGACGGCACCGGTCTCACTGGATTTTCCAGAGATTTTCCTGCCCGCTTTTATGACGTCGGAATTGCAGAGCAGCACGCTGTCACCTTTGCAGCAGGTCTGGCAGCAGCCGGTTACCGTCCCGTATTTGCCGTCTATTCGAGCTTTTTACAACGTGCGTACGACCAGGTTTCCCATGATGTATGCATTCAAAACCTTCCGGTAACCTTCGCGATTGACCGCGCCGGAGTAGTAGGGAATGACGGACCTACACATCATGGCGCCTTTGACATCTCCTACCTGCGCCACCTTCCGAACATAACACTTATGGCGCCTAAAGATGAGAATGAACTTCAACATATGCTTGCAACCGCAATTGCACTTGGCAGCCCCGCAGCAGTTCGATATCCACGCGGCAACGGCTATGGTGTAGCACTGGATCAGAAACTGAATATTATTCCCACCGGTAGGGCTGAACTGCTTCGGGAAGGGGACTCTGCGGCGGTTTTCGCACTCGGCACAATGGTCTACCCCGCGCTGGACGTAGCAGCCACTCTGGAGAGAGAGGGCATTTCACTTAATGTCGTAAATGCACGATTTGTTAAGCCGCTTGATGAAGCCATGATTATAACGATGGCTGAAAAATATGGCGTTCTTATTACCATTGAAGAGAATTCCCGACAAGGTGGATTCGGAACTGCAGTACTGGAACTGCTCGAACAGCACTCACTCGGCAGCATAAGAGTATTGAGACTTGGGTACCCCGACTCCTACATACCGCAGGGCGAGCAGCATGAGCTTCGTGCCATACTCGGTCTGGACAGCATTGGCATCGCAAAATCCATCCGCACCTTTCTGGCATCCTAATGGAAGAATTACTTCGAGTTATTGCAAAGTATACCAGCTCTATTACCCTCATAATTCTGTTTATGCAGAGTTACATATATGCCCAGCCGATTGATAATACTCCGGTCATGCATAGCAGTTATGGTCGGGAGCTGGTTTTACGCGGTGAATATGAAAAAGGGATTGGAGAGCTGCGGGAAGCCTACCTGCTATTTCCCCTTAATCTTACTTTCAAACGAAACCTCGCTGAAGGATATGCCGCCTACGGTCACAGGCTTTTCAAACAGAAACGTTATGAACAGGCTGACGAAAACTATATAAAAGCATTGGAACTATATCCCGAAGAGTCAGGTTACGCACTTTTACGAGGGATCTGTAATTATCACCTTAAAAAGTATGATGTAGCCCGATATGAACTTGAACGTGCAAAATTTATAAGAGAAAATTCAATCGAAACTCTATATTACCTTGGACTTGTACAGTTTGATACAGACCATCGCCAGGAGGCGATTGAACTGTGGGAACAGGCGTTAAAACTTTCGCCCGGGCGCAAGGAACTCATTGATCTGCTTGAAAAAGCACGCAGGGAAAATGCAGTTGAATCGACGATGGATCATGGGCACAGTTCACGTTTTGATCTCACATACGACCCTTATGTCAACACTGAATTTGCCCTAGCTGTACTTGAAGTTCTTGAATCGGCAGCCAATCTTATAGGGGCGGAACTCGGAGTATTTCCAGAAGCCAGAGTTCCGGTTGCCATCTACAAACGCTCCGATTATAAAACCGTTACAGATTCACCTGACTGGTCGGGTGGATTCTATGACGGCACAATCCGTCTTCCATTTGGATCTCTGAATCAGATAACACCCCCAATTCGAGAAGTTTTGTTTCACGAATACGCACACGTCGTTGTTTTTGAACTGACACGCGGAAACTGCCCTCTCTGGCTAAACGAAGGAATTGCTGAAATGTTCGGCAGAATGCAGCACAACCGTCCGCTTCCCGAATTCGGCAAAGCGGCGCGTACAGGAAATCTAATCAACTTCAGAAGTCTGGAAGCCAATTTCAATGAATTCACACCCTCCTCCGCAGCCCTGGCATATCAGCAGAGTTATGCTCTGGTCAATTATATGGCGACAACTTACGGTTGGCATAAAATCAAGGGTATATTGGATAATCTGGGGGGTGGAAATTCATTTGATGAATCAATCTCACTCGCCCTTAAAGATTACAACCTAGACTACGATAGTATGACAAAAGAGTGGCGGAATTCAGTTGAAAAAGAAATGAAGGGTAAGTGATTATTTTGTTGCGTAACCGAATCTCTCATGTTATACAACTGTTCTTTCGTCGGTGAGTAGCGCAGCCTGGTAGCGCACCTGCCTTGGGAGCAGGGGGTCGCTGGTTCGATTCCAGTCTCACCGACCAGCAAATTCAAGGAGTTACAGTTCATTCTGTAGCTCCTTTTTTGTTTCATTTTGCTGGTGCAACCTCTCGTGCAACCTTCTGTGCCTTTGCTTTCCATAAAGAAAAAATCTTGCGGGTCGACTTACATCAGCAAACTACTTTGCCTAATACCCCGATTCCCACTCAAAAACATAAACCCGGAAACGGGAGTACAAATCTGATTTTACATACAGAATTTCGTCAAGCAGTTCTAGCTTCGGTAATATTCTATCTTTTGTGGAGGCAAGTTCACAATCTTTGACTGCCTGTGGACGGTACTTTTCATGCAATTCCATCATTTCCGATACTGTCAGATACGCTTCGTAATCGTTATAAGATGAATTGGGGCCGCAAGCCACAAAACGCGGGTCGACTTTCAACTCACGCGAGTTCCACCAATTCGGTTCTATCTCAACAGTGGGCTTTGTCGTGTCAATGGGATAACTAAATATCTTTGTAGAGAACGCCATGGCCCTCTCCTTTTCTTTTTGATTAATTTCTTCAGTATCAGTATCTTCTGCATCAATGTCTTCAGTGTCATCCTTATCAAAAAAACTGAATCCAGGCACCTCAGTATCATCTGGTTCAACAGCAGGTCTGCTCATTAAGTGGTTGCGCTGTACTGCCGACCGCACGCCTCCGACAATACTATCAGCACGTAATTTATCCCCATAAAGATTGAAAATACTTCTATCAGTTGGGATAACATCCGCCAATCGATCACCATATTTACCTCTGAGTATTCCGACAACTTCTTCATAACGAGGGTAACCTTCAAAAAAGACAGGCTCCCTCCAGAGCTCCTGTTCGTTATAAAGAATAATAGCCGATCCTTCTCTTTCATCCCAGGTTAGCAAAATACTTTCATTATCAATATCTGGAAGTTCTGATTCTGAAGAAAGTCTTGATGCTAGCCACCTTGCATCATGATTTTTTCCATCGATATGGGCCTTTTTGTCTGCATCACTAACTTTATCCCAATTAGCTTCTGTTTCTTCATTTGTTGGGAAGCATACAATGGCAAGATGCGACATAGACGGGCACTTGGGGCATTCACAATCCATTAGGTAATCATAGACTTCAACAGCCGCCTCATGGAATGTGCCTTCCCATCCGCATGAATCACAACGAAGAATTTCTGTTTCCCATCCATCATAATATCTAAAGCATCTTCCCATGATGCCCTCCCTTCTGAATATTTTCCAAGATGTCATGCAAGTGCATCAAGACGCTTCTGATAATTTCGCCGGAACCGACAGAACACGAAAATTCAAATTGCCAATAACTTACCGCTCTAGCAATTTGCTGCGGGCCTACTCCCTTGAACTTATCCAGAACATAAGATAAGTCCCGGCACACTCTAATAATCATCTCAAAAGGATTTGATTCTTCAGGCGCCTTAGAAAACTTCGTTGCATAGCTACCGTATATTTCCCACATTTTATTTGTAAATGGATATACGCAATAATCATCGTCCGGGCTTTCCGGCCAGTCAGAATTTACGGATATATTGGCTATTCCTTTTCCTGCGCTAAATATATTTCCAAGCAACTTGATTAAATGTCGTATCGGAGCTTCTGCTGCACCATCACATTTTGAAATGTGTTCCTGGAAATCCCAATATACAAAATGGCGTAAATAAACGGTGAACCTGAACAGATCTGATATCTCCTGACGCAGCCTTTTCTTTTCGTCATACAAATATGGATAAAAGTCTTCAATCTGCTTGAATTGCTTAATTTCATTTTCTTGACCAGCCTGAAAAGTATTTAGGGTTATCTGCTCAATAATTCTCTCAGCCTCAGGCATTTGCTCATCAGGCACAGAAATGGTCGACCACTGCCAAAACCCTTCAGTGCAATCATCATAGCCGTTGGTATCTATTTTCCAGAGGATATGCGGAACAATCTCACGTAAGCGCTCAACAGCAGCCTCCAGATTAATAACAGTGCATTCACAACCATCTTCTTCGTTGTAGTCATCGCAATTCTCAGTATTTTCGCATTCTGAACAATCATGTGAGACCAAAAAGTTTTTAAAAAAAGCCTCCGTACTGTCCGGTTCCCATACTGAAGACCATTGCAGGTATTCATCTTCCATGTCGTCACCAACACATAGAGAAGACTGATCTACATTCCGATTATTCGTTCCTATACTTGAAAACAACTCTTCCACTGCTTCTTTAAAGAGCTCTACCAACGAGTGCGACTTGATATCTCCGTGCGCCAGTACGTCTACCAAACTCTCAAAATACCACTTCTGCTCATACGGCCCTTCATTGAATCGGCACCAGAGAGTTTCTC
The DNA here is from genome assembly GCA_028683855.1 of Desulfuromonadaceae bacterium. Lineage (GTDB taxonomy): Bacteria > Desulfobacterota > Desulfuromonadia > Geobacterales > Pseudopelobacteraceae > JACRCG01. The sequence continues at coordinate 126,242 of JAQUHA010000006.1, forward strand.
CATACACTGCATAGTCTGTCTAAGGTACTGACGGTTGTCAAGACAGAAAAATGATGAAATTAAGTTTGGTTCAGCCCAGTTGAATGCCCCTTGTTCTTTGAAAGATCAGCTTGTTCAAGTAGTCCGTTGAAGTATACCTCTGCC
>JAQUHA010000066.1 GCA_028683855.1 Desulfuromonadaceae bacterium
ATCAATCAGGGCAATAAAAAAGGCAGCTCCGAAGAAAGCTGCCCAATACCTGTTTAGGTGGGGTGGTTTTAAATTAGTCTTTGATTTTATTGCCTTTTTTCTACCGCGAAGCGGTTTAGTTCAACGGGGTGCCCGGTTCACCCGCTTCGCCCAGTCTTTCCGGGCGTGGCGGCGTGCAACCGGCTGGTTGGGACATTTTTTGTCAATGTGTAGACGCGACACCTATTACCTATTCTCGCCTGCTTTATTGTTTCCTTATCTGCATGAACTGCATTTACCTCTGAATTGATCGGATGGGACAATGCATCTAACAATGCCGCTTTCAAAAATTATCCATGACTTACCATAGTTATAATACAGCTTACTTAAGCATTTATCATTTTTGCGAGGTTGACCAACTAGCTTAATAACGTCTTCTGTACTCATTCCAATTTCAATATTATCAGCAACTTCTTGGGCTTTTGAATTTATAGTATTTTTAATCTGTTCCAGTTCGTCAATTTTTGAGAAAACTTTCTTCCTCTCCTTCCTTATTTTAGATGTTTTGTCGAAATCATCGCTTGATAGCTGTTGCTGCATTTTTCTAATTTTTTCTTCCAAGCTTTGGAGCTGCTTTTCTTGTTCCTGAATTTTTCCAGCATATTTTTTGTCGCCTTTAACTCGTTTCAAGTTATCGCTTACCTCTTTCAGGTCTACTTCTGCCTTGACTTCCATAAAAAGCGTAAGAGTTTCATCAGTTGCTTTGAATTGTTCTGAAACTATCTCGACTTTCAGAATGCCACCCGTATAGGTTTTAATTTGATCATTTGTCAACTGAGAGTTTAGAACCTCTGTGTGGCTTTCCAGATAAACGCCAGCTTTTTCAAGGCATAACCTTTTGGCTTCGATAAAAGCTATCTTTTTTGCATCACTTTTTGTGTCGCTATCGCCTAAAACGTATTTGTAGTTTGCGTAAATAGTTTCCTTTGATGCCGCAAAAACTGCTGGCGTGAAAATAAATCCAGATATTATAGTGATGGCAAATACTGTCGTACTTATAAATTTTAGTTTCACACAAATCTCCTTTTCTGGTTGTCGGTGGGGGAAATGCATGCGGAAGCCGCATCTCCTACATACAACCTCTTGATATATTTCTATTTTTGCCCCATGTATTTTGCATGAGCCTTTTCTTCATCGTCAGTGTTGATAAGCAAATAGCCATACCCTGGAGAGCCGTCATTGGATTCGACTACTGTAATGTCCGAAATTGCCAACCACAGGGAAGCATCTATCTTATCAAGGGGGTCGATTTTCCAAAGAGAACCATCTTCAAGCACAATGAACTCACCGCTATCTATGTTCGTCTGAATCCAGTGTCCGCTTCCTGTGCCGGGGTAGGCACCTGCTGTATGCTGCGGCACCATTGTTCTCTTCTTTGTTACCACCTGCGCTGTGTTTTGCTGATTGATCGCCTGACCCTCGGTGTAAGCAGCTGTCATCAGGTTGAAAATCTTCTCGGCGAGTAACTGTTTCTGTTTTTGATTGAGTTTGTTGATACCAAGACGAACTTGTTCTGTTGGTGGGATCAGGTCTTTAAGTGACACCTGTTGTTGTGCAAAACAGAACCCGCTCGTTGACAATATAATCAAAATTACGGCTATGAACTTCATGTCTTACCTCCTCATGCAGGCATTAAGCATTTTGTGTGTTTTTCTTCTGAACCACCTTAAAGGAGCTAAATGCTAGTCGTCCTTTAATGGTCGTCACGTTGCGATCTTCATGTGCGACGACTTTTAGAAGTTGTTTTTGTGAAAGTTTGCAACGAGGACCAGTTATAACTTCCCTCAATTTGAGACCATCACAGAACTGAATAAAGTAGTGATCATCTACGTATTGTGCGTCTTCAAGCCTAACGATCATACGAACTTCATCTTCATAACGCCAATGCTCGTACTTCGTGGTTATGAGCGTATACCCGAGAGACTCTTGGCTGTTGTGGGATAGTTTTTGTTCAAGTGCGGATTCGAGCCGATTGCCATGATAGGTCACTTCCTTTGCCCACTCATCTGGAATATCAAACCCAAGACAAACCCCATAGTGCCGATCTCCATAATGGCTCCAAAGTACCGGATTACTCCAACTGCGACTGAAGCATAAAACACCGATGGTACGATTCATTTCTGTCTTAAGTTTACGAAAAACATGCCGGTCACTCGGTTTCTTCAGAGTAATACCTAGCAGCTCGAAGGGGTCGTTCATATCTTCAAGAAGCGACAGTTTCAGTCGACGGAGTTTGAGAGCTTCAAGCGCCCAGTGTTCGCTCATAAGGTGATAGGCGCGCATAAGTCAGATGCTCCTTGTTTTTATATTTGTTCCAACAAGTTAAGAGTTTATGTGGTGCGTAGCGCAGCGGAGCCACCACATAAAGTCAAGTTGAACTTGACCATCTCGGCTTAGTTTCCGCTGTCTGGATTTTTATCGGGATTTCTCAGGTTTTCGGTAGGGATAGTACTCGAAGAATGAGACTGTTTCAATGACAAACTTGAAAGAATATGTCGTGTCAGCAACTCTTTTGACGATGCGCTTGATTTCTGCTGAAGGTGTTTCCGCTTTTGTCCGGGAACGGATAGCCTTTTTCGAGGCTGCGGACGCACCGATAGTGTGAGCGCGGCGCTGTTCCGTCTTGT
>JAQUHA010000067.1 GCA_028683855.1 Desulfuromonadaceae bacterium
AAACTGGAAACGACCAGAAATCATAACTCTCAAAAATGTCAGAAATGTCAAAGAACTTGAAAAAACTATGCTGAAAAAAACTGGTTGACTAGAACAACGGAAGCGACAACTCCCTTGACATCGACCGGATATTAAAGAGACAAAAACAAAAATAACAAAAGAATCACTCGACATTTTTCGGGTACAAAAAGCAACATCAAACTAAGCCCAAGATCAAATAGACAGCTAATTCAATGCAGACGTATGTGTCTGCTGCCCATTAGTATTAAAATACAATTGAATAAGATGAGATATGATCAAGCGGATGCCAGGGAGGAATACGGGTTTTAACCTTCGCTTGTAGCCAAGTACAATATTGAATCAGTTGAGTCCGTCACTTACGGAGAGAGATACAACAAATACGAAATGTGAATGAATAATACATTCATTAATAGCAAAAAGAATTTCATAGTTATTTGTTAAGTCATAACACTTGTAATATTATGATATAACAGCATTTTCCATATCATTAAAACATTTATAGAATAAAACTGCAACTTCATCTTCATCTTGGGACAGTATTGATTTCAACCAGATTTTATAGTTACGGTGATTTTTTATTTTTTGGTTAAGAGCGTTCTCAAAAGGTGTGTTTTTGGGGTTGACGGGCAGATAGACCGGCTTGACATCGCCACGGACTTTCGGGGATACATCTGGTTCAGTAACAAAGAGATAGGATTTGTAATGCCGGTTATCATTTCGATCTGACTTGATCCCTAATGTGGCGAGAGCCGCATCCATTGCAGATAAAATCGTTTCATGCTTTTCCAGTTGGCAAATTCTGAGAGGATCTTTTACGTCCAACGTATATAAATGAGAAATGATCTCGTCGCGTTCAGACTTGCTGTAAGCAGCAATGACTTCAACAATAAAGCCATTCGAAATAAGATATCGTAGTGCCTCATCGAATTTAGCGGCATCCTCAGGTTTGTAGTCGTGCCCTGCCAAATGTACTTTACTCCCAGCTAACCTGCCGATAGTCTTGTACACGCTATAACCTAAAGGATTGGTCTCAGGAAATATTTTGTTTAAACAGTCATAAGATTTTTTGGTTTCTGTCTGATGAGCTTTAAAAACATTAAACTGAGCACTTGATACCGTCAGGCTGGTTTCAAATTCGCGTGAATAGATATCCGGAGATACTCCAAGTGAAATATCATAGTTGCAATGTATCCGTAACAACAGGCGTGAAATAACATCCCTGTTTGAAACTTTGAGTATGTTGCGCAGTGGGGCGGGAATCCGATGGTGCCGACGACTGTCCTCCCTGATGATTCTATCGCCTTACGCAGGGCAAGATCATCAGTCACAGCAACGGCTTCGATGTGGATCTTAAGAAGCATCAGTACAGCAAGATCAGCCAGGTGCAGCCGGAAGTTTGAAAAAGCATCCTTGGTTGCAAAAAGATCAGGCTCTGATATCGGATGAATGTTGATATTTTCTGAATGCAGCTGAATGAAGCTGAGGATGGGCGGATTGGTTATTTCCCTAACTACTTGTTCAGGAATTTGAATGGATGCAAAAACAGAAGTGATTATTTTGAGCTGATCTATTTCATGCAGGTGGATAAGTGGGCCGGTATCAAATACCGCATCATGCATTGCCCATGCCCCAGCTGATGTCCTTTTCTAATGATTCCCAGGCGTAGTCAATCTGTTCCAATTCTTCGCTGCCAAGCAAAAGAAGAGCCTTGTCGCGGTCGAGCTGATGGTTTACATAGGCCTCAGCCACTTGACGCTTGAACAAGATGTGAATCCCTTCCTGGACGGCTTGTGCAAGTAAGACTGACGAATCTTTGCCGGTCTCATGGATTAGAAAATCAAGTTCTTTTGGCGTATTTAACAATTGTGCCATCGATGTCACCCCTTAACAGTTATGCGTGCATTGTAAATCCGAATGTTACGCACGTCAAATGCTATTAAGCACGACTTTAATTACTTTGCTTCTGATTTGAGTGTAGCTTCCTCAGCAGATTGTTTGTTGATACGCTCATTGATCGAGTCTGTAACTCTCTGCATCGGTTCCCGCAGTCGATCAACATTCAAGATTATATAGCCGCCAGTAACATCTCCGGTCTGTTGCTTATGATTCAAGAGCGCCTTAACGGTATAGCCAGATAAGTCCAGGCTTTCGGCAAGTGTCGCAAAGGTTCGTCGCAAATCATGACACGAAAAGCTAATGCTAGTTGCCGCCGTCACGGTGTCTATGGCACGCTTTGGCTCTACAATATAGCCGGTTTTGCCTTCGCCAGGAAAAACATACGGAGATACAAGCCGCTTTTCTGCCAGTGCTACCCGGTTGTGTGCCTCCTGTCGCTGCCTTATGGTGGTCATTGTGTCGATCATGGCAAGTGCCGTTTTTGCCTCGGCAAGTTCTGTTTTCAATCCATCTTGACGATCTTTTAGCAGCTTACGCAGGTAGTCAGATAATGGCAGCGTGTGTGGTGATTTGTTTTTGGTGTCTGTGATAGCGGTCGATGTCAAGGGAGTTGTCGCTTCCGTTGTTCTAGGTAGCGTTCTCAATTAATGTTTCCCTTACACTTTCCGATAAGTGGTTAAAAACCATTTCTCGGAGGGTTGCAGATGGATAGAATCA
>JAQUHA010000007.1 GCA_028683855.1 Desulfuromonadaceae bacterium
GCCAAAGCAACCTTTGCCTTGAATTCGGATGTGCGTTTCGTTCTCATGCTTGCCATCATAGATTACCTCCGTAATCAGGGGCAAACCAAACTTAACTACCTGTCCGAAAAACCGTAAGCATTATAGGCAGAAACAGTTTTTAGAGAACGGAGCAGCAGCTTTCACGCGCGAAGACAAGCCTCAAAAGCGTGTTGAGGAAGTCAAAATCCAGCAACTCGAAGCCAAGTTGATCAGAAAGCACGAAGTACTCTCCGAGTTGATGGAGGAGCACATCAAGCTAAAAAAAGAACTTGGGGAGCTTTAACCGACGGCGGCGGGTTACAATAACTGGGCATTAAGCTTAACATCCAACTTGTTTAACCCATGATTAAACCTTGGGTAAGACTGATATCTCACAACTGAGGCTTTATATACGGGGGTCAGCTGCAGATGATTTACGCCTTCATTTAGAGTCACATCTTTTTCAATCATCACATTAGATAGTGGTACCGCAATTGTGACGCGATGTTTACCCGCTTCAAGCTGCAGCTCTTTTCTAAAGTTGTATTTCCAGCCGGTTCCAACTTCGGGGTTTTTCTTGAAGTCACCGGGCAGATTTTCCAGCATAGGTTCGTACGCAAGCTCAACAGATTGGCCATCAATATTTATGGTTACAGTATACGGCGGATCGCTATGTTTGATGTAAGTTTCCGCAATTCTGGCTTTAAAATTTTTTACCGGAAATTCAATTTTCAGCAATGCCTTACCTGAAATAACTACCGTGTCAGATACTTCTTTGAATACGACCGGCCGGACTGATTCTCCCCCCTTGGTAACTGCATTTCTATTACCTGCACAACCTGACATCGAAACCACAACCATTATCAGTGTAGCCATTTTTACCAATGTTTTCATATATGTTCTCCATTTATTGTTCAATTAATCACCGTGCTGTAATAAGCAACTGCTAAACCTTAACTGTTTGAATATCTACATCTCGTCATCGATTTTTCTCTTCTCAAACCAACCATAGACAGAGGGTATTATTAACAGGGTCAGCAGGGTTGAAGTAACCAGGCCACCCACAACTACGGTCGCGAGAGGTTTCTGTATTTCCGATCCAGCCCCTCCGGCAAGCAGCATCGGGATCAGACTGAATATCGAAATAGATGCGGTCATCAGTACCGGACGCAGGCGGTCAAGAGTACCTTTCCGGATCGCCTCCTGCAGTTCAAACCCTTCATCACGCAGCTGCGAAATGCGCGACACCAAGACCAGACCGTTCAACACCGCGACACCAAACAGGACAACGAACCCGACTGACGCCGGAACTGACAGGTATTGCCCCGAAATGAACAGTGCGAAGACACCGCCAATCAAGGCGAACGGCAGGTTGGATATAACCAGCAGCGCCAGACTAATCGAACGGAAGGTTACATAGAGCAACAGCAGAATCAGAGCGATTGCCACAGGGCCGATGATCATCAGTTTTTTCATGGCTCGCTGCTGGTTCTCGAACTGCCCCCCCCATGTGAGGTAATAGCCCGGCGGCAGTTTGACCTGCTCCTTGATCTTCTGCTTCGCTTCGGCAACGAAACTGCCGATGTCCCTGCCGGTAATGTTCATCTCGATACCGATTCTTCTGTTTCCGTCCTGACGGCTGATTTGAGCCGGCCCTTCAATCATCTTCACATCCGCCAGCTGTTCCAACGGAACATTAATGCCGGTTTTGGTGGTAATCATCAGGTTCTTGATCGCTTCCAGAGAATTTCGTTTTTCTTCCGGCAGGCGCACCGTAATGTCAAAACTGCGGTTCTCCTCATAAAACTTGGAGGCCGATTTTCCGGCAACGGCAATTTCAATGACCTTCTGCACATCACTGATATTCAGGCCATAGCGGGCAATCCGCGTCCGGTCAATATTGACGGTCAGGTAAGGCTGCCCTGAGACCTTTTCAGCAGCCAGATCGGTTCCGCCACGTACCGTGGAGAGAACTCTTGTAATTTCAGCCGACTTCTCACTAAGCACGTTGATATCTTCACCAAACAGTTTGAGAATCAGTTGGGCCCTGGTTCCGGCCACCAGTTCATCAATACGGCACTGAATCGGCTGACTGAATCCGACTTGAATTCCCGCAACCGACTCCAGGGACTTACGCATCTCGTTGGTAACTTCTTCTTTCGTGATATCCCGTTTCCATTCGCTCTTCGGCTTGAAGACCCCCACATAACCGGTTTTATCCGAGCCTCTGGTGTCCATGGCTACGCCGGTCTGCCCGGTGCGACCGACAATCGTATCCAATTCTTGAAACTGCTTCAGCTTTGCCGCAGCCAACTGGTTTACCTCCATAGCCTTGGCCAGGGAAACGCCGGGTAGCAGGGAGACATCCATGTCAAACGACCCTTCATCCATGACCGGGATGAACTCCGTCCCCAGACGGGTCACCAGAAAGAGCGAGACAACCAGGAGCACGCCCGCTACGCTTAACACCACCCGCTTCCTGTTCATGGCATAGTTGAGCAGTGGCAGATAGAGCCTGTTGGCGTGCTTCATAACGAAGCTCTCTTTTTCCGGATGTGGTTTCAGGAAAATGATGCAGAGTACCGGGATAACAAATACGGAGAGAAACAGGGACGACAGCAGTGCAATGGCAACAGTGATTGCCAGCGGACTGAACATCTTCCCTTCGATCCCTTCCAGGGAAAGGATCGGGATAAAGGTAAGGGCGATAATCAGTTCACCGAAGATACTCGGCTTTCTGACCTCCATAACGGCCTTAAGTACCGTCAATAGCTTTGGATGCTTCCCTCCTTCTTCGCTCAGGTGGCGTTGGACGTTTTCCACCTGGATAATGGTGGTGTCGATGATCATCCCTATGGAAATGGCAAGACCGCCCAGGGACATCAGGTTGGCGGTGATCCCCGCAAGTTTCATGACTATGAAGGTGGCCAGGAGCGACAGCGGCAGTGCGATCAGGACGACGATACTGCCCCGGATGCTGTTCAGCAGCAGGTACAGCACGATCAGTACCAGGATGGAACCTTCGATCAGCGCCTTGTTGACGGTGCCGACGCTCGCCTTGACAATGTCACTCCGGTCATAATAGGAAACCAGCTTGATCCCTTCCGGCAGCACATTGTTCTCGTTCATCTCCTTCACTTTTGCGGCAACGCGGCGTACCACGTCGCGGCTGTTTTCTCCGCGCAGCATCATGACAATGCCGCCAACGCATTCATCCTTGCCGTCCTTCATGGCGGCGCCCATGCGGACCGCTTCGCCGACCTTTACCTGGGCCACATCCCGGATATAGGTCGGTGTGCCACCTGAAGATTTCAGGACGATATTTTCGATATCACTGACATCCTTGATCAGACCGACACCCCGAACTATGTACTGGTCCGTGCCCCGCTCCAGCAGGTTGCCACCGACGTTTTCGTTGTTATTACCAATAGCCGAATAGACATCGTCCACGGTGACGCCATACTTCACCAGCTTCTCCGGTGCAACGAGCACTTGGTACTGTTTGAAGTAGCCGCCGAACGAGTTGATCTCATTGACACCGGCAACAGATTTTAACTGCGGGGTAATGACCCACTCCTGCAAGGTGCGCAGATTGGTCAGGTATGCGATCTTCCCCTGCGGGTAATCCGGCATCTTCCCTTCAAGGGTATACTGGTAGATCTCACCCATGGCGGTACCGATCGGTCCCATGGCAACCTCAACCCCTTTCGGCACCTTCTCCCGCGCCTCGGCTAACCGCTCAAACACCAGTTGCCGGGCGAAGTAGATGTCCACATTATCCTTAAAGACAATGGTGACAATCGACAGGCCAAATTTCGTGACCGAACGCATCTGTTCGATATCGGGCAGGCCGCGCATGGACATTTCAATCGGATAGGTTACGTTTCGTTCAATCTCGATTGCCGACAGGCCATCGGCATGGCTGACGACTTCGACCTGAATGTTGGTGACATCAGGGAAGGCATCGATCGGCAGTTTCAGATATGAGTACGATCCGAAGGCAATAATCAGCAGCGCCAGAAATATAACCATCCCTTTCTGCCGCAATGTATAGGCTATTAATTTTTCAAGCATCGGAACCTCGCTTCCGTTATTTTAGATTGCTACTTACCGTGGCCGTGCTCATCCGTCATTTCACCCTTCTTTACTTCCGACTTAAGAATGAATGAGCCCTTAACAGCATAGTTTTCACCCTCTTTAAGCCCCGATACGATCTCAACCAGACCATTGGCGGTACGTCCGGGTTGTACCGGGCGTGCGGCGAATTCATCTTTCTCCTCAACGACAAAAACCACCTTCTTCCCGTCCAGCTCCTGAATGGCATCTTCAGGAACCGCCAGCACCGGCGGGGCATCGGCAGCCAGCACCAGTTCGATGGTGGCAAACATCTCCGGCTTCAGTTTGCGTCCAGGATTGGCTACCTCGACCCGCGCCTTGACAGTGCGCGTCGTCTGGTCCACCAGGTCGGCGATATAGGTAATCCGCCCCTTCCGTTTCAGATCGGGATATGCGCCGACAATAACGGCTGCAGTCTGCCCACGGTGCACCTTGGCCAGATCCTTTTCATTGACATCGACGACAATCCAGACTGAAGAAAGATCAGCAATGGTGTAGAGGCTCTTGGAGGGGGCGGCCAATTCACCGACGATGGCATGTTTCTCGGTAATAATCCCGCCGATGGGTGAGCGTACCGGCAAGAGCGGTTTCTTGTGGTCATCGCCTTTGAGTTCGGACAGTGCAACTCCGTAGAGGGACAAGCGTTCTTCATCGGTGTGCAGTTCGGTCTGGACGGTCTTGTAATCTGTTTCAGACTGGAGGATGTCCTTGCGGGCGGCAATCTTCTTCTCCACCAGAGTCTTGATCCGATCCATGTTAGACTGGGCCAGAGCAAGTCTGGTCTTTGATTGGTGATAGCGGCTGAGAGCTTCGCCCAATTCGACGCTGTCCAGAGTTGCCAGTTGCTGTCCAGCGGAGACGCTGTCACCCAGGGATGCTCTGACATTAACGACCTTGCCTGATATTCGCGGCGATACATGGGCGATTTTGTCGGCGTTGGCCTCGACTTTGCCGGTAGCGCTGATCATTCCTGCCAGACGCTGTTTCTTCACCGGAGCAACTGTCACGCCATTTTGTTTCTGCATCTCAGCGGTCATTTTGATTTTGCCTTCTTCGCCATGCTCATCGTGTCCTTCATGGCCTTCCTTCTTTTCTTTATGTTCATCATGTTCTCCCGGCTTTTCATCCTTGTGGCCGGCTTCTTTGTTTTCGGCATGTTCCGCGCCACCACTTTTACTGTGCTGAGTGCGATAGTACAAGCCACCAGCTAAAGCGACTGCCAGGATAAGTCCGATAATGATTGCCTTTTTCTTCACTGCACACCTCCGGTAAGTTCTGTTGCCACTGCTGATTCGAGTTTTATGTATGCCATCCGCCTGCTGTGCAGAGCCGACAGATAACTGTCGTTGACCTCAAAGAATTTTTTCTGTTCTTCTATCACCGAGAGAATCCCCACCTCGCCGATCCGGTAGGCTTCCCGGGTCAGTTTCAGGTTCTCAGACAGTTGCGGGATGATCCCCTGCTCAAACATGGTGAGAATGCGCTCTGATGACGAGACACGGGAAACTGCAGTCTCTACCTCAACAATAATACTCCTTTCCAGGGCCAGCCTTCGGGATGCAGCAGCATCAAGGCGTGTCCGAGCAGCAGCTCTCCCCCCCCGGTTGTGATCGAATACCGGGATCGGCATGGAGAGGCGGACTCCCAGCTGGGTGTCACTGTTGACGGCCGACATACTGCCAATTTCGGTCGAACTCCTTTGCCATTGGGCAAAGATGCCCAGCGTGAGATTGGGAACTGCTTCAGCCTCGGCAAGACGCACTTCTGTCTCCGCTTTCTCATATTCACCTGTCAGCTGAAGAAGATCCGGGCGCAAAGAAATAGCCGACTTGAGCAGCTCTTCTCCATTTCGGGAAAACTTTGGGGCGATGAACTTGTCCGAAAGGCTGATATCAGATTCTTTCAACCCGGTCAGGGATGCGATTTTGATTCGGTATGGAGTTTTCTCTTTCTCAATCTCCAAGACACGGGTTTCGGATCGAACCAGCTCAACTCTGGCCAGATTTAGTTCCAGCTCGGGGATATCACCCGCCTTGAAACGTTCTTCGGCAACTGCCACCAGATCACGATTGAGTTTGAGCAGTTCTGTCGCAAGCTCCTGACGCTTTGTAGCCAGCAGGTAGTCAAGGCTCAGAGAGGTGATGTCATCCTTGAGCAGCCGGGTGGCGTTGTCCAGCTGCCTTTGTACGGATTCAGCACCGCGCTCTCCTGCTTCCCGTCGCAGAGTCAACTTGTTATTCAAAGGAAACTCTTGATTAATCCCGATAAAAAGGGAGCGCTCTTCGGAGCCGCCGGTAAGAGTTCCGCTGTCCCCTTGAAGCTCCAGGGTTGGATTGTTGAATGTACCTGCCTGAATGGCAAGCGATTGCTGTGCGGCCTCTTCTTTCTTCAAAGCTGTAAGTTCAGCGCTCTGCTTTAAAGCCAGAGCGGTAATTTCATTGATGCTGCGAGGAGCTGCCACGGCTGATACAGGTGAGCAAAGCACCACCTGTAGTAACAGAACGGGAACGGCACTCCGCATCATTGTTGTAAATGACACGACAAACCTCCGGATGTAGATGGATATGGCTTGCTCAGCGTCAACAAACGCTGAGCAAGTTTATGGTGTTACATATGAAATGCTACAGAAAACTGGGGATCAAACGATTGATGAGTCAGGTGGTACGAAGAGGGAAAGATAGACTTCAGGGATGTAACAGGCTTTTTCGACGCTGAACAGGTACGTATATGGCTGGGAGTTCCTGATTACAACTGAGACATTGATTAAAGGAGCATGACATGGGCAGCCACAACCATCAAGGCATATATGATCATCTGTTGATTGCGACGAAGACGGATCGTGAGGAACCGGAGTTTGAGTATCATAATCATAAGAAATACCAAGAACCTCATGAGCACCAGGGCGTTCACCAGCGCAAATCAAACTCTCACTTAATGACATTACAATCACGGATATTGCCACAAATAGAAGCAAGATTGCCGTTATACGTCTTGGTTCAAATTTCATTGGTTGGAATCATACTAATTCATACAAACTTTTACAATACTATTTTTGTGTAGATTACATAGCAGTAGTGTCAGCACTTGAAAAACCACTGCTGCTCAAATAAAGCTTGCAGATAATAGATAAAAAGGCTGCCATCATTATCTATTCTTGACGTTTCCGGTCTGTGGGGATTATATATTCGGCAGTAAAATTCATTCAAACAGATGCGGGGAATAAATGAAGGGTCAAAGTCTTATTGAATCAATAGGTTCAACTCCTCTGGTAGAAATCGGCTCACTAAACAGTAAGCCAGGTGTCAGGATTATGGCTAAACTGGAAGGTAACAATCCGGGCGGGTCAATCAAAGACAGACCTGCCCGCTGTATGATCCTTGCCGCAGAAGCAAGCGGCGAACTGACCGTGGATAAGATAATCCTCGAGCCAACCTCCGGAAACACCGGAATAGCACTTGCCATGATTGCAGCAGCCAGAGGTTATCGCATTAAACTCGTTATGCCTGCCTGCGTCAGTGTCGAGAGGCGGAGCGTTCTTGAAGCCTACGGAGCTGAGATTGTACTCTCGCCCGGATGCGAGGCAACCGATGGTGCAATAAGGCTTGCGCACAAAATTTATGACAGCGAGCCGGAAACCTATTATATGCCAAACCAGTATACAAACCCCAACAACGTGCTTGCACACTACGAATCAACAGGCCCGGAAATCCTTCGTCAAACGGATGGCTCAGTAACTCACTTCGTTGCCGGAATCGGCACCAGCGGTACGCTTATGGGTGTATCCCGTTTTTTTCGTGAAACGAAACCGGAAGTTCAGATGATCGCGGTAGAACCTGTGCTCGGACATAAAATTCAGGGGCTTAAAAATATGCAGGAAGCGATTGTACCGGCTATTTACAACCCGTCCGCTTATAACAGAAAACTGATTGTGGAAGACAATGATGCTTTTGAAACAGCACGACTCCTCGCCGCAAAACAGGGCATTTTCTGCGGTATGTCAGGCGGAGCCGCAGTTGCCGGAGCTTTAAAACTGGCAGATGAGCTGGATAAAGGAACTATAGTCGTAATAATTCCTGACCGTGGTGATCGTTACCTGAGTACAAATCTATTCAAGTCGATGTGCGCCCAATGCCCACCATAGGATCATCGCCGGTCAGTGCCTTGTTATGGTCAAGTTTACCGTCTGCAGTCTTGGGTGCTGCCCAACTCTCCCAGAGGTACTGTTCATCGAGAATGAAGGTGTACGCCTTGCCGTCAAGCTGTGCCTCCATTGACTTGTCCTGCTCCAGCCCGTCAAGGTATTTCAGGAACAACAGCCATGAAGTCTGCTCTGCATAATCCAACTCACTACCGCAACCGGCCTTCTTTCCAGAATACGTCGTCGATGTTCTTAAAGGCTTGTTCAAACATGGGTGTCCTGTCGTGTACTCGTTATTTTGGTTTGATGGCTTGCAGAAGAGTTCGGTGAAATTAAAAGTGCTTATATAGCAGGAAATGGGAGGGAATAAAACTGGAATCCTTCTTCATTAAAGAAGTATTTACGGTGTACTGTTAGTGGAGCCCCAGGGTTCGGGTAATATGTACGGTGTCAAGCTCTAAATGCCTGTTTTATCGTAATGATTATTATTGTTTCAGCAACATTCTTAATCCATCAAAAACTTCACGTCATATTCCAGATCAACATCTCGAGTATGTCCTTCCAGCTTTTACCTATTTCATTCACTACAGTAGGTTCAAAACCACAATGCATCATGCATTGGGAGCAACGGGGGTCTTTTCCAACTCCGTATTTAATCCAGTCGGTTTTTTCCATCATCTCATTAAAAGAAGGATAGTGGCGGTCGGTAATAAGATAGCATGGTGCTTTCCACCCGAGAGGATTGCGCGTCGGATTTCCCCATGGTGTACAGTCCAGTTTTTTCTCACCTTTAAGAAATCTGAGGTACATAGGTGTGGAGAAAAAACGATGTTTTTTGCTCATTTCGTAGACATCTGCAAATTTCTTTTCAATATCACGCCGTTCAAGAAACAGTTTTTCACCAACAGCTTCATATCCGAAACCTGGAGCAACAAGAACTCCATCAACCCCGATCTCTTCAAGCTTACTGAAAAGTATTTCAATTTCAACAAGATCCGTGTTTTTAAAAATAGTAGTATTTGTACAGACTCTGAACCCCTTGTCCTTTGCCTTCTTGATAGCCTCGAAAGCGGTTTTGAATGCCCCTTTCCGCTCAAGAATCCGATCATGGGTCTCCTCAAGTCCATCCATATGAACATTGATTGTGAAGTTGTTGTGAGGTGTCATCAAATCTAATTCTTTTTCAAGGAGGATTCCGTTTGTGCAGAGGTAAATATGCTTTTTGCGCTCCAAAACCGCAGCTATAAGCTCATGTACATGAGGATATAAAAACGGTTCTCCACCGGTAATTGTAACAACCGGAGCAGGACATTCATCTACAGAATCAAGACACTCCTCAAGGGACATCATATTCTGAATAGTTTCAGAATATTCACGTATCCTGCCGCAACCTGAACAGGCAAGATTACATAGATGAGTAGGTTCCAGCATCAGAACCAGTGGGTATTTTGTGATTTTGTTTATTTTGTTGCCTATTATGTATCTGGCTAGATCATAATTGAGGCGCATTGGAAAACGCATTGGTAAATGCCTTTTAAATTAAGGTTTTATTCACATTAACAGGAATTTACCGCTCCCACATTTCCTTTTTATCCTTGCCAAGGTAAGCTCTTTTCACCTCGGCATTTTCAAGCAGTTCGTTAGCCAGTCCCTCAAGAATGACTTTACCGGTTTCCATTACATAACCACGGTCGGCTAATTTAAGAGCTGCTTTTGCATTCTGTTCGACTAGCAGAATTGTAGTACCGTGTTCCTGCCTCAACTGTTCAAGGACACGAAATATCTCCTGCACAACAAGCGGAGCCAAACCCATGGAAGGTTCGTCAAGAAGAAGCATTTTCGGCTTTGCCATTAATGCACGCCCGATTGCAAGCATCTGCTGTTCACCGCCCGACATAGTACCTGCCAGCTGTTTTCTACGCTCTTCAAGGCGCGGAAAGAGAGTGAAAACTTCATTCATATCCTTGTGGATGGAAGTTCTGCTCTCTCTGTTTCTATATCTAAGATAGGCTCCAAGTTCCAGATTGTCTTCGACAGAAAGCGGCTTAAAAACCTGTCTCCCTTCAGGTACCTGAGAAATACCCAGCTGAACGATCTTATCCGGTGATAGTGATGCAATGTTTTCTTTGCTAAATATTATCTCTCCTGCTGATGCGGGAGTTACACCGGATATACTGTTTAGAATTGTGGTTTTACCGGCTCCGTTTGCACCTATCAATGTAACAATTTCTCCTTCACCGAGATGAAGTGAAACATTTTTAAGTGCGTGGACCTTACCGTAATATGTATTGATATTTTTAAGTCGCAGCATTAATCGTCATCTCCTAAATACGCTGCAATAACTTCTTTACTTTCCTGTATTTCACGAGGGGTTCCCTCGGCAAGTTTCCTGCCGAGATTAAGAACAATGATTCTGTCACATATATCCATAACCAGTTCCATATCGTGCTCAACCAACACCACTGTTATACCAAGATCTCTTATCTGTTTTATAAGCTGAGCCAATCCGAGAGTTTCGTGACTGTTTAAACCGGCAGCCGGTTCATCCATCAAAATTATACGAGGACCAACCGCAAGCGCTCTAGCTATTTCCAGAAGCCTCCCCTTTCCAAATGGAAGACTTCCGGCAGTATGATCTGCAAGCTCAGAAATGCCTGTAAATTCAAGCCATTTCATTGCGCCTTTTCGTATTTTTTTTTCTTCGCTTATACTCCACGGCATCTTTAATGCGCAGGCAAGAAGTCCTGAGGTGCTTTTTGTATGCATACCAACCATTACGTTTTCAAGCACAGTCATAGCTCCGAAAAGCTCAATGTTTTGAAATGTACGCACCATAGCAAGGCGGGCTAAACGCTCCGGAGGCAATCCGGTAATATCCCTCCCCTCCAGAATAACTCTTCCGGCAGTCTGTTTGTAAATACCGGTTATAATGTTGAAGAGTGTAGTTTTTCCTGCTCCATTTGGCCCTATTACGCCTGTAATATCCCCTTTTGATATTGAAAAAGAGACATTTTCAAGAGCTGTTACACCTCCAAATATCTGAGTTACGGCAGAAACTTCAAGCATGGTTTGCCTCTGATTTCACCTTTACTATTTTTCTGTACAATGTTGGTATTCCACGCACCAATCCACCTGGCAGAAACATAACCATAAGTATCAATAGTGCTCCGTATATTATAATATCATAATCGTTTGCACCACGCAGAATCTCGGGAAGAAGTGTCAGTAGAGCAGCTCCAAGGAAGGAGCCGTAAATACTTCCAAGCCCACCGATTACAACCATTGTCAATAATTCGATGGAAAAATTAAAACCAAATGAAGTCGGAGAAATAAATGTCATGGTATGAGCGTACAAGCTGCCGGCAAGGGATGAAATAACGGCTGATAGAGCAAATATTTCGACCTTCAGCAGCCTTGCGTTAACGCCTAGAACCTGTGCTGCTATTTCTGAATCATGCACCGCCCGCAACCCTCTGCCAACTCGCGAATTAGCAAGATTAAGCGAAAAAAGCATGACAGCGAGTGCCGCGCTCCAGATCAGGTAGTAATTTTTTACATCCGAGTCAAATACAATGTCTCCAATTTCAAGACTTGGTATTCCGGATAATCCGGAGGGTCCACCGGTCCATTCAATAGTTTCGTTAAAAACTATGTACATAATAATGCCAAGACCAAGCGTAGCCATCGCAAGATAATGCCCCTTCAATTTAAGAATAGGCAGACCTATCATAAATGCCAGACAACCGACTATTAAAGCCGCCAGAGGCATTGCAAGCCATGGATTCATATTCAAGGTTGTGGTCATAACACCAGATAGATATGCACCAAGCCCATAGAACCCGGCGTGTCCAAGAGATATCTGCCCGGCATATCCAAGCAGAAGATTTAGCGCTATTGCCAGCATCGTGTTTATACCGACAAAAACCAGAACATTCATCAGATAACCACCAGCAAAAAAACGTGGTGCCATCATGATAATTATTGAGAAACCGATAAATAAGAAAAAGTCTTTTTTCATAGATTCAAACCCGTTCCGAATCGGCTTTGCCAAAAAGTCCCTGCGGACGAATGAAGAGTATTAAGAGCAGAATAATAAAGGCAATTGCATCCTTATAGCCGGATGAAATGAGACCCGCTCCAAGTGATTCGAGAACTCCGAGAATTAATCCGCCGATAACTGTTGAAATACCGCTGCTCATTCCACCTATTATTGCCGCGCAGAAACCTTTTAAACCGAGCATAACTCCAACATCGTATGCGGTCATTGTAAGAGGTGCTACGATAATACCGGCAACAGCCCCCATTGCAGAGCTGATAATAAATGAGAACAGCACCATTCGACGCACATCTATTCCTACAAGACCGGCTGCGCGACGATTATAGGAGCAGGCTCTCATAGCCTTGCCGCTTATTGTATGGTAGAAATAAAACTTGTTTATAGCAATTATTATCAGGGTTACGACAAGGATCCAGATGTGTTGAGGAAGAATTGTGGCTCCACCGATAGCAATCGGATTATCACCAGAGAAGGATTGAATTGCATGAGTATCCTTACCCCAAAACAGCATTGCAAGACCACGGATCAAAATACTGCAGCCGATCGTAATAATGACCAGATTAAGGGGGGTCGGTTGACGGAGTGGTCGTATGGCAAGTCGCTCGAATAAAATTCCTATAACGGTAGTAGCAGTTATTGAGAACGGTACGGATGCCCAAAGTGGTAGGTGAAGAAGCTGTAAACCAGTCAGGGTAAATAAACCGCCGAGCATAACAAACTCACCCTGGGCGAAGTTTATGATGCCTGTCGCGTTGTAGATAATTGAAAAACCGATACCGATCAATGCGTATATTGCACCTGTTGACAAGCCGGATAATGTGTACTGTAGTATCTGATCTAACTGCATTGTACCTCATAAATGTAGGGGCGAACGAAGGTTCGCCCCTACTGTGGAAATCATTTAATTTAAAGCTTATTTTACAATTGACCAATCTTTGTTTTTAACCTCTACGAGTACAAAGGCATCTTTACCCAATCCAGCGTGATCAGCTTGAGAGTAGTTGAAGCTGCCGCCGATTCCTGCAAAACTTTTTGTGCTCTCAATCTGGTCACGAATTGCCGCAGCAGTAAGCGCTCCGTTTTCAACCGCATTTCTGATCAACATGACAGCATCCCAGGCATGACCTCCAAAGTGGTCACCTTCTGCTTTATAATGTTTACTGTAATCCTTTACGAAAGCCATCAGTGATTTTTTCTGTTTTTCTGCAGCTGGCAACATATCAGCTACAACAACTTTTCCGGATGGAAGCTTTATCCCCTCTGAAGCGTCACCGGCAAGTTCAATAAATTTCTTAGAAGAGACTCCGTGACTCATAAAGAGAGGTATTTTAATTCCAAGCTGCTTGGCATTTTTAGCAACAAGAGCAGGTCCTGGGTTGGTTCCCCAGCAGATAACAGCCTGTGAATTTGAACCTCTGATTTTTGTTAATTGTGCTGTCATATCGGTATCTTTTGGACCGTATGTCTCGTCTGAAACAATGGTTATACCATATTTGGCAGCCTGACTTTTCAGCTGTTCACGACCGGAAGCTCCAAAACCATCAGAAACGGTAAGTATTGAAACCTTCGTCTGCTTGGATTTCTGTAGATACTCATAAATTTTACCGACTGCTAACGAATCATTCTGAGCCGTTTTAAAAACCCATTTTTTTACCGGATCAGTAATTTTGCTTCCGGCTGAACATGATATCAGTGGAACCTGCCCCTTCTCTGCAACAGGAATTACAGCCATAGTTTCGCCCGTAGTGCTTGGACCTATTATAGCAATTACCTTGTCGTCCTTGATCAGTTTGGTAGCAAGCTGAACTGCTTTTGTTGCGTCACCGGTTGTATCATAAACTACAAGTTCCAGCTTATGCCCTTTAACTCCACCGGCTTTGTTAATTTCATCCACCACCATTTTGGCACTGTTACGTTCCGGTTCTCCAAGAAAAGCTGCCGGACCTGTTACAGCAAACAGAGCACCAATTTTAATGGTCTCCGCTGCAAAAACATTAGTAGAGAAGAGGAGTGTTACGGCTGCAAAAATCAAATTTATAAATTTTAACTTCATTTAACGCCTCCAGAGAATATTTTCATTATTTAAGCAATGCCCAGTCACCTTTTACAATTTTGACCATTTCAAATGCTGACAGATCAAGTCCGTTATGATCTTTAGGTGTCATAGTAAATACACCTGAGATACTGACAAGTTTACTAGCCTGCTCAACTCCTGCACGAATCTGTTCCGGTGTGGATCCATTTTTCTTAATTGCGTTAGTTACGAGCAGAAAGGCGTCATACGCGTAACCGCCAAAAGTTGATGCTTCAGTACCATAAGTTTTTTTGAATGAATTGTCATACTCCTTCAACATTTTATACTGTGAGTCACCCTTTGGAAGGGCATCGTAAATGGCAAGCTTACCTGCAGGGAGCATTACCCCCTCTGCAGAAGCGGCTCCGGCGAGTTCAATATATTTTTTAGAGGCAACTCCGTGACTCATATAAAGAGGTGTATTTATTCCAAGCTGTTTTACATTTTTTGTAATAACAGCCGGCCCTGGATTAGTACCCCAACAAATTATCGCATCAGGCTTGATGCCACGAATTTTAGTTAGCTGTGCGGTCATATCTGTGTCCTTCGGACCATACACTTCATCAGCTACTATATTGAAACCCTTCTGTTTAGCAAGTGCTTTGATCTGTTCACGACCGGAAGCACCAAAACCATCGGTAACTGTCAACAATGCAATATTATTCTGCTTTTTGCCAGCCATATAATTAAGAATTTTACCGGCTGCTATATGATCGTTCGCAGGGGTTTTGAATACCCACTGTTTAACAGGATCGGTAATTTTTATACCGGCAGCACAGGAAATAAGAGGTATTTTCCATTTTTCAGCGACAGGAATAACCGCCATACTTTCACCGGTTGTGCTTGGTCCGATTATAACGCTGACCTTATCATCTTTTATAAGTTTTGTTGCCAGTTGAACAGCTTTGGTGGCATCACCACCCGTATCATAAATAACCGCCTCAAGCGTTGTGCCGTTTATTCCACCTTTAGCATTAGCTTCTTTTACCAGCAGTTCAAGTGTTCTCTTTTCAGGTTCACCCAGAAATGATGCTGGTCCGGTGACAGCAAAAAGAGCACCGATTTTTACAGTACCAGACGCAAACGAAACAGTTGCAGAAATCAGGATCATGCAGACAGTACTCAACAGTAACGACATTTTTTTCATTTTGACCTCCAATAGTAGTTTAGCTACATATTATACAGGCGACTTCCTTCCAGCATAATAAATCCGCTAGCTTGCAGAACTTTTATTGCTTTGTCGGTTTCGTCAAAACGGAATATTATAACCGCATTCCCCCCACTCCTCTCAACAAAGGCATACATATATTCGACATTAATTTCCGCTCCGTCCAGTGTCTTCAAAATTGAAGAGAGACCTCCGGGACAGTCTGGAACCTCCACCGCAACAACTTCGGTCATGTTTACAGTAAAGCCCTTTTCTTTCAACACACTGCTGGCTTTCTCACCATCATTAACTATAAGTCTTAAGATACCGAAATCGCTGGTATCAGCGAGTGATAATGCCCGTATATTTACACAGGCTTCGCCCAGAACTCTTGTAATTTCAGCCAGACGGCCGGATTTGTTTTCAATAAAAATAGATATCTGTTCAACTTTCATGTCGTCCCCCTACAGTTTGCGGTTGTCAATAACTCTCTTTGCCTTACCCTCACTGCGCTGAATGGTCTTTGGCTCAACCAGTTTGGCTGAACACGTTACTCCAAGCATATCTTTTATCTCTTTTTCAACCCGATGGGAAAGAGCCTGCAGCACTTTTATTTCATCAGAGAAAAGCTGCTCACTGACTTCAACCTGAACGGTAAGAGTGTCCAGCGTTCCCTGACGATCAACGATAAGCATATAATGAGGCTCGATTCCTTCAATGCCGACGAGAACAGCTTCGATCTGTGAAGGGAAAACATTAACACCACGAATAATAAGCATATCATCCGAACGCCCGCTCATGCGTGAAATACGGGCATGCGTGCGACCGCAGAGGCAAGGTTCATAAGTAAGAGTTGTAATATCACGGGTTCTGTAGCGTATTAATGGTATCCCCTGCTTAGTGATTGTGGTTATAACCAGTTCACCCCTTTCGCCTTCAGGGAGTCGCTCACCGGTTTCAGGGTTAATGATTTCCGGTATAAAATGATCTTCCCAAATGTGAAGACCGCGCTTTGCCTCAATGCACTCAATAGCAACCCCCGGACCCATAATTTCGGATAGTCCATATATATCAATAGCAGCGAGATTCAGTTTATCCTCAATTTCTACACGCATTGACTCAGACCACGGTTCAGCTCCAAAAATGCCCACTTTAAGTTTAAGCTTTTTAAAATCAATCCCCTCAGCCTTTGCCTCTTCTGCCATAAAAAGTGAATAAGACGGGGTGCAGGTCAAAACGGTAGATCCGAAATCCTGCATTATCATTATCTGTCGTTTGGTGTTACCGCCCGAGATAGGAATAACCGACGCTCCAAGGAGTTCGGCACCATAATGAGCTCCCAATCCACCGGTAAACAGACCATAACCGTATGCGTTATGTATTATGTCCCCTTTATGGGCCCCTGCTGAAACAAAGGAACGCGCCATAAGCTCTGACCAGATTTGAATATCTCTTGATGTGTATCCAACAACAGTCGGTTTACCTGTAGTCCCGCTGGATGCATGAATACGGACGATCTCCTCCATAGGTGCGGCAAAGAGTCCGTATGGATAAGAATCACGCATATTCTGCTTAGTTGTAAACGGAAGATGCTGCAAGTCGCTCAAGCTTTTTACAACCGATGGCTTTATACCTGCTTTATCAAAAGAAGACTTATAAAACGGTACATTGGCATATACTCTCTCAAGTACAGACTGAAGTCTCTTGAGTTGCAGAGACTCAAGAGCCAACCTCGGCATGGTCTCAAATTCTTCGTTGAAATACATACTCAGTAACCTCATCTGATAACTTTATATAATTTGGGAGGCGTAGCTTTTTTTTGCATAACCATCAACAATAAGATCAAGATGACCATCATCAGGACAGAACAGAAGACCATGTACAGGAACATCTTCAGGTATCAATGGGTTGTGACGAATTATTTTAACGGTTCGCTCTATGTTCTGCACAGGGTGCGAAAATATGCCGAGCCACTGCCGCATATCCGGTACATTTATATCAATAACATCCGGAGATATTCCGCGTTCAATCATTTTCTGTATCAGAAGTTCAGCATCAAGAGCAGCCATACCACAATCACGATGCCCGACTACAATCACTTCCTCAACACCTAACATGAAAATTCCGGCTACTAAGCTGCGTATAACCCCGCCGGACATAGGGTCAAAGATCGTATTGCCTGCGTTTTTTATAACTTTTGCTTCACCCCTTTTAATCCCCATTGCAGGTTCAAGAAAGTCGACGAGTCGAGTATCCATACAGGTAAAGATTGCCAACTGTCTGGCGGGAGATTTTGAGAGCGGAGGAAATGCGTTCGGGCGCACAAACACTCTGTTGGCTTCAAGTATTGAATCAAGTAAAGTCATAGTCATCAGATGCCCCTGCCAAGCAGAAATGCACTTTTATTTACATCGACAGCCTTAGAGGGAACCATTTTTTCGATAGCCTTAAGCCAATAATCTTCTTCAATATTCATCTTTTTTGAAACCGCTCCAAGCAGAACGGTATTGGCTGCCTTCACATTACCGGCTTTCATCGCCAGCCCCTGACCATCAACCAGAATATAATCAGCGCTATGAGATTTTATAATTTCAGACAAATTTTGCGGATACAATTCCTTCCCCATCAAAACAGAAGGTGGAGGAATCTGTAGATCATTTGCAATTACAGAGCCTTGAGGTTTCAGATAGGATAATGCCCGGCAGGTCTCCATCAGTTCAAATCCGAACAGAATATCCCCCTCCCCTTCAGGTACAATTGGAGAAAAGACCTCTTTTCCATAACGAACGTGAGATACAACGCTTCCACCACGTTGGGACATACCGTGAACTTCGTTCTTCTTTACATCGAAACCGGCAAGCATACAGGTTTCGGAGAGAATTTCGGAAGCCAGCACAATACCCTGCCCCCCGACGCCTACTAGAAGTATGTTGGTTATCTGATCTGCACTCAATTTACACCTCCAATTGCTTCAAACTTACAGAGCTGGCGGCATACATCGCAACCGGTACAGAGAAGCGCATCAATGTGGGCTTTACCTTTTTTGACATCGTCTTTGGATGTTCGCCACTCTATAGCCGGACAGCCGATTTTAAGACAAGCACGGCAACCGGTACACTTTTCTTCACTTACAGTATATGGCGGCTCTTTCTGAAAAACCCCTTCACGCTTGACAAGAACACACGGTTTGTTGGTGATAATAACGGATGTCTCGGAACGGTTCATCTCCTCATTAAGCACCCGCTCTGTTTCATCAAGGTCAAAAGGATTAACCACCCTTATATTTTTAACACCTATTGATTTACAGAGCATTGGAAAATCAATTGCAACCGTCGGGCTGTCCATAAGTGTAAAACCTGAAGCAGGATTGTCCTGACGCCCTGTCATTGCGGTTATTCTGTTATCAAGTATAACAACAGTTGCCGGAGACTGATTGTAAACCATATCCATAAGTCCGTTAATACCGGTGTGCAGGAAAGTTGAGTCACCTATTACTGCAACCACCTTTTTCTTCTCCTCGTCCGAGACAACTTTTGTAACTCCTGTTGCCATACCGATTGATGCACCCATACATACACAGGTATCCATAGCAGATAGCGGCGGAAGAAAACCGAGTGTGTAACAACCAATATCGCCGGTTACATATGCTTTAAGCTTGTTAAGTGCGTAAAAAACCCCGCGATGAGGGCAGCCCGGACACATATTAGGTGGACGTTGCGGCAGTTTGGTATCTGAGGCAGCATTCTCAAAAGGAGATTTAAGATCCGGGAAAAGTCCGGTGCGATAGAAGGCATCATGGATTATGCCGGGAGTAAGCTCTCCGCAGAGAGAAAATAGATCCTTACCCCTTACGGCAATTCCCATCCCCTTTACCTGCTCTTCTATAAAAGGATCCAGCTCTTCCAGAACATAAAGCTGATCGACCTGATCGGCAAATTTACTTATCAAATCATATGGCAACGGATGTACCATACCTAATTTAAGGGTTGAAGCCTCAGGCAAAACCTCTCGAAGATAGTTGTAGCAGACACCGGATGTGATGATCCCGATTTTTTTATTCCTTATATCAATCTTATTAATCGGCATGGTAACGCCATCTTCCGACAGTTTCAGCATACGAGCCTCAACAAGTGGATGCCTGACCCTCGCGTTACCCGGCAGCATAACCAGTTTTGCAGCATTTTTTACAAGCTTTGGTATCGGCAGCGTAGTGATCCGCTCTCCAAACTCTACAACAGATTTACTGTGAGAAATTCTGGTTCCGGTACGAACAATTACCGGAGTATCGTACTGTTCAGACATTTCAAACGCAAGCCGTGTAAACTCCTTACACTCTTCTGAATCTGCAGGCTCTAACATCGGAATTTTGGCTGCCTTTGCATAATTACGACTATCCTGCTCATTTTGAGACGAATGCATACCGGGGTCATCAGCCGCAATCAGTACAAGCCCACCGTTCACACCTGTGTAAGAGAGAGTAAAGAGGGGATCTGCAGCTACATTTACACCGACGTGCTTCATAGTACAGAGAGCACGGGCACCTCCGAAGGAAGCACCTATAGCAACTTCAAGTGCAACTTTTTCGTTGGGAGCCCATGAGGAGTCGATATCAGCGTACTGTACAGTATTTTCGAGAATTTCTGTTGAAGGTGTACCAGGATAACCAGATGCGACAAGACATCCTGCTTCAAAGGCACCGCGTGCTATGGCTTCATTGCCGGAGAGAATTTCTTTCATCATTCAGATCCTTGCTGCATTGTTTGGTATGGGTCGAAACATCAGGTTGCGCACTATACTAAAAGCGCCGCTAGAATGCAATTTGTTTGAACTTTTTTCTTGTATCAGTTCCATGTTTGATCATATCAAAAACATTATAGAGGGGGCAAAATGAAACCGTTCCGTATGTTTTTAACTTACCATTGACTTACCCTCTTCACTTGACAAAAGCTGCGATGAGGAGAATAATCCCGCTCGTTTTCACACACGATAAATGAAGGGATGATTTATTCCATGCGCATTGAAACTGATTTTCTGGTTATCGGAAGCGGCATTGCCGGCCTTTCCTTTGCTCTTCAGGCTGCAAATAGTGGCAAAGTCGCCATTGTCACTAAGCGTGATATTTCCGAATCAGCAACCAAATATGCACAGGGGGGCATAGCAACTGTTTACTCTGATGAAGACTCATTTGACGCCCATGTTGACGACACACTTGTTGCCGGTGCAGGACTCTGCCATGAAGACGTGGTAAGAATGGTCGTTGAGGAGGGACCTCAGACTATACGGAATCTCATTGAATGGGGCGTAAAATTCACCACAAGCGGCGAGAGTTATGACCTGACTCGCGAAGGCGGACATAGCGCACGCCGCATTCTCCATGCCGAAGACATAACGGGCAGGGAGATTGAACGCGCCCTTGTTGAGGCAGTACGTCAGCACCCCAATGTTTCTATATATGAATATCACATCGCAATAGATCTGATAACTGCCGCTAAAACCGAAGGCGTTTCGCCCGAAGAAAACCGTTGCCGTGGTGCGTATGTTCTAGATATCAAAAACGGTAACGTATGTACATTTTCATCAAGAATAACTCTGCTTGCGAGCGGTGGTGCCGGTAAAGTATACCTTTATACTTGTAACCCGGATGTCGCATCCGGCGACGGAGTCGCAATGGCATATCGAGCCGGCGCCACAATTGCAAATATGGAATTCATGCAGTTTCATCCAACCACACTTTTTCATCCGCTTGCAAAATCTTTTCTAATCTCCGAAGCTGTCCGGGGCGAGGGAGCTATTCTGCGCCGCCGCGACGGCACGGCGTTCATGGAGAAATATCATAAATTAAAGGATCTGGCTCCACGTGACATAGTTGCACGCGCAATAGATAATGAAATGAAAATAAGCGGTGACGATAGTGTCTTTCTCGACATAACTCATGAGCCGGCTGATTTTGTCAGGAGTCGTTTTCCAAACATTTATCAGACCTGTATGGAGTTTGGGCTTGACATGACAAAGGACTGGCTTCCGGTTGTCCCCGCAGCCCATTACCTCTGTGGCGGTGTTTATGTTAACAGTAACGCTGAAACAGACATACCCGGTTTATACGCCATTGGTGAAACATCCTGCACGGGACTCCATGGCGCTAACCGTCTTGCCAGTAATTCTCTCCTTGAAGCGGCAGTTTATGCCGGAAGAGCATACATTCATGCTTCCAATGCCATTAGAGATGTACAGCATGATCTGAGCTCAATCCCTGAATGGGATTCCAGAACCGCTACAAATAGTGACGAAACGGTTGTAGTTTCTCAAAACTGGGATGAAATAAGACGCTTTATGTGGAATTATGTAGGAATAGTACGTTCGGATAAACGACTTGAACGTGCTATGCATCGTATTAAGCTGATTCAATCCGAAATCCAGGAATATTACTGGAACTTTAACGTAACTTCCGACCTTATCGAACTCCGTAATATAGCTACCGTCGCAAAATTAATTGTGACCTGCGCACAGATGAGAAAAGAATCGCGAGGCCTTCATTATACGATAGACTACCCTGATCGCGACGATGTCAACGGGATAAAGGACAGTTTTGTGAAAATGAAGTTTTAGAGGAGTAGGCAAACGTGGATATTAACGAAATACGCAAACGGATAGATCTGCTTGACGATGTTTTGCTCCGGATATTTAATGAACGGGCACGTCTTGCTCTTGAGATAGGTCACGCAAAAAAAGGGTTAAATCTTCCGGTATTTGACCCTGATCGTGAAAAAAGAATATTTAACCGGATGAAGGAAGAAAACCCCGGACCGCTTGATGACGAAGCAATTGTACGAATGTTTGAAAGGGTTGTTGACGAATCGCGACGCCTGGAAAGAATAATGTCACATTCAGATGAAGTTTAAGGGAGTTCAGACATCATGTTGATTATTATGAGAACACACGCAGAGGAAACTTATCTGGACAGAATTAAGGAATATCTGATAACCAGAGATTTTGATATACATCAATCTACAGGAGTAAACAGAACAATAATCGGTGTAATTGGAGACACAGAGACTCTGAATGACAGGGAAATTGAAAATATGCCAGGCGTCAGTCAGGTTGTAAGAATAAGAAAAGACGACTGACTGCAGCCATAAACTTAAGCACAGCAATACAATTTTCTTGACACAACTTTAGTCATAGTGCTAGATAGCTAGCTTACTATTTTAGGTAATTTACTCAAAGAATTTTTGGAGGTGTAGTTTGGCTCATCATAAGTCAGCAATTAAGAGAATCAAGCAGAGTGCAAAGAAAACCGCGCGTAATCGTCATATATCATCGACGCTGAAGACATATATCAAGCGTGTTCGTGAAGCGGTAGAAGCAAAAGACAAGGACGCTGCAGTAGCGGCTCTCAAAATTGCAATTCCTGTCATTGATGCGACTGCCACTAAGGGTGTAATTCACAGTTCAACAGCTTCTAGGAACGTTTCCCGCTTAACAAAACTTGTAAACACACTCGGTTAAGAGACAGATAACAATATAAACCAGAAGGGGGCTTGCTTAATAGCAAGCCCCCTTCTGGTTTATATTCTCTTCAACTTTGAAGCTATTCACGAACAAAAGTATCAATATCAGTCTCGTGAACCATCCCCATTAGCCGTGCATATTCTGACTCTATCATCTCGTAATGATGATGTGTTTCTTTTGCGTTCAACTCATAAACCGCCTTAATTTCCGGTACATCAACTTTTGAAGCAGTTTCGAGCAGAGCCTCTTCAAGGTTTTTCTCTCGCTCCATCGCAAGTTCAAGAGCTTTCTGTTCTGTAAAATCAGCAGATATCAAACGATTAATTGTCGAAATCCATGCGGATTCATTATCCGGAGGAGAATCCAGGAAAGCTTCCAGAGAAGGAATATCAGCCCCTTTATAAATTTTATAAAACTGGGCGGCATGTTCACGTTCTTCATTTGCAAGCAGTTCAAATATACGTCTAGCTTCCGGAATCTCCATTTTTTTTGCACCGAACTGATAAAAATTCATAGCATTTTTTTCTGTTTGTATGGAGTATTTAATCTCATCTTGAATATTTGTCTTCATTATCCATCCCCCTTAGATTTAATTTGATCAAACAATACCATTTTAGTCTTTTTTGTCAAGTATTTATTCAACAGAAATTTTCATGCAAAAAAGTTTTCCAAAGCATTTGACATAGAGTCTAGACGACGTGTAAAAGTGAAATTCGTTTCAGTATCGACATATGGAGGAAAATAATGGCTATTGAACCAAATAAGATAATCTATTCAATGATGAGGGTCAGCAAGTTCTATGACAAAAAACCGGTTATTAAAGATATATCACTATCCTATTTTTACGGCGCCAAGATTGGAGTACTTGGACTTAACGGCTCCGGTAAATCATCATTATTGCGTATAATGGCTGGTGTAGATAAGGATTTTAACGGGCAGGCGGTTTTATCTCAAGGCTATTCTGTCGGTTATCTTGAGCAGGAACCACTTCTTGATGACTCTAAAACTGTGCGCCAGATCGTTGAGGAGGGGGTGCAGGAGACTGTAGATCTTCTGGCTGAATTTAATGCTATCACTGATAAATTTTCTGAACCTGATGCTGATTTTGAAAAATTGTGTGATCGTCAGGCTGTTTTACAGGAAAAACTTGATCATCTGGATGCATGGGATCTCGATTCGCGGCTTGAAATGGCAATGGATGCATTGCGATGTCCGGAGAGTGAGACACCTGTAAAAGTCCTGTCTGGTGGCGAAAAACGTCGAGTAGCTCTATGTAGACTGCTTTTAAAAAAACCTGATATACTGCTGCTTGACGAACCGACAAATCATCTGGACGCTGAAACTGTAGCATGGCTGGAGCATCACCTCCACTCTTATCCGGGGACGGTAATTGCTGTTACGCACGACCGCTATTTTTTGGATAATGTTGCCGGATGGATTCTGGAACTCGACCGCGGCGAAGGAATTCCGTGGAAAGGTAACTACTCATCCTGGCTGGAGCAGAAACAGAACCGTCTGGCAAATGAAGAAAAACAGGAGAGTGATCGTCAGAAGACTCTAAAACGTGAGCTTGAGTGGATAAGAATGTCTCCAAAGGGTCGTCACACAAAATCTCAGGCTCGTATCACTTCATACGAAGAGATGGTATCTCAAGAGAGCGAGAAACATTCCAAGGAACTTGAAATTTATATCCCCCCCGGTCAGCGCCTTGGCAATATCGTTATTGAGGCGGAAAATGTTGCCAAGGGTTACGGAGATCGTTTGCTTGTGGAGGAGATGACATTCCGTCTCCCGCGAGGGGGAATTATTGGCGTTATTGGCCCTAACGGTGCGGGCAAAACGACTCTGTTCCGTATGATAACCGGCCAGGAAAATGCTGACTCCGGATCTTTCCGTATAGGTGAAACAGTACAGTTGGCGTACGTTGATCAGAGTCGTGATGCCTTGAATCCTGAAAAGAGTATATGGGAAGAGATTTCTGAAGGACAGGAGACTATATCACTCGGAAAGGTCTTGGTAAACTCAAGAGCTTATGTATCGCGTTTTAACTTTTCAGGGAGTGACCAGCAAAAAAAAGTCGGAATGCTATCTGGTGGTGAGAGAAACAGGGTGCATCTCGCCAAGATGCTGAAAAGTGGCGCAAATGTGATTTTACTCGATGAGCCTACCAATGATCTTGATGTTAATACAATGCGAGCCTTGGAAGAAGCTCTGGAAAATTTTGCAGGCTGTGCTGTTGTTATATCGCATGATCGCTGGTTTCTGGATCGTATTGCCACGCATATAATGGCATTTGAAGGTGATTCAAAGGTGGTCTGGTTTGAGGGAAATTATTCGGAATATGAAGATAATCGTAAAAAACGTATGGGGGCAGCTGCAGAGATTCCTCACCGTATTAAATACAGACAGCTTACCAGAGCGTGATCAGACTTTTTTTTCAAGACTTACTTTAAGAAGATCCATAAAAGCCAGCCTTGTTTCTAAATCTTCAATTGGTGCTGATTGCTCTTCAATCCAGGCAAGCTCTTGAGGTTTCAAAGTCCGGCAGGGTAAAACTTTATCCTCTTTTTCAATTTCTGGGATATTTAGCCTGCCGGTTTTCAAGACTATTTCCCTCACCACCTCGCCGCCTAGGGAATTGTTGAGTTTTTCCTTTAAAAGTGCAGTCATAAATCGGAGCTCCTGCATCCATGGAGCGCTGGAAACGGCAACGGTTAACGTACCATTAATTATACGCAGAGGCTGAGCGCGGGAGGATAGTGTGTCACCAACTACATCCGGCCATACACGCCATATTTCAGCCTCCTGTAATGTTGCCGACAGACCGGCCCCCGCCAGGTTATCTCTGACAATCCGGGACAGGTGGCATGGAAAAGGCATTCTAGGACGTTTCTGCACTGTTTCTTCTCCGGCGGCTAACAGCTGCACCAAAAATCTGTCCGGCAACCGAACCGGCAAGCGTTAACGGTATAATATGCCAGCTTACCCCTGATTTGATTCGCACAAGCACAATAAACGGAATCGGCAGATGAATCAGCAGAAACCACATAAATGAGTATTTTGGATAATTCTGTCGAATGTAACCACACGGTATACTAACAATCAAAGCAAAAACCACGAGTCCCGAAACAAGCAATATGTCTTCCATATACAACTCCTTGGCAGTCATACTAGAAATACATTTTGTTTTTGTCAACCAGCATTACAACATTGGATTTGAGTTAAGGGAGATCTATAAGTGACAAAAAACGGTCAATTACTTGCAGTATTTAATTCTGCACATCGTGTAATGAAAGCTGAAAATATCCTTAAAAAGAGTGGTATTCCTATACTTCTTATTCCTGCACCCCGAGCACTTTCGACTGACTGTGGACTTGCTATCCGTTATGAAAGCGAGCTTAATGAGAGTGTCCTTTTTACCCTGAAATCAGAAAATCTACTCCCGCTCTTCATCTATCGAAAAGATAGTGATACTCACTATGAAATTATATGGGAATCTGTATAAATACCGTCTTTATAGAGGTTTAAAAGCAAAAAGTTCTTGACATCAAAGGTAACTCGCCTTTATAGTGACCCCCTTTTGGAATAACTCTTTAACCAAGGCATAATCACGCAAGATGTTTGACAACTTATCTGACAAACTGGAATCAGTCTTCAAGAAGCTTCGCGGTCAGGGAGTAATGACTGAAGACAATATCAAGGAGGCTCTGCGCGAAGTACGCATGGCTCTTCTTGAAGCCGATGTTAATTTTAAGGTTGTCAAAGATTTTGTAGAAAATGTCAGGATAAAAGCTGTCGGCACTGAGGTTCTTAGCAGTCTTTCACCGGGGCAGCAGGTCATCAGACTTGTTCATGATGAACTTGTGGCAATTATGGGTGGGAGTGAGAACAACTCTCTTGACCTTGCTGCAAAACCGCCTGTGGCAATTATGATGGTGGGTCTGCAGGGTGCCGGTAAAACAACCACCTGCGGCAAACTTGGTAATCTTCTAAAAAAACAGAAACGCCGACCACTTCTCGTATCTGCTGACGTTTATCGACCGGCGGCTATAGAACAGCTGAAGACTGTTGGGCGTCAACTTTCTCTTGAGGTCTTTGCTTCTACCGCAGATCAGAAGCCGCTTGATATCTGTATAAATGCTATAAAGTTCGCTGAACTTAATGGATATGACACCGTAATTCTGGATACAGCCGGGCGTCATCAGATAGATGATTATCTGATGAATGAACTTAGTGAGATTAATTCCGCTGTACAGCCTCGTGAAATACTTTTCGTTGCTGATGCCATGACTGGTCAGGAGGCAGTATCTATTGCCAGCGGTTTTAATGAACGCCTCGAAATAACCGGAGTTGTTCTCTCAAAGCTTGATGGTGATGCAAAAGGTGGAGCGGCACTTTCTATCAAGGCTGTGACCGGCAAACCGATTAAGTTTGTCGGACTTGGCGAAAAGCTCGATGCTCTCGAAGTTTTTCATGCCGACAGACTTGTTTCCCGAATTCTTGGTATGGGCGACGTTCTTACTCTTGTTGAGAAAGCGCAGTCACTTTTTGATGAAAAAGAGACATCCATACTTCAGGACAAACTAAAGAAGAATCAGTTTGATCTGGACGATTTTCTTGCTCAGATGCAGCAGATAAAGAAACTCGGCTCTATTGAATCAATTATGGGAATGATCCCCGGTATGGGAAAAATGATGAAGCAGATGAAGGGTGCCCAGCCGAGTGAGAATGAAATAAAACGTATTGAGGCAATTATTCGCTCTATGACACAAAAAGAGCGTGCGAATCATTCAATAATTAATGGCAGTAGACGTTTAAGAATATCCAAGGGGAGCGGAACAACTGTTCAGGAAGTGAATATGCTGCTGAAAAGATTTACCGAAGCCCAGAAGATGATGAAAATGATGCAGAAGATGGGTCCCAAAGGAATGCTTAAGGGGATGGGGGGACTAACAGGACTTGCTAAAGGCATGAAACCACCATTCCATTGATATTCAGTTACTACGTGCAAAAAAGATAAAATTCGACAGGAAACACAAATTCAGGAGGAATCACCAATGGCTACAAAAATCAGGCTTGCTCGTGCAGGCGCTAAAAAAAGACCTTTTTACCAGATCGTTGTTGCAGATGGACGCAGCAGAAGAGATGGTTGTTTTATTGAAAATGTGGGCACATATGATCCTACAAAAAATCCGGCTGTCGTTAAGCTAAAAACAGAAAAAGCCGCAGAATGGCTTAGCAAGGGAGCCCAGCCAACTGATACTGTACGCCAGCTGCTGAAAAATGCCGGACTTTTAGACAAAGCTGCAGCACCAACCAAATAAAATAAGGTATACAGTTTTTCCGGTTCGCGTCTACTACTCTTTTTGAGCATCAGAGGATACCGCCATGAAGACTCTTGTTGAAAGCATTGCAAAAGCACTGGTTGATGACCCGACTCAAGTAAATGCAACTGAGGAGATAGAGGAAGGTACTCTGATCATCGGTTTAACCGTTGCGAAAGAGGATATGGGGCGGATTATTGGTAAGGAGGGGCGGACTGCAAAGGCTATTCGCACCATACTTAATGCCATATCTACAAAAGACGGGAAAAAAGCTATACTGAAAATTGTGGAATAAATGATTGATAATGATGAATTGGTACCGGTGGGCAAGATTATCGGTACTCATGGAATTAAAGGATTACTTAAAGTCTTTTCCTATTCCGGAAATATCAAAAGCCTTCAATCTGCACCATCGGCTTTCCTTAAAGGGAGTGATGGTGCTCTTCGAGAGTATTCAATTAAAACTGTTTCCACTCACTCGGGCGGCTTCATATTAGGCTTTGACGGGTTCACAGACATTAATCAGGTACTCTCCTTAAATGGGTCTGATCTTTGTATTAAAAAGAGTGACCTGCCGATTCTTGATGAAGATGAGTACTACTGGCGTGACCTTATTGGTCTTTCGGTATTTGTAGATAATGGGGAACTTCTTGGCACTCTTGTTGATATTTTTGAAACCGGCAGTAATGATATCTATGTTGTACGCAGTGAATCTAAGGAATACCTGATTCCATCGATAGGCGACGTAATAAAGCATATAGATGTTACGGGCAAAAAGATGGTTATAACACCTCTTGATGGTTTGCTCGATTTATGATTTTTGACATACTAACTCTGTTTCCGGGTATGTTCACCGGACCATTTGATGAAAGTATAATTAACAGAGCAAAAGATAAACAGCTCATTGAAATTTCGTTACACAATATAAGAGATTGGTCAACTGACCGCCACCAGACTGCAGACGACTCCCCTTACGGAGGTGGCGCCGGCATGGTGATGAAGGCACCCCCGGTTGCCGCATGTATTGAATCAGTAAAAGCGTTACACCCTGACTCTACCGTTGTGTTTACTTCACCTCAGGGGCGCCGCTTAACAAACTCTGTCGCCCTTGATCTCTCTAAAAGACCTGGCTTGATCATTTTATGCGGTCGATATGAGGGAATTGACGAAAGAATCCGTTCTATTTACGCTGAGGATGATATATCACTTGGTGATTTTGTACTATCAGGTGGCGAGATAGCAGCAATGGCAATCGTTGATTCTGTATCTCGACTTATCCCGGGAGTACTTGGTAGTGATGAATCTGCAAAATTGGATTCATTTTGTGATGGCTTGCTGGAGCATCCCCATTATACGCGTCCTCCAAGTTTTAATAATTTAGAAGTACCGGGTGAACTTCTTAGCGGAAACCATGAATTAATAAGAAGATGGCGCCGCAAAGAGTCTTTGCGTAAAACAAAATCTTTACGCCCTGATTTGCTGTTGAATGTCGCTCTGAATCGTGAAGACCTGATATTGCTTAAGGAAATTGAATTGGAGGAGTCCTGTGAGATGTAGGAATCTGGCAGTCGCCCTTGTTCATTATCCTGTTTATAACAAGCATCGCGAGATTGTCACCTCTGCTCTGACAAATCTTGATCAGCATGATATAGCGCGTTCTTCAAAAACTTTCGGAATTGATCGTTTTTATATTGTGACCCCTTCTGAGGAGCAGCGAAAGCTTGCCGAACGAATAAGCTGTCACTGGCAGGACGGATGGGGATCTAACTATAATCCCGACCGTAAAGAGGCGTTGGATATAGTTCGTGTTACATTTTCCATAGCATCAGCTGTTGATGATTTTCAGAAACATTTTGTAAAACCGGTTCGGATAGCAATTACAGGGGCTGCCGAACGATCCGGTTCTATTTCGATCTCAGCTTTCAGATCTTTAATAAATGAATCAGACCAGCCTTATATCCTTTTATTGGGAACTGGCTGGGGATTAACGGATGATTGTTTTAAGAATGCCGATATTATCCTTGAACCGATAGCAGGAAATGGTTTATATAACCACCTTTCAGTCAGATCGGCTGCAGCAATAATGCTTGACCGGCTTTTGGGTACAGAACGTTAAGATACACAGACTTAAACATCGAGTATAATACAGGAGGAAGGTAACCAATGAACACCATCGATTTTCTGGAATTTGAACAAATGAAGAAGAATATTGTCCCTTTTAAAGTTGGGGATACGGTAAAAGTACATGTAAGAATTGTTGAGGGTGACAAACAGCGTATTCAGGCTTATCAGGGCGTTTGCATAGCCCGTCAGAATGGTGGCGTTCGAGAGACTTTTACCGTTCGCAAAATCTCCAATAACATCGGAGTTGAGAGAACATTTCCGCTTCACTCACCAAACATTGACAACATTGAAGTAATGGTTCGCGGTCATGTTCGTCGTGCCAAGCTTTATTATCTCCGTAAACTGAGAGGTAAAGCGGCAAGAATCCGTGAAAAGAAATATATTCCGGTAGCAAAATAAGCTGATAAAAAACCCCGCCAAAGCGGGGTTTTTTATTTTAAACACTTTTAGGAGCTGACATGGTTAAACAGAGAGAACTCTTCTCTTCTACATCAATAGATACACTTAAATTTGAAAAGGCGGCATATAGAAACTATTTTAAATATGTTGCGGGAGTTGATGAAGCAGGTCGCGGCCCACTTGCCGGTCCTGTAATTGCCGCCGCAGTAATTCTTCCCGAAAACTTGCTTCTGCCAGGCGTAGATGATTCAAAAAAACTCAGTTCATCTAAACGCGAAAAGCTTTTCGATGTAATAAAAGATCATGCAGTCTCTATAGGAGTTGGAGTTGTTACTGCATCTGAGATAGACAAAATCAATATTTTGCAGGCAACACGCCTTGCTATGCTATCTGCCGTACAACAACTTTCACCCGAACCAGACTACCTTTTGATAGACGGGAACTGTAAAATCGAAACATTGCTGCAGCAGAAAACTATTATTAAGGGGGACTCCCTCAGCATATCTATCGCTGCAGCGTCTATTATCGCAAAAGTAACTCGTGATCGCTATATGACTGAGATGGATTCTACATTTCCAGGGTATGGATTTTCGGCTCACAAAGGATATGGAAGCGCAGTTCACATGGAAAGAATCAGAGTACTTGGTCCTTCACCAATACATCGACTCTCCTTTGCTGGAGTAAAGGAACATATCAGATGTACCTCTTTCTGATATCATTTCTCATACTGTACGGCGGTATGCATCTGTACTTTTTCTTAAGGATGCGGGAAAGCTTCAACCAGAATCGACATACCACATTCGTACTATCAGCCTGGATGACAGTAATGACGTTTATCCCGATTTTGGTAAGGATTATAGAAAAGTCCGGTTTAAGCAGACTTGCACCGCTTTTTGCCTGGCCGGGTTATATATGGATGGGGTTTCTGTTTATAATATGCTCCATTCTACTTTTTCTGGATATTGCCTACATACTCTACAGATTATTATTCAAAGCTATTCGTAAGGAATGTCGACGGAACGGATATATGAGGATCTATTCCGGCAGAATAGCTGTTTTTATTGCTATTATTACAAGTTGTTATGCATATATAGAAGCAAGCCGGATCAGTTTAGAACATATCACTATCAGAACCTTAAAATTGCCACCAAATATTTCCAGAATCAGAGTTGCACAGATTTCAGATCTTCACATCGGACTGCTTTATCAGGAAAAAAGGTTAAATCAACTAATAGAGAAAATAAAATCAGCTTCTCCTGATATAATTGTTTCAACAGGTGACATGGTTGACGGTAAACTTAACCATGATGAAACTTCTGTCACTTTAAACCCTCTTGCGGCGATACTGTCTGGTCTATCTGCACCTTATGGAAAATTTGGTGTAGTCGGAAATCATGAAGTGTACGCAGGAGTGGAACAATCAACTTCTTTTACCAATGCATCAGGCTTTAAAATGCTGAGGAATGAGCGGGTTGAGACTGAAAACTGTATAACAATAGCTGGAGTCGATGATCTGGCAGTCAACGTAAATAATAATTATAACCCTCGAACCGAAACAGAACTGTTAAACTCACTATCCAAGAAGCGTTTTAATATATTACTTAAGCACCGTCCAGACATTGTACCTTCAAGTGACGCTTTATTTGATCTTCAATTATCCGGACACGTTCATGGTGGACAGATTTTCCCATTTAATTTTATTGTAAAACTCAAACACGCAATACCATGTGGTACAACAACCACCAAGAGGGACTCCATAATTTACGTGTCACGCGGCACCGGAACCTGGGGACCTCCAATGCGCCTGTTTGCACCGCCGGAATTGACTATTATTGATATAGTAAAGCAGTAAGCCCCTATTCCATATAATATCTAATGCTTTAGGTATTTGACTACCGCGCGGTTGTGCTCTTCGAGTGTTCTAGAAAACTGGTGAGTACCATCTTTACGGGCAACAAAGTAAAGATAATCTGTTTTTGCAGGATTCATTGCGGCCAGCATAGAGTCCCGCCCGGGATTTCCGATTGGCCCGGGTGGAAGTCCTCTGTTGAGATATGTGTTATATGGTGAAGTTATCTGTATATCGGTTTTGCTCACTTTACCAGGCTGATTTCTTATACCATAAACTGCAGTCGGGTCGCTCTGCAGCGGCATACCAACCCGTAGACGATTATGAAATACCGAAGAAATAATGCACTTTTCTTCAGAAGAGACAGCCTCCCTCTCTATTATAGAAGCCAATGTAACGATATTATGGCGACTAACAGGCTCTAGAACCTCACCTTTCGTTATGTTATAAAATTCCTTATTAAACTGCCCGATCATTTGATCAAGTAACTGTTCCGGACTGCACAATTTTGGCAGATTATATGTTGCAGGATAAAGATAACCTTCAGCGCTGGCTGCTTCTTTCAAACCGAGTTTAGCCAATAACAACTTATCCCTGCATTTTTTTAAGAAATCTTCTTTATTGAAATATCCTTTCTGCTCAAGCAGCTCAGCAGCCTGATAAGTTGAATACCCCTCCGGCAACGTAAATTTACGATAATCAACATCCCCCGATACTATTTTAGACAAAATAGTATCGGGGGTCATTCCGTCATTCAACCTGTATTCACCCGCCTTCAATTTGTGCGAATTGCCTTTCAGGCGGGTTAATATAACAAAATGCCATGAGCTGCGAATTACTCCGGCTTTTTTCAACTCAATTGCCAGTTTCTTAATTCCGCTTCCTGAAGGAAAAGAAAGATCGTATACGACAGATCCACTACCCGGAGAAGTGAACAGGCAGAAAGTAAAGAAGAGTAAAAATGCTAATAAAGCGCAACAGATAGTACTTATTATAATTAAAACAGACGATTTCAAGTTACAGATCATTTTATTCAAGAAAGGAGCATTGGAAGCAGCTTATAACCATCAATAACAAACCCGGTACCCTTTCCTGCAGATTCAGAATAAGAATCTGCGCCATTCCCTTCTGCACCGCCGTTTCTATAAATAACAAATGGAACCGGGTCAGAAGTATGCGTCATAAACTTAACCGGCGTAGGGTGATCAGGC
Source organism: Desulfuromonadaceae bacterium (assembly GCA_028683855.1). GTDB lineage: Bacteria > Desulfobacterota > Desulfuromonadia > Geobacterales > Pseudopelobacteraceae > JACRCG01. Next base: position 33,949 of record JAQUHA010000007.1, read on the forward strand.
AAACAAAGAATTGCATACTCCTCATACCTACTGATCCCATTAAGAATAGTACCGACCACAAAGCGGTCGAAATCCTCAATAGCCTTTAGTTTATTCTCCATACTACCGGCGTGGGAAGCCTCATCAGGAGCCTCAACGTGGACATAAACAAAATCATGATCCTCAAGAGCGGCAAGTGCAGCCTCCCCCTTGCCCAGATAGTTTGTATCAATATATCCGGTAGCACCTTCAACATTGATAATATCAAGTCCGGCACAAATTCCAATCCCCTTTATCAGATCCACCGCAGAAATCACCGCACCGGTGAGGGCAAACCGGTCATAGTACTTTTCAATCTGAGGTATCTTTCCATGCCCCCAGAGCCATATTGAATTTGCCTGTAGTTTACCCTCTTCTTTTCGTTTCACATTAACAGGGTGAGAGTGCAGAACCATTTGAGCATGATTCATTATATTGTTAAGTACATCTGATCCGTCGCCTGATGGTAGTGAATCCAGTATCGCTTTACCGGAAATATCGTGCGGTGGAGTCGAAGATATGCTATCCTTACCACCTCTCCAAACCATTAAATGCCTGTACCCTACTCCGGCATAAAACTCAATTTCTGAACTACCAAGCTCTTTTTGTAAAGAAGCTACAAGTTCGCCGGCTTCAGCAGTAGATATATGACCGGCAGAGAAATCCTGCATATAGATTGAACTTCCCTGAGGTTTTAGAGTGACAAGATTCATGCGAAACGCAACATCATCAGGACCCAGTTTTACCCCCATGCTGATAGCTTCCAGAGGAGAGCGTCCAGTATAGCAACTGCGCGGATCATAACCGAATACAGACAGATTTGCTACATCGCTTCCGGGGGGCAAACCATCTGGAACAGTCTTTGCGAGACCGACAAAACCGTGTTGAGACATGAAATCCATATTAGGAGTAGCTGCGTATTCAAGTGGCGATTTATTGTCAAGCTGACTGTAGGTAATGTCAGACATACCATCTCCTAGCAATATTATAACCTTCATAAAATCCTTTCAAATCCAGATGTACTTTCCTGACGATCATATTAGTTTTCAACTGCACATTTTGTCAACCAAACAAGATGACAACAAACAAGCTTCATTTTAATACCGAGAGAGGATAAAGATGATATTTACTCAGATTTGCTTGAAATAAAGCATCAGGCATCCCCTTGTTTATTTCAGGATCATCAAACTGAATTAAAAATTGTTCCTCACTCTTCGTTTTATATAATATTTCAAGAGGAACTGCCACACCATCCACCCCTGCATAATTACTGTATATGACCTCCCCCCCCATCTCAGTAGACTTTGACTTTAAAAGACCGTTTTTAAAAGCAGCCTCCTCTCTATCTCCAAAGCGATTTGTTCGATTAATCAGAGCTGTACGGCGAAGAGTATCAGGGAGATCGATGTCAACAATCCAATGAATTTGTCTCCACGCAGTCAGATTACCTTCCGACGGCAGATCATTGTAATTACCTGTAAAAGCATTTCCGTTCCCTGAATCAATTATCGTAATTATATCACCTGTGACAAACACCTCTTGAAGAACGGAGCCGAATGGTGATAGGAGAACCAAATGCAGCTTATCTGGTTTTTTAAACATAAAAATACCTGTTCCGGATATACTCCTCTCGCTGTTTGAGTAAACAAGAGAAGCGTTACTGGAAAGTGACTCGATTGAAGCAGTACCGCTGAAGTCAATAATATCATCGGATTTAACCGCTGCACAACCAGTAAACAGCAGCATAAAAAATGCTGATATTCTTAATAGTTCTGCAATAAAATTAATTCTTCTCTTTTTTACAAATAGGACTTTAATCATTTATCACCTCGACCTTATAAAATCCAAAACCGAAAGCAGCTGACTTACCGGCATTAAAATAACTGCCTAGAATTAGTAATGAAGACATCTCTTGAATCAGCCCATCATATTCAGCAGTACCAAGCAAACCCCGGTTTTTAAAAAGCTTGTCGGTAAGTTTTAGTGATGTAAAATGTACTCCATCTTTCAAATTAATTACATTGTTTGCAGCCATAGAGAGAGCGACAAAATCAAGATCAAGCCTTCCTGTACCATAATACGAGTAAAGAGAAGAGCAGCGCCTTAATTGAGAGCGGAAAAACGTCGCAAAATCAAAATAATGTGCAATAGCCCCGTTTTGTAAAAGTCGCAGAGGTGATTTTAGAATTATTTTTATAGAATCTGAGGTTACAGAGTTATGAACAATATTTTGTGCGGAAAGCAGTATAATGCTTTCTCTGAATGAAGTGGCATCAGAGATCTCATATCTTACAGAGTGATAATCCAGACAATAAACCGTCAATTTATACTGCCTTATGTTAAGCGATATTTCAGCAGAAGTTACAATCAGAAGTTTCAATGCCGAATAAAATATCTCTAGATAATCAATAGCTAAACCAATAACAGTTAGACCTACAGTAGTTGATAAAATATTGTCATCAACTGAATCAATATATAAAGAGAAAGGCAAAGATGGCTTCTGATGATTTCTAATAATTTCGGGATCAGGCGAGAGCTCCTGCCCAAAAACAATTTTATACGGACACTCACTACAGAAGACGGACATAGAGCATTTAGCCATATTGTGGGCTCTGCAGGAGAGAGATTTGAAATGCATTTCAAACGATCTTAAACAACTGAATAATTCAGGTAACAATAATGTTGGAATATCAGTAGCAATATCAAACTCTATGCGAACAAAGTCTAAATCAACCAAACATTTACTCCTTAATAAAACGGGGCAGCCAATATGGCTGCCCCGTTTTATGCACTCTTCATACCTGCTTTAAATAGTTGTTAAGCAAACTGTGCCTTAATAAATTCTCTATTCATTCTTGCTATGAACTTGACATTAATACCTTTAGGACAGGCAGCCATACACTCGTAATGATTAGTACAGTTACCAAAACCACACTCAGTCATAGCATCAGTCATATTCTTAACACGCTGTGCAGCTTCTGCTTTGCCCTGCGGAAGAAGCGCCAACTGTGAAACCTTGGCTCCTGTGTAGAGCATTGCTGCACCATTTGGACAACCTGCAACGCATGCACCGCACCCTACACATTCAGCAGCATCCATAGCCTCATCGGCAATAGTTTTTGGAATCAATATAGCGTTGCCGTCTGCGACACCGCCGGTATGACATGATGTGTAACCACCAGCCTGTGTTATCTTGTCAAGGGCTGAACGATCAACAATTAAGTCGCGTACAATCGGGAAAGCACGGGCTCTCCACGGCTCAATGTAGATTGTATCACCATCTTTAAACTTACGCATATGCAATTGGCAGACAGTTGTACGATCCTGACCGCCATGCGGTGCGCCATTAATAACCTGTGAACACATTCCGCAGATACCTTCACGACAATCGTGATCGAAAACTATCGGATCTTTGCCTGCGTGAATAAGATCTTCGTTAACACAGTCAAGCATCTCAAGGAATGAGTGATGCTCAGTAATATTTTTTGCTGTATAGGTCTCGAATTTTCCGGGATCGTTGGCATTCTTCTGGCGCCACACGATCAGTGTCAATGTCATGGTCTTGTGATCGCTCATTATTTGTAACTCCTTACGGCGAGATGTACATTATCGAACTTTAACGGCTCTTTATGCAGCTCCGGCTCTTTACCAACACCTTTGTACTCCCATGCACCAACGTAGCAGTAATTTACATCATCACGCTGTGCCTCACCTTCGTCCTGATACTCAACACGGAAGTGACCACCGCAGGATTCATTACGGTGATAAGCATCACGACAGAGTAACTCACCAAACTCAAGGAAGTCTGCAGTACGTCCGGCATTTTCCAGTTGCTGATTAAGTTCAGCACCAGAACCGGTAACCTTAACATTCTTCCAGAACTCTTCGCGAAGCGCCGGGATCTTCTTAAGGTTGACTTCAAGAGACTCTTTTGAACGAGCCATACCGCAATTTTCCCACATAAGACCGCCCAATTCACGCATGAACTCAAAAACGGTCTTTTTACCATTAATTCCGAGCAGCTTATCCTGTTCTGCTTTAACATCTTCGATGGATTTTTTGAACTCGCCGTTATCAACACCAACCTGACCCGGCTTTACAGTAGCAAGATATCCACCGATCGTGTATGGAATTACAAAATAACCGTCAGCCAGACCCTGCATCAGAGCGGAAGCACCAAGACGATTAGCTCCGTGTACTGAGAAGTTGGCTTCACCCAGCACAAACAGACCGGGGATATTGCTCATCAGGTTATAATCGACCCAGAGACCGCCCATTGAATAGTGGGGAGCCGGATACATACGCATTGGACGCTTGTAAGCATCTTCATCCGTAATTTTTTCATACATTTCAAACAGGTTGCCGTAACGCTCTTTAATAGTGTCAGCACCAACCCGCTTGATAGCGGATGAAAAATCAAGATAAACGCCACGACCGCCAGGACCGACACCACGACCATCATCACACTGCTCTTTAGCAGCACGCGATGCAATATCACGAGGAGCAAGGTTACCGAAGGAGGGGTATTTACGCTCAAGGTAATAATCACGATCAGCCTCAGGAATATCATTCGGGTGCTTACCAAGATCAGCCTTATTCTTGGGAACCCAGCAACGTCCGTCATTACGTAGTGACTCTGACATAAGTGTCAGCTTAGACTGATAGTCGCCAGCCTGTGGGATACAGGTCGGATGAATCTGTGTGTAACAAGGGTTGGCAAAGAAGGCACCTTTTTTATGAGCCTTCCAGTTAGCAGTAACTGAGCATCCCATTGCGTTAGTGGAGAGGTAAAATACATTTACATAGCCACCGGTAGCTAGACATACCGCATCAGCAGCGTAACTTTCCATTTCACCTGTCACCAGATTACGAACAGTTATACCGCGAGCGACGCCGTCTACCACTACAAGATCGAGCATTTCGCGGCGATCGTACATCTTGACAGTACCCGCTTTAATCTGGCGGGATAGAGCAGAATAAGCTCCAAGCAGGAGCTGCTGACCGGTCTGACCACGCGCAAAAAATGTACGTGAAACCTGGGCACCGCCAAAAGAACGGTTATCGAGATAACCTGCATAATCACGGGCAAAAGGGACACCCTGAGCAACACACTGGTCAATTATATTGTTGGAAACCTGGGCAAGACGCCAAACATCAGCCTCACGCGCACGGAAGTCTCCACCTTTGATAGTGTCATAGAAGAGACGGTAAATTGAGTCACCGTCATTAGGATAATTTTTGGCAGCGTTTATGCCACCCTGTGCAGCAATCGAATGAGCACGACGCGGGCTGTCCTGATAGCAGAAAGCCTGTACATTATAACCAAGTTCACCAAGTGAAGCAGCAGCAGCGCCACCGGCAAGCCCGGTACCAACAACAATTACGTTATACTTACGTTTGTTTGCTGGATTGACCAATTTAAGATCAAATCGGTGCTTATCCCATGTTTGTTCAATAGGTCCAGTTGGACATTTTCCGTCTAGTATCACAATAACCCCCTTAACCTTTCAGAATGCCGGCAAAAATTGTCAGCGGGATGGTAACATAACCAAGAAACAGGGCGAGTGCGACAAGAGTACCGAATTTAACAAGAAGTGGCTGACTCCTATCATTACTCCAACCAATCGTTTGAAAAAAGCTCTGAATGCCATGAGAAAGATGCAGAAAAAGTGCAACCATTGCACCGGCATATATGAATGACACAAAGAAGTTTTTGAACCCGGCAACTACCATTCCCAGAACATTTGGAACTAGATCACTGTGCAAAGGCACAAGATTTTTAAGGGCTGCTGTTTCAGGACTAATAATCTGAAATGTGAAGTGAGCTAAATGATATAACAGAAAAAGCCCGATTAGAACACCTGTCCAGATCATATTTTCACTGGCAAAAGTTGCCTTCTGGGTCGATTTCACAGCATACTGACGAGGACGACCGCCTCTATTTTCAAGAGTCAGCTGAATACCAAACCAGATATGAACACAAACAATCGCCAGCAGTGCCAGACGAAACCCTAATATTATAGGCAGTGGCATACTGTGAAGATGTTCCGCATAGGCGTTGATACCGCCATTGAGCCACCCGAAGATGGAGCTGTTACCAAGCAGATGTACGACAGCGAACAGCACCATAGCCTGGCCTGTGATCGCCATCAGGATCTTTCTGCCGATGGATGACGAGGTAAATTGCATAGCATTCCTTCCTTTTTAAATAGCGTTATTCAACAAATAAATTAGTTTCACTACAACATGGGGATAGTTTTATTGATATTAGTGTTAACAGGTGGGGGACCGCGCCAATAGAACTTGGAGACAACTTTCATTCGTAAACCTCCTTGAGTAGTTATGTAGATGCTTGGATCAAAGGTTAAGCATACTCATATCAATTCAAACCGGAGTGATACTAAACATCGTTATAATAAATTGCAACTCTTTTGTGTATACAAGTAGAATTTAAATGTTACCAAGCCTCACTTTTGTCACTCACAAATTGCTTTTTTAACTGCCTTCTGATACTAAGGTCATACAGTATGCTGATTATACTGAATAGACAAACTGAATCACTTTGGAGAGTTAATGTACTTCAGACTACTAAAAAAGGATCCTCACAGCTCCGCCCGTCTTGGCATTGTTTCGACCTTACACGGTGAAATTGAGACTCCGATTTTTATGCCTGTAGCAACTCATGGAGCCATGAAACCGCTTACTCCGGCACAGATAAAGGATACAGGTTCACAGATAATTCTTTCAAACACCTATCATCTGCACTTACAACCAGGAGAAGGTTTAGTCAAAAAAGCGGGTGGACTCCATAAATTTATGGCATGGGATAAGCCGATACTGACAGATTCAGGTGGATTCCAGGTATTTTCTCTTCCTAATAAACGGATAACTGAAGATGGTGTTTATTTCAAACATGAAGTTACCGGAGCGGAAATATATCTTGATCCGGCGACGGCTACAAGAATTCAGCAGGATCTAGGCGCTGATATTATAATGGCTTTTGACGAATGCATCCCCTACCCCTGCGACAGAACTTATGCTGAGAAATCCACTAAAAAAACTATAAAATGGCTGAAAGAGTGTCAAAGCTCCATGACAGATAACGGTCAGGCACTATTTGGAATAGTCCAGGGGAGTGTATATGAGGATTTACGTGAAATGTGCGCCAAGGAGATGCGTAAACTTGATCTTCCCGGATATGCAATAGGTGGAGTTAGCGTCGGCGAAGGGTTGGAGCTTCTTAAAAAAATTGTGGGATTTACAGCACCGCATTTACCGGAAAATAAACCACGCTACCTGATGGGCGTAGGATTACCGGAAGATATTCTGGAAAGCGTAGAACGCGGGATTGATATGTTTGACTGTGTTATTCCAACAAGATATGCAAGAAGCGCAACTCTATTTACACGGCGTGGCAGGATTCGGATAACTAATAAAAATTATAAACGTGATTTTTTCCCTGTAGACCCTAGCTGTAACTGTTACACATGTCAGAATTTCACAAGAGCCTACCTTCACCACCTCTTTCTTGCAAATGAGGTTGTATCTGCAGTTCTGTCTGCAATACACAATGTCCATTTTTACCTGAAAATGATGGCTGAAATCCGACACGCAATTGGAGAAGGGCGCTTTATTGAATACAAAGGAGCATTTTTAAAAGAGTATCAGCGTGCTTAAAATATGCTCCCTCCCATCAAAGGAGGAATAAATGGCTGGATACGAACAAACTTTTCTTGAACAGATAACAAATATTCATGGCGTTGATTTTTCCACATGGAGTGGCTGGGAAAAATTAATGGCATGGACTAAGCGTCAGGCATGGTCAAAAGATTTCCTTGGTAGCGACAAAATACCAGCCCGTTTCCTGCACCCGACAACCTTGGCGGACGAATTAACAAAGTATCTCGGAGGGTAAAATAGAGTAATTATTTTCAACCGCACATTTATTAACAAATTACTGGTTTGATAATGCTTGACGAGCGCTCTTATCTGAATTATAAGTAACAGCTCTTTGGCGGAGTGGTGAAATGGTAGACACAGCAGACTCAAAATCTGCCGAGGGCAACCTCATGCCGGTTCGAGTCCGGCCTCCGCTACCATAGATAAATAAAGGCTTTAAGGGTTGTTTCCCTTGAAGCCTTTTTTGTTGTCAAAATCTCTGTTTTTTAAAATGTATCGCTTATGTATCGCCTGTTGGAAAATCATGGGGTGTTTCTCCGATCATTCGGGGGCATTATCACCATAGTCGGCGCATTTATTATTATCCCTGGTGACTGTCTCAAAATCAATTAAAAGACTTGCTACTACTGAGGGTTTGACCATCCATTTATCGCTTATTTCTTTAATTGTGCTGCTTATCCCTTCATCCATGTGTTCAAAAGAATCTGAAAGCTCTCCATGTTTCTTCGAGTAATATATTAATATGTCTTTTGTTGTTTCTGGCTGCATTTCGTATTTACCAGAGAATAGAGCGATTTCTCTTTGATATACAAATCCAAACCCACTAATTTGTTTATTTAATACTTCTTGTTTCGTCAACTTTTTTCAACTACTGTTTTATTGCCAGAGAACGGGTAGAAATTAAATAATAGTATTGATGCAATAAATATGATTCCTATCAAAATACTCCAAACAGTCATCCCGCTAAAGGGTTTTTCTTCATAACTTCTTATCATGCTCCCCCCATTCCTACCCTCTCGGCTTAACCCAAACTATCCGGTGCATAAATAAGATGTTTTCTGCCTTATAGTGCAGATCTTCATAAGATGGATTCAGGCTCGACAAAACGAACTCCCCATTTTTCGCCTTGATCCTCTTCGCCATGATCTGCCCGTCTCTCAACTTTACAATAGCATCGTTTCCTGTCTGCACTCCCCTGGCCGGACTCACTACTACATAGTCACCATCTTCATACTTTGGAAACATGCTATCGCCGGAAATCTCCAGTGCGTAAGCTGACGGATCTGAAACGTCGTATGGACACGAAATATCCGTGAACCCTCCACCGACTACATGCGAATCCACAAAAAAGCCTTCTACTCCTGCTTGAGCCCAACTGATAACTGGTATCCTCCTGCTTGCCTGCGGAACATCAAAAGCCCCTTCTGGACGAGGCAGCCCTAACTTCGCTTTATTCTCAGCAAACATAGACCCAATCCCGGTTCTTACCCACTTTTCGGAATATCCAATATCAGTAAACAAAGAGTAATCACCAATAGAATTGCGGTTACGCCAATTCAATATGGTTTGCTTGGAGACGCCAAGATGTCTCGCTATCTCTGTTTCTTTGGTGAACCCATGGCTTTTGGCTATCTCATTTAAAACAAAATTTACACTATGTTTATTTTCTGTTGACATTTTGTTTACCCTCAATTATATTCACTACAGGTTGATTGCATAGTCAATCACCATTCAACGAAAGGAGGAAAATAAACCATGGCTAAGAAAATGGCAAGAGACAAAGTAGGAGTGTCACTAAAGCTCCCCGTAATCTACGCGGATGATCTCTCAGATGACGAGATTAATCTTCTTGAAAATTTCTCTGATATACTTGTAAAGAGCCTGATCGATATCGGTGTACACGAATGCCCGGGTGGTATAATGGCAAGTAAACCTTTCTGGCGGCGAAGCCTTACAGAGTGGATGAATATGGTTGACGAATGGACTGAGGAACCCAGCAGTGAGAACATTCTCCACTTCTGTATGTTCTGTGATCTACGCACCATAGCCGGTGACCCGGCTATGGAAAAACTTATAAAAGCTCATATTGCAAAGCGGGCAGAGCATAATACTCTTTTTCTAACGCAGTTAGCTGTTCAATCCTGTAAATTCAGCCCGCCTCTCGGTTTTTTTGGCGGCTTCAAAGTAGAAAAGAGCGGGGATCACCGGGGCGAAATCGACCTTAAAACTGCGGGAATCTTCGCAATAACTGAGGGGATAAGAGTCTTGGGACTCTCTGTTGGTATTGTCGGCGGCGGAACTGAAATAAAGATGATTCAATTGAAAGAGAAAGGAGTTCTAAGCAGCAATCAACTGGAAAATCTACTGGCTGGTTTTAATATACTCTGCGATCTGCGTATGCTTGGTCAGCTCGAATCTATCACGAATGGAGGAAATCTTTCAAACCACATCTCCCCTGATATGCTTAATCGCGTGGATCAGGGGCGTCTGCATACATCTTTAGAGATAGTGAGATCATTTGAAGAGTTTATAGCATCGCGTTTCCGTCTGGACATCGCTCCCGGTTGATAAAAAGAACAGAATAACTTTTGAGCTAAGAACTCTTTTCGCTTTTTTTGAAAAGATCGTAAGCAAGTTTTCCCAGACCAAGCAGAGCAATTACAGCAAAGAATATCCCCCTAAGAGCTGAAGGGACTTTCCCTTCGCTGATAAAAACAACCTTTTCCGAAACCGGAATTTTCATTTTAGTCAGAAGCTCCTTGAGCTTACCCCTGTTTGAATCCGCAATAAGACTGCTTACCGTCATCCCGCTAAGATCGTATCGACCCATAAAAAGCTGCTGGTTTTCTTTAATAAATTTTGCGCGATCTGCATCCGTATCTAAAACAAAATAATAAGTCTTGAGTAGCTCAAGAATTTTTGGATCACGCGATTCAAACCATATTTGCAGATTGCCATCTTTCTCTGAACGCTTGAGCGGAATCAGAAATGAAGTAATATCAACTGTACCGCTCATGTTGATAGCCTGCAGCAGATCTCTATAGCCACCTTCAACCTTAAGCCACTCCCTCGGCGCTCCCTGACTGGCTAGCGACTCTATGTCAATAACCTGAGGGGCGGGATTACGGAAATAAATAGCAAGGTCGGTAAAACCAAGCCAACCCAGAACGAGACATACAACAAGCAGAGTTACGCGAAAACGTTTCATTTTTCTCTATCCTTTAAAAAAAGTGGGCTGCCAATGGGCAGCCCTAAGCAATACATAACAGTAAATCAAAAACAGATAAATCAGGTTCCTATTCGACAGCGTGACCACGGTTGACATCATTCTGGGTCATTAAAGAAACTATTACCAGAGCCAGAATCGACAACGGGATCGAAATAGCAGCAGGGCTGTTGAAGCTGATCGGAGCATCCTTCGGAATCAGACCGTAAACGGCATACATATCGGGAGAGACTAAGATTAAGCCCAATGAGCTGACGATACCGACTGTAATTGATGCTGCAATCCCTTTAGCGGTTGTCTTGCTCCAGAAAAGCAGCATGAGGATAGCCGGAAGGTTTGCAGAAGCTGCGACAGCAAAAGCCCACCCTACGAGGAAAGATACGTTCATCCCCTCAAACTTTATTCCGAGGAATATCGCTATACAGCCAACAACAACCGCAGAGATTTTACCGGCACGGACTTTACCATCCTCGGTCATTTTGATATCAAGGAAATTGTCCATAAGGTCATGTGCAACAGCTCCCGAGGCAGCAACGATAAGACCTGATACTGTACCAAGAACGGTCGCAAAAGCCAGTGAGGAGATAACCGCAAAAAGTACGACTCCGAAAGATAGCGCTAGCAGTGGAGCTGACATATTGTTGTCGGTCAGGTTAATAACACCTGTAGTCATCGCGCCAACCCCGAGGAAAAGGGTAAGAATGTAGAAGAAACCTATAGCGGCAATTGCGACAATAGTCGATTTACGAGCAGCTGCCTGACTCGGCACCGTATAATAACGGATGAGGATATGAGGTAGAGCTGCAGTACCGCAGAAAAGAGCCAACATGAGAGAAACGAAGTTGAAGGTCTCAATCGGAGTCGCGTTATCAACCTTGAACTTTAATCCAGGGCGAAGCACACGAGTACCCGGAGTAGGCTTCTGATAGAACACTTCAGTCTTTTCGTGACCGTCTACTACATACTTTTTACCCCAGAGAACAATGGTTGAATCTTTAATTGCGGAGAGATATGCAAGAGGGCCGACCGCACCGGTAGTGAGCACGTCTTTGCCATTCATACGTAGTTCCTTAACATGACCGACAGGAAAGAACTCGCCGGCTTCTTTTGCTGCGCCATTATAGAGTTTAGTACCATCTTCTTTGGTGGTAACATAAAGAGTCTGTTCAAGGTTGTATCCTGCATCAGTTTTTTCAAACTTCCAGATACTCTCTTTGCCATCCTTGGCAAGCTTAACAAAACCAGCTTTACCGAATGCGGTGTCAAGACCGGCAACAACGCTATAGGCAGGGTCACTTATTACCATTGACTCCGTTGCCGTCATAGGCTTGAAATCATGGTAGACAACACCATTATTCACAGGAGTTGTTGAGAGACCACGGAACAGAACCATTATAACAACAACGGCTGACATAATAAGAAGGAGCGCACCTTTAAAAAACTGTACATAGGTGGTTGACGCCATCCCTGCAGTGGCTACTATTATTGTAACAACAACACCCACGATAACAACTCCAACCCAATGTGGCAAACCAAGGAGCGGCTGCACAAGAACACCTGCACCTACCATCTGCGGGATAAGGTAGAATACTGAAACCATTAGAGTTGAAATAGCTGCAGTCAACTGAATAGGTTTGGAGTTGAATTTAGAGTCAAGTGCATCGGTAAAGGTGTACTTACCGAGGCGCTTCATAGGCTCAGCAACAAGGAAGAGTGCTACAACCCAACCGGCAAGGTAGCCGATGGAGTACATCCATCCATCGTAGCCGGCAGTTGCGATCATGCCGCAGATACCGAGGAAAGAAGCAGCGGAGAGATAATCACCGGCGAAGGCGATACCGTTTGTGAACCAGTGTACATTGCCGCCAGCGGCATAGTAGCTGGAAGCGGAACTTTTTTTACGACCAAGATAGAAAGACAAACCGAGAACGAAAGATACAAATGCGATGAAGAGGCCGATCGCCAGTGGAGACTGTGCGTATATCATGTTGTTAAACTCCCTTATTCATTTCTGACTCTGCTTTAGTGCAGAGATGGTTGTAGATGACAGCCTGCACAAGCGCAAGACCGATCAAGCCAAAGCCCCAGATAACTGCAGCTGTCTGCCCCATAACAACGGTTTCCATCGATTTTGGGTTTGTGGCGTTAATGATGATGAAAGTAAAATAAACGATGGTATAAACAACAAACATCTTTACTCCCAACTTCGTCTTGTAGGCTGCTGCGTCATCTCTGCCCAGTTTTACTGCGGGTCCATGTCCCATGTTGTAAACTCCTTTTTAAAATTGTTCGTGCGAGCCGACAAGACTCAGACACAAAATATAAAATGATCTGCAAATCTGCAGATCTCCTAAAATAAAACGAATAAACTAATTGAAATCGCAATATATTATGGTTTATTGGATGGTGTATTCAGGTCAATCTGATGGTATATTTTGCGTCAATTGGATGGTCTCAATTTAAGATATAATAATAGCGTTTTAAAATTATGTCAATACTAAATTGTATACAAAATTTACCAGATAAAAATATATGCAAAAATCCTTATATACAGCTCCATTATTAAAAACAATAGTGGCGGTTAACAGACTGGTATTGTAGGCTTTTATCAGACAAGCACTGTCTTTAAAAGATAAAATAAAATTTCCGTAAACGACCACAAATAGTCGGAATTTTCAACTAACATAATGTTAATTTTATTTTTATCCCCTCAATGATGCTATTTTTTCTTTTTTGTGGTATACAAAACCCCTTACCGGAATTTAACCGTTCCGAGTCACTTTATTAAAAGCAAGGGGGCTGTAAATGAGTGAGATTGTTGATGTATATGCAAGAGAGATTCTTGATTCCCGTGGAAATCCTACTCTGGAAGTTGAAGTGTTTCTTGAATCAGGAGCTTTCGGGCGTGCTGCGGTACCATCAGGTGCCTCTACAGGCGTAAGGGAAGCTCTGGAACTTCGCGATGGAGATAAAAACAGATATCTCGGAAAGGGAGTTCTACAGGCTATTGATAATGTTAACAATGTTATTGCAGACGAAATTCTGGGAATGGAAGCAGACGACCAGGTCGGCATAGATATGAAAATGATCGAACTTGATGGGACTGAATTCAAAAGCAAGCTCGGTGCTAACGCAACACTCGGTGTATCACTGGCAGTAGCGAAAGCTGCCGCTGTAGAAGCCGGACAGCCGCTGTACAGATATATTGGCGGAGCAAATGCACGCGAATTACCGCTCCCTATGATGAACATTCTTAACGGTGGCGCTCATGCAGACAATAATGTTGATATTCAGGAATTCATGATTATGCCGGCTGGTGCTAAAAGTTTTAAGGAAGGCTTGCGTATGGGCGCCGAAATTTTCCATGCACTAAAAAGCGTTTTAAAGGGTAAAGGTTATAACACCGCGGTTGGTGACGAAGGTGGTTTTGCCCCAAACCTGAAATCAAACGAAGAAGCTCTGCAGGTTATTATGGAAGCTATAACCAAAGCCGGTTATAAGCCTGGTGAAGACATCCTGCTTGCCCTGGATGTTGCCTCATCGGAACTCTTTAAAGATGGAGTATACACACTTGAGAATGAAGCTCAAAAGGTAAAAACTCCAAAAGAACTTGTTGATTTTTATGAAGATCTTGTTAACAGATATCCGATTATCTCTATTGAAGATGGTATGGCTGAAAACGATTGGGAAGGCTGGAAGCTTATGACCGATCGCCTCGGTGCAAGAATTCAGATAGTTGGTGATGATCTTTTCGTGACCAATCCCAAAATACTGAAAGAAGGAATTCAGAAGGGGATTGCCAATTCAATCCTGATAAAGCTGAATCAGATCGGAACATTGACTGAAACTCTGGAAGCTATAGAAATGGCAAAACGTGCCGGTTATACAACAGTCATATCACACCGTTCTGGTGAAACAGAGGATACAACTCTTGCTGATCTTGCTGTGGCAGTAAACTCCGGACAGATAAAGACAGGCTCCCTATGCCGCACAGACCGTGTTGCAAAATATAACCAGTTATTGCGGATTGAGGATGAACTCTGCACGACATCTGTTTTCAAGGGGCATGAAGTATTTTATAACATTAAAAAGTAGTTGAATCATAACGCCGGGCATGGAAAGGGGGGATTTTCCCCCCTTTTTCTATGCCTGTATATTTTTTGGTTTTACCCGCCGTGTCGGCATCGCACTCCATGGATCATCCGGCCATGGATGTTTTGGATAGCGCCCTTTAAGCTCCTTTTTCACCTGCTGATATGAACCATTCCAAAAACCACATAAATCATTTGTAATCTGAATCGGTCTCCCTGCCGGTGAAAGGAGATGGAGCAGAAGCTTAACCCTTCTGTCACAAATTGCAGGTCCTTCTGCAAGTCCAAACAGTTCCTGAAGTTTAACAGCCAAAACAGGAACCTCGCCCGAATAGTCGATTCTGATACGTGAACCGCTTGGAACAGTCACAAATTCCGGGGCAAACTCATCAAGATCCCTCTTTTGCCTGTACTCAAGTCTCTGCATCAGAATTTCCACTATATTCAACTGAGAAATTTTTTTTGCCGAATTGACACCATCAAGATGTGGTAAAAGCCAATCCTCAAGCTTATTTATCAGGGCTGCGTTTGAAAAATCGGGAAACTCTTTTTCAGGAAAAGCCTTTTTAAATACCTTAGTCCGCCCCTGGAACTGACGAACAGCGGCAGAGATTGTGAGAAGAGACAAGCCGGAAGCCCGCACCGCATTGATAACAACCCCCACAGCCTCAACTGGAGAAGGAACTACCGTATATTCGGCAAGGGTAATGCTACCCAGCAGTTCTGAACGCCTCGATATAACACGCCCTTCGCCATCATCCCATACAACCGAGGTTTCTATCGAGATGCATTTAGAACTTTTCTCTCTAACAACAGATTCAGGAATTTCTGCAGCAAGATGAATGATTGCATCAGCCTGCTGTCCAGCGTCAAGCGCCAGCGCAACAATAAATTCAGGGTTCTTGACTGCACTTCGATCCGAAATTCTCGCCCCGCGCCCTGTAGCGAGCAGATAAGCTGAACTGTTAGACGATCTCCGTTTAGCAACTCTGTCCGGGTACGCAGAAAGCAGTAAACCCGGAATACGCCTGTCATCATGATCAAAATCAGATTTAATATTTTGAGAAAGCATACACCTACCTAATTGGAGTATCACCCTTCTGACATTTTTTACCGCAGAAAAATCAACATCTGAATCATTTTTAAGCGTTGAATCATCACATTTGAGTAGATTCAATCTATCAGCAATATCCGAAGTGCTGACCTGCTTAATGCGGCTCCCTCTGGTACGGATGATATCACGTTCCGAAAGAAGTGCAGCTATATGGCATCCAAGAGCAGTACAGCCAAGCTCCTCAGAGCAGAGTAACATTCGCCCCAGACGTGGGTGCAACGGCATCTTAACAACCTCGGCACCATCGCTCGTTATTCTCCCTCCGCTATCAAGCAGTTCCAACTCCATAAGCAGATTACGCGCTGAATTTAAAAAAAGGGGATCTGGTGGATCGAGCCAGGATAGCTGCAGCGGATCGATAACTCCCCAGGCAGCGAGTTCAAGCAAAAGCTGAGAAAGATCGGTCACTGAAATTTCAGGTGGGGTATGCGGTGTCATTCCCTGCAGAGTATGCTCGCTAAAAAGACGATAACAGAGACCAGGGGCAGTTCTCCCCCCCCTCCCCCCCCTCTGTTCCGCTGATGCTCTGGACTCACGTACTGTTACCAACCGATTAAGTCCGTTGGCAGAATCGTACTGCAATCGCCTCGATAATCCGGAGTCAATTACCGTTCGCACCCCTTCTATTGTCAAACTTGACTCGGCAATACTGGTTGAAAGTATTACCTTGCGGGCGCTGCTCGCCTGTAGAGTTTTCTGCTGCTCTGAAACAGACATATCCCCGTAAAGTTTGCATATCACCGCTCTACCCTCAACACCCCCCATAACCGATAGTGCTGCAGCAACAGCATTTATCTCAGCTAAACCTGGTAAAAACACCAGAATATCCCCCTCTGACTCATTGAGCGCGAGCAGAACAGCTGAAATTACCCTCTCTTTAAAACCAATGCCCCCCTCCCTATCAATAAGATATTTTATTTCTACCGGAAAACTCACCCCGCTCGAACTTATTACAGGCGCGTTATTGAGCATTTTTGATAGTGGTTCAAGGTCAAGAGTTGCCGACATCACCATAATTTTAAGTTCTGGTCGCAGCTGCTGGATTTCAAGAGAGAGCGCAAGCGCTAGATCAGCATGAATGCTACGCTCGTGAAACTCGTCAAAAATTATCATAGCTACACCATCAAGCCCCGGGTCCTTCTGGATTCTGCGCGTCAGTATCCCCTCGGTAACTATTTCAATTCGGGTGTTTTTTGAAGTACGGGAGTCAAATCGGATTGAATACCCCACGCTCTGCCCGACCTCTTCATTTAGAGCAGCCGCCATCCATCCGGCAGCAGCGACAGCAGCAATACGACGAGGTTCAAGCATTAGGATTCTACCGGCTTCAGGCGGAATAATATCCAGAAGAGCCAACGGAACACGCGTGGTTTTACCAGCCCCGGGAGAGGCATTAAGAATGGTGTTATTGGAAATCTGAACAGTATCCAGAATCTCTGGAATTATGTTTTCGATGGGGAGCTGAAAAGGTGGCGGTGGCATAACTTACTGATCTCATTTTAAACTAAGAGTTTGAAAATGTAATTATAATTCATTCATCGCGCCTGTTCTATAACCCTGCAAATCAAGCGCTACATATACAAAACCTGAATTTTTAACAAGGCGAACCACATCATCACGCAGCGACACCGTTGCAAGTGCAAATTCATCTTCACCAAGTTCAATTCTTGCTACTGCACCATGATATCTGACTCTCATAGTTCTAAATCCGAGATTCCATAACGCCTCTTCAGCCGCTCCAACCTGCTCGACAAGCTCTGGAGTAATTGGCGTACCGTATGGAAAGCGGCTTGAAAGACAGGCAAAAGCAGGCTTATCCCATGTCGGCAGCCCCATATATTTAGAAAGGTCTCTAATATCCTGTTTTGTGAAACCAGCTTCCTCAAGCGGACTTCTGACTTTTAACTCCTCCGCAGCCAACCGTCCCGGACGATGATCGGCTGCATCATCAAAGTTAGTACCATCCAGAACATACGCAAGCCCCTCATCTTCAGCGATACGCTTCAGTTTGCTGAACAGCTCTTTTTTGCAGTAATAACAGCGATTACGTGGATTATTTTGAAATTCAGGTATATCCAGTTCGTTAGAAGCTATTACAATATGCCTTCCGCCTGCTCCGGCGGCAAAATCAGAAGCCTCCTGCAGCTCCCTCACCGGAAAAGTCTTTGAGGAGGCAGTAACCGCCAACGCCTTCTGACCAAGCAGTTCAACCGCTAATGCAAATAATAGGGTAGAATCCACACCGCCAGAGAACCCTATCAGGCAACTACCCATCCCGGTAATAATTGCGCACAGATTTTCTGTTTTTTCTTTTAACATAGCATCCATATAATTAATCCTATTGTTCAATTTACAGCATATAATCAGTTGAAATGAAGTGTGATTTTCTCTCTTTCACTATATCGTTTATTATCTCTCTGTTAGAATCGCTCTCTCTTGCAGCCACTACAATTCTTATGGAAAATATCCTTAAAGCATCAACTACAGACTGTGTACCATCTGCAGAGTTCTTTCTACCATTAAATGGAAAACTGTCAGGACCACGCTGACACTGGCTATTTATGTTGATACGACAGACCTGATTAACCAATGAGTCCACCAACTGGGCAAGCATATCTGTATCCTGCCCGAAAATGCTTGCCTGCTGACCGTAGTTTGATTGAACAACGTACTCTATCGGTTCAGAAATATCATCAAACGGAACAACAGGAATAACAGGACCAAACTGCTCCTCCGCGTAGACTCTCATATAAGGGGTCACCGGATATAAAAGCGCAGGGTAAAAAACAGTACCTTTTCTTACGCCACCCCCCTTATTGACAACATCAGCACCCAAACGGAGAGCATCATCAACCAGACCTTCAAGGTAAACCGGTTTTTCCGGTTCGGGCAACGGCGTTATAGTAACCCCCTTTTCCCACGGCATTCCACATTTAAGGGCCTTTATCCCTGCAGACATACGCTGGATAAAGTCATCAACAACCGATCTGTGTACAAAAAAAATCTTGAGCGCAGTACAGCGCTGACCGTTAAAACTAAGACTCCCCTGCATACACTCTTTTACAGTCAGATCAAGATCTGCGGAAGGAATAACTATTGCCGGATTTTTTGCGTCCAGCCCTAATACACAACGTAAACGATGAGGTCTAGGATGAAACGCTCTGAGAGCATCTGCAACGCGGTGAGTACCTACAAAGCCGAGAACATCAATCTTTCCTGAAGCCATTAGCGGCGGGATTACAACCTCTCCATCCCCGTAGATGGTATTAATAACCCCGGGCGGAAAATACTCTCTGAACGCTTCCAGCAGCGGCTGAAAAATCAGAATGCCGAATCGTGGAGGCTTTACCAGAATAGTGTTACCCATCACAAGAGCAGGTATCAGCGTAGTAAAAGTTTCATACAGCGGAAAATTGTACGGCCCCATACAGAGTACAACACCAAGAGGCGCGCGACGTATCTGCCCTATTATTCCCTGCTGAATGATAAAACGAGATGACGACCTGTCCAACTCCTTAAGCGCCTCAATGGTGTCGTAAATATACTGCACAGTTCTGTCAAATTCCCGCTCAGCCTCTAAAAGTGATTTACCAATTTCCAGCTGAAGCAGAATTGTAATTTCATCACGCCTTTTCAACATAGCCGAAGTAAAAAGTTTTATCGACCTGATCCGCTCTGCAACCAGCATAGTTGGCCAAATACCGCGCCCGTTTGAATATGCACGGACTGAAACGTCCAATGCCTCCAGCGCAGACGTTTCGTCCAGAAGTGGAGCTTCTCCGATCTTTTTTGACACCAATCCTTCAGGAGAACTTACAAGCAGAGGAGAGAGAACATTCTGCAGCGGTCCGTCCCACAGGCGTAGCTTCCCGTCAATAAGATAGTAGTTTTGCTGAATATATTTACTGGAATACTGCTCTGGAATATTCTGTTCTACGGGAAACAGTTTTTCAATATTAAGTTTCATAAAATTACCCTTTAAAATCTATGACCGCAAAACAATAGGGCTTACGATTTATCGCAAACCCTATTGTTCAGATTTTTGCCAAAACAGGCATTAATAGTTTAGTGTTTTAACAACCTGCCAACTTATAACCGGTAGCCGCAAAGGATGATTTGCATACTAACGAGTGGATTTTATACAACACCCCGCCTTATTATGCAAACATTTCAATTTTAGAGATAAAAGCCGGATTTTATGAGATTTGATCTGCATCTGCATAATCAGAACATTGACACTCCACTCTGTTGTACCCCCCTCTACCCCGGTTTTTGTTTCACGCCTGAACTAAATACAATCGAATTAATATCTTTTCGCAACTATCCGCGCATGGTATATGACTTCAGACATAATTAAACTTCAAGTATAAGATTAACCACATACCTACTCGAATTAAAATAAATTTTTCAGGAACAAAATAACCAGACATGACTAATGACTCCACTTTTACCTATCACCCCATTGGCATTATCAACTCCCCATATTCCAGACGGATTGACGCACCTCATCAAAGTACAGTTGTACAGGGGACTGAAACCGGGGATTTAGCTGTAGCTACCCTAAAACTCTATAATTGGATAGATAAAGAAGTTATCCAGGACCTGGAGGGGTTTGAGAGGGTCTGGCTTATTTTCGCTTTTCACCTGAGCGAAGGGTGGAGAAGTAAAGTAAAACCACCGAGGGGTGGACCAAAGCGCGGTGTTCTCTCTACAAGATCACCTCATCGCCCCAACTCTATCGGTTTATCGGCTGTACAATTAATTGAAATTGAAGGGATGACACTACACCTTAGAGGCGTTGACCTTCTTGATGGAACACCGGTACTTGATATTAAACCGTATATACCCTATGCGGATGCCTTTCCGGACTCCAGAGCCGGCTGGATTGACGAGATGGACGCGGCTAGTGGGCGCTGCTCAGCACCAGGACCGCGAAAACCGAGATAATTTTTTCATTGAACATTTTGTTTTTAAGATCCTCGCCTCTGGAGATAGCTTCCTTAAAGCAAGAACCGTTTTCAGTTGGACGCGATCAGCGGAATTGTAGAGAAATTGAGGGGATCAGCATGATTACCTGTTAGTAGTTAATTTAGTCTTAATTTATGAACAGATAATACATAATTGCAAGGTATTGTCACTCAAACGGCAAGTCACCCTCAACCGGAACAACCCTCTCCGGTTCAAGCTGCAGCTCCTCCTGACGCTCATACCGTGGAACTGCATCCAAAGCCTGAATTTCTTTCAAAGTTGGTAAGCTTTTCAGATCTTTAAGCCCAAAAACTTCAAGAAACTCTTTAGATGTACCATATATTAGCGGGCGACCAGGAATATCCTTTTTCCCCAGAATCCTGACAAGATGCTTCTCAAGGAGTGTTTTAAGAACTCCACCGCAGTCCACACCGCGAAGATGCTCTATTTCAGCTCTTGTAACAGGTTGGCGGTATGCAATTATAGCCAGAGTCTCCAACGCTGATTGTGAAAATTTTGCAGATCTTGTTTTTATATGGCGAGAGATGTATGTGTGAAAAGGGGTGCGTGTTCTGAACTGCCACCCGCCAGCCACTTCAACTAACTCGAACCCGCCTCCCCTCTCCTGATAGAACGACACAATCTCTGCCAAAGCAGCTTTTATTTCATTACGCTGAAACTCACTCAACAACTCTGAGATTCGGTCTGTAGAAAGTGCTGTGTCTGAAGTAAACAGTATACTCTCAATTATTGCTGACAGTTCCGTTATCATACAAACTCAACCTCTGAGAGATCTTTTGTAACTGCAGGAAGAAACCAGATAGAACCAAGCTGTTCCGCTTGAAATATCTTTATAAGTTTCAGTCTGCATAGTTCCAGAATTGCCAGAAAGCTGACAATTACCCTTTCTCTCGTAAATTCATCCCGAACCAACTGTTCAAATTCAATCATTTCCTGATCCTGAAGCAGAGATAGAATTTCATTTATACAGTCAGCGATACTCAGCGAGTCACCGGGAGATACATCATGAAAAGATTCAACAGGAATTTTTTGTAAAAGAACCCTGAATGCGTCAACCAGCTCAAAAAGAGAGACCTCCAGCGGACCCTCAACAGATTGAGATGCAGCCATAAAAGGTTCGACGGCTGAACGCTGAAAGACCTCACGCCCCAATAGAGCCCTGGCACCTATCACCATTCCTGCTTCCTTAAACTGCTGGTACTCAAGCAGACGCCGCACCAATTCATCGCGCGGATCCACCTCTTCAGCCTCTATATCCTCCTGATCATCCAGAGGCAGTAACTGTGTCGACTTGATCTGAAGCAGAGTTGCCGCCATAACCAGAAAATCACCGGCTACTTCAAGATTAAGATCCTTCATAAACTTAATAAATTCAAGATACTGGCGGGTAATAACAGAAATGGAAATATCATAAATATCCATTTCATTTTTTTTCACCAGATGCAGGAGAAGATCCATAGGACCTTCAAATTTATCAATGTGAATACTGTACTGTTTGTTGAAACCGTCCAGAAGAGACAGATTTTCATCACCGTGACTTTGATGATCAGCCGTCATATCAGAACTTTAGAGCAGCACGAACTTCCATCATGACTGTGTCGGAAACGAGTGATGCCTTGCGGCTCCCCTCTCTTAAAAGCTCGTCAACAAAACCAGGGTTGGCAGACAACTCTTCACGCTTCGCCCTAAATGGGGCTAAACGCTCATTTATGCACCCTGCCAGAATCTTCTTGCAGTCAACACATCCTATTGACGCATTGCGGCAGGCAGGAGCAATTTCATCAAGTTTTTCCTGAGGCACATATATCCTGTGAAGATTAAAAGCAACGCATACATCAGGATCACCCGGATCGGAGCGACGAACACGATTTGTATCAGTTACCATAGACATAACCATTTTATTGGTTGTTTCAGCGTCATCAGAGAGATAGATAGAGTTGTTATAAGACTTACTCATCTTGCGCCCATCCAGACCCGGTAGCTTGGGGGTTTCAGTCAAAAGTGCTTCCGGTTCGGGGAACACCTGACCGTAGAGATGGTTAAAGCGTCTGGCAATCTCACGGGTAATTTCCAGATGCGGAAGTTGATCTTGTCCAACAGGGACGCGTTTAGCCTTGTACAGAATAATATCTGCCGCCATTAGAACCGGATATCCCAAAAAGCCGAATGTAGTAAGATCGCGTTGATCGATATTATCCAGCATCTCCTTATATGTTGGATTACGCTCCAACCACGATACGGGAGTTATCATAGACAGTATCAGGTTCAGTTCGGAATGATGCGGTACCATACTCTGCCGGAAAATAACACACTTTTCGGGATCAAGCCCAAATGCAACCCAATCAAGAACCATATCTTTAATGCTCTGAATAATTCCTGATGTATCAGCATATTCCGTCGTTAATGAATGCCAGTCAGCCACGAAAAAGAAACAATCAAAGGAGTCCTGCATCTTGACCCAGTTTTCCAATACTCCGTGATAATGTCCAATATGCAGTCTACCGCTCGGTCTCATACCGCTGACAACTCGTTGTTTCATGTTAAAACGCTCCTTGTTCCGTTATATCTGTTCTGATAGAGTGGGCGCTCACTATAACTCGCCCAAAGAGAGGGAAATTTACATGAAGAGACCCAAAATTGAAACCAAAATCATAAACCCTTTGATAGGTACTACCATTCCTCTACCTTCGTACGCTACAAGCGGTGCCGCTGCTCTTGATATGCGTGCCTGTCTCGAAACCGCGCTAACCGTCACCCCGGGAGAAACAGCTCTAATCCCAAGCGGAATAGCAATAAGCATCCATGATCCGGGGGTTGTAGCACTACTTGTGCCACGCTCCGGTCTCGGGATTAAACACGGTATAGTTTTAGCTAACACCGTCGGCGTTATTGATTCTGACTATCAGGGCGAAATTGGGATCGGGATTGTAAATCGAGGTACTCTACCCTACACAATCGAACCTGGCGAACGAATCTGCCAAATGATGTTTGTACCTTTATTACAGGCTGATTTAAGCATAGTGACTGAATTCAGTCAGGAGAGTATACGCGGTGCAGGCGGGTTCGGCTCTACAGGTAGCCATTAAAAAACCCAGCCGTTTAACTATTGAAATTGGTCGGGTTTTTGGACTTGCTGTCAGATATGATTGTAACTCCTCTTTATTTCCTCTGTTGCAGTCTGCCATGAGCTTCCAGCAGAATTTTTTCAGTTGTTGCCCAGTCAATACAGGCGTCAGTAATGGAAACTCCATATTTCAGCTGGCTTATATCAGCCGGTATCTTCTGGCTGCCGGCTTCAAGGTTGCTCTCTATCATAACCCCTGATATTGAATTATTACCAGCCAGTATCTGATCTACAATGCACGATAAGACTTCAGGCTGTTTCTGGTAATCCTTATTTGAATTGCCATGGCTGCAATCAACCATTATAGTCGGCACCAGTCCGTTTTTTGTCAGTTGCTCTTCGCTGTGCGTAATATCTTCTGTATAGTAATTGGCTTTTCTTGAACCGCCACGCAGCACAATATGCACATCGGGATTGCCGCTGGTAGTTATGATTGAAGCCCTCCCCTCCCAGTTTATACCGAGAAAACTGTGCGGGTGCTGGGCGGCTTTCATGGCATCGATGGCGATCTGCAGATTCCCGTCAGTGCCGTTTTTAAATCCGACCGGAAACGAGAGACCGCTGGACATCTCACGATGAGTCTGTGATTCAGTTGTACGAGCTCCAATAGCTCCCCAACTGATAAGATCGGCAACATATTCAGGAGTTATAGGATCAAGCATTTCGTTTGCAACAGGAACTTTAAGTGTTGTCATACGACTTAGCAGTCCACGGGCAATTCCAAGCCCCTTTGAAATAAGGTGACTGCCGTTCATATCCGGATCATTGATAAGACCTTTCCAACCGACAGTAGTTCTTGGTTTTTCAAAGTAAACACGCATAATAAGCAGTAACTGATCTTCAACCTTACGGGATAATTCCGCCAAACGCTCGGCATATTCGATAGCAGCGCCTGTATCGTGAATTGAACAGGGACCGACTACAACCATTAATCGTTTGTCCCTGCGTTTAATTATATCTTTTATCTGCTCTCTGCTTCTGCTGATAAATTCACGATCTTTCTCGGAGAGAGGAAAAACCTGACGAAGATCTGCAGGTGCAATTATCGGTGTTATAGCTGTAATTTTAAGATTATTTGTTTTTATCACTTAAGGGTCTCCCTTTCTTTTGGTGAGTAGTGTTATAGTAGTTCGTATACACTTTTGTCAATATTTCTCTATGCTAATATCCCACTAAATCAGGCAGTTAAGTATAACCAAACTATTGTTATGGAGGTTTGTGTGAAGAGTGCGGTTTTTTTGGATCGCGATGGTACTATAAACATCGAAAAGGATTATCTTTTTCAAATCAAGGATTTTGAATTCGTTGATGGCGCTGTTGAAGCAATACGTTTATTAAACAGAGCGGGGCTCTTTGTGGTTGTGGTTACAAATCAGTCAGGTGTGGCGCGTGGATATTATACAGAAGAGGATGTCGAAAATCTGCACAGGCACATAGCCGCAGAGTTAAAAGTTAGCGGAGCGCACATCGATGCCTGGTTCTACTGCCCTCATCACCACTCCGGGCGCGGAAGTTACGCCCTACCCTGCAAATGCCGCAAACCACTCCCAGGAATGCTGCTTGAAGCTGCCAGAGTGTATGATATAGACCTGCAGAAATCTACGATGATCGGCGATAAATCCGCTGATATAGAAGCTGGTATCTCCGCAGGCTGCCGCAGCATACTCGTTCGTACAGGCTATGGCGCTGAAGAGGAGAAAAATATCGGCTCGGAAACTGTTGTAGCCGATGACCTGTTATCTGCCGTGAAATCACTTCTGGTATGACATCAATCGCGTTTGACACAAATCCTGTTCTCATGCTACCTACAGGATACGGATAAAATAAAAATAAGAGGGGTCTCTATTATGTCAACCGGAATTAAAAAGGGAATAATTCTTGCGGGCGGTGCCGGAAGCCGGCTCTATCCATTAACGCTGGTAGCCAGTAAACAGCTGCAGCCTATATATGACAAGCCGATGATCTATTATCCTCTCGCTACACTTATGACTGCAGGGATAAAGGATATACTTCTTATTTCCACACCGCACGACACTCCACGATTCGAATCGCTTCTCGGTGACGGTTCTCGCTGGGGTATAAAAATTTCATATAAAGTCCAACCGGAACCAAAGGGGATCGCTCAGGCTTTTCTTGTTGGAGAGGAGTTCATAGATAACCAGCCTGTCTGCCTCATTCTTGGCGACAATATATTTTATGGCAAAATGAACCTGAACAGGATTGTATCTGAGTTTGACTCCGGTGCGCGCGTTTTCGGGTATCAGGTTACTGATCCTGAGCGTTATGGAGTTGTAGCATTTGATGCGAATGGAAAAGTTTTAAGTATTGAAGAGAAACCGTCGAAACCAAAATCGAATTATGCCGTCCCCGGTCTATATCTTTATGACAGGAATATAGTTGCTATTGCCAAAGCTATAAAACCTTCCCCACGCGGCGAACTGGAAATAACAGATGTAAATCTTGAATATCTGAAACGGGGTGAGTTGATGGTTGAGCGACTGGGGCGCGGAATCGCATGGCTTGATACCGGTACACATAACAGCCTGCTGGAAGCCAGCAACTTTATTGAAACAATCGAATCAAGGCAAGGTCTGAAAATAGCCTGCCTCGAGGAAATTGCGCTGCGTGGCGGTTTTATATCTTGTCAAAAGATGAAAGAGGTTATTGAATCAACCCCAAACTCTTCATACAAGGAATATCTACAGCGTGTCTACAATGAAACCGAATTATGTGGTGCTTGATTCTGATTCAGGTAGAGCGGGACATTATTAAATGGAATTTCTAAAAAAACATCTTTTCCCGATTCTAACAGGAGTCGGAATCATGGCAGCTCTGCTCTTTTTTTCGCTCAATGTACCCCACAACAGGGAAGCGAACATTATAGAGCGCACCATTCTAAGCGGATTTTCGACTCTTTTCGAACCGGCTGCAAGAGCAGGCAATTTTGTTGAAGATATTTGTGACGGCTACATACGACTGGTTGACACCCATAAGGAAAATCTCCGGCTTCAGGATGATATACGCAAACTAAATATCAGGGTATTGGAAGGAAATGAGGCGGTTCTTACCAATAAACGCCTTGAGCGGCTTCTCGATATGAAAAACAGACTCAAGGATCCTGCTGTTGCTGCAACTGTTATTGGCGAGGATACTACACCATGGTTTAAATCGCTGATAATTAACCGCGGCAGTGCGGATGGCATAAGGGAGGGAATGGCAGTAATTTCGGCAGACGGTATTGTGGGACAGACGACCAAAGTTTCCACATCAACCTCCCGTGTTCTCCTGCTAACTGATAATGCAAGCGGAATTTCCGCCATGATTCAGCGTTCCCGAGCACGTGGAGTTGTCAAGGGGAGAGGAGAGATGCTCTGTACCCTTGAGTTCACTACCAAAGAGGAGGATGTTAAGGTAGGTGACACCGTTATAACATCAGGAATTGGCGGAATCTTTATAAAAGGGATGCCGATTGGTGAAGTAACAATGGTTAAGCGGGGCGAGTACGGGATATTTCAGACTATATCGATTCGCCCGACTGTTAACCTTTCACATCTGGAAGAGGTTCTGGTTATGCAGCGGGGTGGCTATGAATAGGACAGTCGCCCTGCTCTTTTTTTCTATTGTGTTGTCATCTATTGTTATTCAGGTTTCACTATTACCGCTGTTTCTACGCCCTTCATTTAAACCGGATTTTCTGCTGGTAATAATGGTTTTTATTGCACTGCGCGGATCACTGCAGTCAGGAGCGCCACTGGCATGGCTGCTTGGTATGCTGGATGATGTTTTCAGCGGTATGTATCTCGGACTTAATGCTTTCACATTCTTAATTTCATTTATAGTGATAAAAAGTGTTTCAGACCGTCTGTACGCCGACAGCGGAATTCTATTCATACTTACTGTTTCCATGGTAACTGCAGCCGGTTTTGTAATTAATCTTCTTCTGACAGTAATGTTTGTCTCTTCTCCAGGAATAGCCTATTCCATGCTATCCGACATTATACCCCGAATTCTCATCAACGCTTTTGTCGCTTCTATTGTAACCCTGTTCCCACTGTTTGATTCCCAGGTTGAAGCTAAATGAAAGAACGGCGCTTTGTTCGGGAATTGTTGGAATCTAAACAGCGGATACTTGTCCTCTCCTTCGTTGTAGGCATTGCTTTTCTGCTGATTGTAATACGCTTGTGGCATCTGCAGATCCTCAGTACCGATGACTACAAGGAAATGTCTGAAAACAACCGGCTTCGTTTTGTTCCGGTTGCAGCTTCTCGTGGTACAATTATGGATCGGAACGGCAATATTTTAGTCAGTAACCGCCCTTCATTCAGTCTTGCTGTCGTACCTCAGGAGGTTGTTGACAAGGAAGCTCTCCTCACTCTCCTCTCTGAACTTCTTGGACTCGACCGGGCTGAATTGGCAGAACGATGGGAAAAAGACAGAAGTCGCGCAAAATATTATCCAATAGTTCTTGCCTCAAACATCTCCCGCGATCAGGTTGAAATAATTGAAGAGAACCACCTCCGTTTATCCGGCATCGAAATTGAGATAAAGCCGGTTCGTGAATACAAAAACAATCTTCTTGCAGCTCATCTGCTTGGATATATTGGTGAAGTATCAGAGAAAGAGCTGGATTCAAAAGGTTATGAAGAGTACAACCCCGGAGATTATATCGGTAAAAACGGTATCGAACGGGCGTTGGAAAATGAACTGCACGGAGAGGATGGAGGGAGACAGCTGGAAGTGGATGCAAGAGGAAGAGTTCTCCGCACAATTTCAGAAAGCTACCCTTCAGTTGGCAACAGCGTAGTATTGACTATTGATGCCGCAATACAAAAACAGGCGGAACGTGCTTTTGGTGAGCTGGCAGGAGCAGCAGTTGTCCTCGATGTAAACAACGGCGAAATACTGGCATTTGCCAGCAACCCCGCTTTCGATCCAGCGCTTTTCAGCGGAAAGCTGCCTGCCGATGTATGGCAGAATTATCTTGAAGACAAGCGCCACCCTCTTGAAAACAAAGCTTTAAGCGGCCAGTACCCACCAGGTTCCACATTTAAAATGATTACAGCATTAGCCGGACTGCAGGATAATTTTATTAATGACTCAACCTCAGTCAACTGCACAGGAAGCTATAATCTCGGCAAATCAACTTTTAAGTGCTGGAATAAAAAGGGGCATGGTACTACAAATTTACGCAAGTCACTTCGTGAATCGTGCGATGTATTTTATTATGAGCTGGGAGAAAAACTCGGGGTTAACAAAATAGCTGCGGTGGCAAATTCGTTTAAACTTGGAACAGCACTTGGAGTTGAGCTGCTTGGAGAGAAAAGCGGACTTATTCCTGACTCTGAATGGAAGCAGAAACGTTTCGGAAAAAAATGGTTTCATGGCGAAACTCTTTCCGTCTCCATTGGTCAGGGTGCAGTTTTACTGACACCGATTCAATTGGCTTCAATGACTTCAACAATTGCGAATGAAGGGACAATATATCGTCCTCATCTGGTGAAACGGATTGTCGATACCGATGGCAAAACAATCAGTGAAACCAAAACCGAGATAATTGGCAAAGCCCCCTTTCCAAAAGAGTCTTACCGGCTTGTAAAGCAGGGGATGCTTGCTGTTGTTAATGAACCTGGCGGAACAGGAGCCGCAGCGAGGCAATATGATGTAAAAGTTGCCGGAAAAACAGGGACATCCCAGGTAGTAAAGCTGCGTGACAGTAAAAGGGGTACTCCATATCAATTCAGGGATCATGCTCTTTTTGTTGCTTTTGCACCTTTTGAAAAACCTGAAATTGCGGTAGCTGTAGTAGTTGAACATGGAGAGCATGGCGGGTCTGCAGCAGCTCCAATTGTCAGCAGAATCCTAAGAGCTTATTTTGATGCTAAAAAACCACCCGCAAAGCCGTCAGTAAATGTAGCAGATGATGATGACGAACTTGAAGCGGAAGAAGATTCTACCAAAGTAAAAGCAGCGGTCAGAAATGTGGAGAAATCGGATGATTGATCGTAGGCTCCTTATTAATATTGACTGGGTACTGGCAGGGCTTGTTATTACAGTCTGCCTGCTCGGCATATTAAATATCTACAGCGCAAGCGCTCCATATAAAGTTGTTGAAATTCCCTACTATACAAAGCAGTTTTACTGGATGACAGGCGGAATTATTGTTGCACTGTTTGTCTGCAGTATCGATTATCACATACTTGAAGATTTGTCGTATTGGCTTTACGGCTTTCTGATATTACTTCTGATAGCAGTACTTATTTTTGGCAGAAGCTCAATGGGTGCTACAAGATGGCTGAATCTGGGGTTATTCAATATTCAACCGTCCGAGCTGATGAAGCTTGTCATAATTCTTACGTTTGCCAGATTCTTTAATAATTTTCAAGCAGTTGGAGGATTGACAGTTGGAGATGTATTGGCTCCGCTCGCTATTCTTGCCCTTCCTGCCGCCCTTATAATGAAACAGCCCGATTTAGGGACTGCAACTCTGGTTATTTTGATCGCTTTATCAATGATCATGTATATAGGATTACGTTGGTCAACTGTTACTACATTTGTCTGCATAACCATCCCGATGGTATGGATCAGCTGGACTTACCTTCTGCGTACATACCAGAAAAACCGGGTACTTGATTTTCTGAATCCGGAAAGATCAAGACTTGGGAGCGGATACCACATTATACAGAGCAAAATAGCCGTAGGTTCAGGGGGGCTGACTGGAAAAGGCTTTATAAAGGGGACTCAATCACAGTTAAGATTTCTTCCGGAACAGCATACCGACTTTGCGTTCTCTGTATTTGCAGAAGAGTGGGGCTTCATAGGCTGTATACTGCTTATACTCGTTTACCTTTCGCTCGTATTGTGGGGATTAAACATAGCCCGCCGTTGTAACGACAGATTCGGCGGCTTGTTGGCAGTTGGTGTGACAGCAATGCTTTTCTGGCATATAATCATAAATATGGGTATGGTTATCGGGCTGTTCCCTGTAGTAGGGGTCCCACTCCCGTTCTTTTCTTACGGAGGAACATCAATGATAACTTCAATGATCGGTATTGGTCTTCTACAGAATATAAGTATGAGGCGCTTTATGTTCTGAATTTTCAACGCTTGACAGCAGACCATAACAGTTTGACAACAGTGTCATTATTTGGCATCATGCTTGAAGCCTTAACAACACTAACTTATTGATTTAAAAGAGAATTAATATGCCATCCAATACACCAGACATTCTCAAAAATATTGTTTTGCACAAAATGGAAGAAGTAAAGGCAGCAGAAGCCAATACTTCAATAAACGAGTTAAAATCAAGGATTGGCGATCTCGAGGATCTTCCCCGAGGCTTTGAACGTAATTTAAGGTCAGCAGCCGCATCAGACTGGACTGCAATAATTGCTGAAATAAAGAAGGCATCTCCGAGCAAGGGGATAATTAGAGCTGACTTTGATCCTCTTGAAATTGCCGAAATATACCAGAATAACGGGGCGACCTGCATCTCAGTCTTAACCGACGAAAAGTTTTTTATGGGTCATCTGCGATATCTTGCCCAGATTCGGGAAACAGTATCTCTCCCTCTACTCAGAAAAGACTTTATATGCAACAGCTACCAGATTTATGAAGCACGCGCCGCTGGTGCCGATGCCATCCTTTTGATAGCCGCAATTCTTGAACTTGAACAGCTTAGGGACTTTCATGCAACTGCAGTTGAGAATCATCTTGATGTCTTACTGGAGGTTCATGACGAAGCTGAAATGGAGAAGGCATTAAAAACCGACTGCACATTAATTGGAGTAAACAACCGCAATCTTAGAACATTTGAAACGGATCTTGATACAACCGCCAGACTCTCCAAGATGCTCACACCGAATCATCTGCTGGTTTCAGAGAGCGGAATAAACAACAGGGGGGACATAATCCGCCTCCAGTCTGCGGGAGCGAAAGCATTCCTAATTGGCGAATCAATGATTCGGGAACAAAATATCGGGGAAAAATTACAGGAACTTGTGAACAGCTGATACATCCACGGAGAGGTATTTTAAATGGCAAAAAAGCAGGGAATAGGCTTGGCGGTATTCGCCTTCGCATTATATATAATAGGTGGAATCGGCACTTTTGGTGGAATTGCACTGATATTCTTTATGAAGAACAGTGACCTTCTTGGGTGGGGTGAAGGACGCTCGATAGGTTACCTATTCCTTTGTGTCGGATTATGTCTATCTATAATCGGTGTTCTTTTTATGAGGCTGTTCAGAAACCGTGGCTTTGCCTGAGTCCACGGTTTTTTAGCTGACATTCTTCCGAATTACTGAAAACCATTAGCCTTCAGAATTTCCAGAGACTGCAAGAGCTCTACCGCACGAGACAACTGATAATCCTTCTGGAGATCACTCTCTTTGGCTTTCGCATCAACCGGCTTTTTCGGAGCGATCTCAACCGGCTTCACAACACCCTCCACCCCTTCAGGCGCAAGGCTTTTATCAAGATCTTTCTCGTGCATCTCCTTCCCCTTTTCTTTGGGTAGCAGTGGCATAATATTTGGCACTTCTATATCCGGCACAATCCCCTTAGCCTGGATTGAACGTCCACTTGGTGTGTAGTAAAGTGCCGTTGTCAATTTCAAAGCTGCGTTATCCTTCATAGGGAAAATAGACTGAACCGAACCTTTTCCAAAACTCTGCGTCCCCATTATAATAGCCCGTTTATGATCCTGCAGAGCTCCTGCCAGGATTTCAGAAGCGCTCGCACTTCCACCATTAATCAGAACTATAATCGGGTAATGCGGCTCCTTTGTACCCAATGAGCCGTTATAAATTCTATTAGATTCTGGCGTTCTCCCTTTGATGCTAACTATAACGGTTTTATTTATATCTTCCCCCACAAAGCAGTTAGCTACCTCAACACACGAATTTATCAAGCCACCCGGGTTATATCGCAGATCAATAATCAACCCCTTCATCCGTCCACCGGACTGTTTGTGAAGCTCTTTCAATGCATCTTTAAAATCTCCGCCTGTTCGTTCCTGAAACTGTGAAATTCGAATAAAGCCATAACCGGACTCAAGCAGTTTTGCCTTAAGGCTTTTAAGTTTTATAATGTCGCGGATTATTGTAAAGGTTAGCGGTTTTCTGCTTTCAGCGCGGAGCATTGTCAAAGTTACTGGCTTCCCCTTTTCGCCACGCATCATTTTAACCGCTTTGGAGATGTTCATTCCGCTGGTAGATGTTCCGTCGATTTTTGCAATATGGTCATTTGCCTTTATACCGGCTCTAAAGGCAGGAGTATCATCAATTGGAGAAATAACAGTGAGTCTCCCCTCTTTTGTCCCTAACTCAATACCAACCCCACCGAAAGAGCCCGATATCTGAACTTCCATCTCATGGTATGGTTCAGGCGGGAGATAAGCACTATGAGGATCCAGCGCGGCAAGCATACCATCAACCATTTTGAGAACGAGTTTCTTCGAGTCCGGAGTTTCAACATAGTTTTCAAGAATAGCTGAATAAGCCTCGCGCAAAAGAGTCAGATCATCAGAGTCAGCAGTTTTGAACCCCGAACGATTCTGACTAAATAAAATAAAAACAATTATTGCAGCTATAAATACAGCAACTACGGTTATCCGTTTGGCAGGACTTTTTTCTGCGGCTTGCTGCATATCAATTATCTCCGCACATCAATTCCATAGCTTTTGATTTTACGATGCAGATTGCTCCGTTCAAGTTCAATAATCTCGGCAGTACGAGAGATATTCCAGTCATTTTCCTCAAGCTTCTGAATAATAAACTCTCTCTCAAAATCCTCTCTGGCAAGACGTAAGGCGGTGTGATGCGCTGTTTCAGCATCCGGTTGATCCGCAAGAGAATCATTCTGTTGTTCGATGGAGAGTAGCGGAATATCATCAGCTGATATGACACGCCCCTGAGTCACAATAAGTATTCTCTCAACTACATTTTTCAATTCCCGCAAATTGCCCGGCCAATGATAGTTTCGCAACCTGTCCAACGCTTCAGGGAGAAAAGCCTTCGCCTCACCACCCTCCCGCCGGAAAAACTGCGCTACAAAGAATTGAACAAGTAAGTCAAGATCCTCCATCCGTTCACGCAGCAGCGGTGTTTTTAGGTGAATTGTATTCAGTTGAGAGTACAGATCCTCACTAAAAGTTCCTGTGGATATATCCTTCTCCAGGGATCTGCTCGAAGCTGCGACGAGTCTAATATCAGCATTTAGGCTACGATTGCCGCCAACTCTCTCAAAACGGCCATCTCTGATAAAATTTAGTATTTTAGCCTGGGTACTAAGTGACAAATCACCTATCTCGTCGAGAAAGATGGTTCCGCCATCAGCCTGATCAAAACGCCCTTTTTTGTTGGAGGTGGCACCGGCAAACGCGCCTTTCTCATGTCCGAAAAGTTCGCTATCGATTAAACCCTCCGGAATGGCTGAGCAGTTGACTGTTATAAACGGGCGCTCACGCCTTGCACTGCTGCAGTGAAGCGAGCAGGCAATAAGATTCTTACCGGTCCCCCGCTCACCCGAGATAAGAACCGGAGTTGATGTCATGGCTATGCGCGGAATCATCTCCCTGACAGCAGAGATTTTTGGTGACGTTCCGATAAGTTGATTGTCCGCTGAAGCTGATCGTTTAAGTTCCGCATTCTGAACTTTTAATTCCTGCAACTGCAGTGCATTGGCTACACTTATAAGTACTTTTTCGAGCGATAGCGGCTTCTCAATAAAATCAAAA
Organism: Desulfuromonadaceae bacterium; assembly: GCA_028683855.1. Lineage (GTDB taxonomy): Bacteria > Desulfobacterota > Desulfuromonadia > Geobacterales > Pseudopelobacteraceae > JACRCG01. The sequence goes on from JAQUHA010000007.1 coordinate 68,926, forward strand.
GCACCCAGTTTGGTGGCACGCACAGCAGTCTCGATCGTACCATGTCCGGAGATCATAATAACTGTAACATGAGGAATGAGTCTCTTTAGCTTTTCAAGCGTTTCCAAGCCATCCATTCCAGGCATCCAGATATCAAGCAGAATCAGATCAGGAAGCTCCTGCAAGGCACACTCTATACCTTCAGCACCACCCTCTTCACTCAACACCTGATAACCTTCATCTTCCAAAATGCCGGCAAGCGAGGTTCTGATATCCTTCTCATCGTCAATAATCAAAATTGACTGCTGCATAAAAAACCACTCCTTTTGTGATCTGCCGGTTCAGAGCCAGTTTTGAAAAAAACGGGGTGGCAGAACTTGAGTATGCCGCCCCCACGCTGATCTTCTCACCTTTGTAGATATATAAGGCAGATAATACCGCTTATCACACCTCTTAGTCGTCGTCTATCCTGCAATTATACTTTGAACCATGCAGCAGTATCTTTAATTTCTGCCGCAGTTACGGATAGCTCGTGGCTGGAGTTCATAATCTCATGAAATGAACTCTTCAGCTGCTTTGCTACAACCGAAATACTGTTTATATTGTTGCTTAGCTCATCCGAAGAAGCGGACTGCTCCTCGGTTGCCGTTGCTATCTGATCTATCCGCTCGGTGATTGCCTCCATATCTGCAGCCATCCTGTCCATATCCGCCATGGACCCGCTTACCATCTCAACGACCTCGTCTACAGCTGCACTCTCAGCCTTTATAATCTTGACGGCATCCTCAACACTAACCTGCATATCAAGAATACTCCGCGCTATCTCTTTTGTTGCATCGCCCGATTTAACCGCCAGTGAGCGTACTTCATCTGCTACAACAGCAAATCCACGCCCCTGCTCTCCGGCTCTCGCAGCTTCAATAGCTGCATTCAGAGCCAAAAGATTTGTCTGATCGGCAATCCCTTCAATCAAACTGACTATTTCGCTGATTTCAACAGATTTTTCTCCGAGCGTAGCAACTTTGTCTGCAGAACTTTTGACCGTTTCGGCAAATGACTGCAGATTTTTCATCGCACCGGACATACGCTCTTTTCCTTTTACTGCGGCTGTTTTCATACCTCTGGCAGCTTCTGAAGTATCGTTTGTGTGGCGCGAAACCTCGTTTACCGTCTGTGACATCTCTGTAAGAGCTGTTGCAGACTGCTCAATTTTAAGCGACTGATCTTCTGCACCATCATTTATGCTTGTTGCCGCAATAGAGAGCTGATCTGCACTTCCTGCCATAGTTCTTGTAGCACCGCTTATCCTGGCTGCTATACTGCTCAGGTTAACTACCATATCAGCCATAGCATTCTGTACCATACCAATTTCGTCTTTACGACCGGTCTCAATTTTGCTGAAAAGCTTACCGTCAGCAATATCTCTCGCAGTACTTATCAGAGAGGCAAGGGGTCTGGAAACAGACCGATAAATCCAGAGTCCGAAAAGACAACCTATAACTATTGCAAAAAGAGTTATAATTACAATCTGTGTAAGACTCCGCTTAATCATAGCATTTACGGCAATTATAGACTTCTCCTGCTCCCCCTGAGCCTGTGATACCTTCTCTTTTCCATGCTTATCCTGAGCAAGCACAATTGCCCGAAGCTTTTCCGTTTCGTTGACTGACTGCAGGCGCATGGCGTGCTGATTTTTAAGGGTGGCTGCAATACCATCTTTTGCAAAAACAAGTGTCCTGATACCATTCAGGGAGGCAACCGCACTTTTTAAGGTTTTTGAATCATCAACCGCTTTCAGCTTATCCAGAAGCACCTGCATATTAGCCTGAATTTTACTGATCTTATCGTAAAGTCCATTCAGCTCAACGAGAATCTGGTCTATTTCCTGATCGTTATCAACAGCAAACAGCCTCGTAACCAATCCACGAATAGAGAGACCACACGCAACAAGTTCCGAGTTGCCTACAACAAGAGTAGTACTGATATTTGCCTGAGTGAAAATTGCATCCACAGATTCGCTCACACTTCCAAGCTTCTCCCTGGCTTTTGCCTCCTCAACGTCTATCTGAGAATAAACCGACTCAATTTTTTCGATAAGTTCATCAGGCAGTTCAGGATTCCTGTTTTTAAGATACTCTTCGACTTTCACCTTCAGCGTCTTAACATCGCCTCTTATTTTCTGATTTCCCCTGACAGTACTATCCGTCGTAAGCGAATTTATTATTTTCAGGGGATCTCCTTTAGAAGTCCCCTTCTGAAGCATCAGAGTGGTAACACTCAACTCCTTTAGTTTGGACTTCACACCTATAAAAGAGAGGTGTTTGGATGATGCACCGTCCTTATCACCAATCGCTGACAGGTATTGAGAAGTCCTCGCCATCTGCAGCTGCTTGATTTTTTTATCCAGCTGCGCCAGACGCAACGAAGCTTCCTTCAGTTTTTCCTCAGTAATTACACCAGATTTTTTAGACTCTTCCTCTGCCATCAATCGATTTTGTGTCGATTTTATAAGAGTGGAACAGATCTCCTGCATATCCGAGTAAGTTGTTAACTTTTCGCTTGATATAGCTTCAATACTGTCTTGTGTGCTTTTAACGAGATCGAGCGATTTTTTAACTTCTGCCTCGGCAGGGGTAAACTCTTTAAAAGAAGTTGAAGCGACTACTTTGAGGAGATCAGAAGTCAATACTTGAATCGCCCGTTGGAACTCCACCGTCTGAAGCTGAAATGGAGTACTTTTTTCTGTCAGATATGACAGTTTTCCCTGCAGAAAGCGCATGGCAAAAAAGCTGGATAGTGATATGGCAGCAATAATGGCAGCAGTGACTAAAACATTGGCGATAAGTTTGGCTCTGATAGTCATTATGTAAAGACCCCTTCAAGAGTAAAAATGAAACGGGGGGATATGCCCCCCGTTTAAATGTGAGTACAGCTACTTTACAGGGTATCCCTTTGCCTTCCATTCCGGCATACCGCCACGGAAATAGCGTACATTTTTGAAGCCCTGAGCCTGTAGTTCCAGTGCGCCTCCTGGGGCTCTGCGGCAGATGATACCACTGCAGAAAATTATATACTCCTTACTTTTATCCAATCCATTTGCAAGTTTCGGATCTTCTAACAGCTTGTCAGAGTCCAGCCATATAGATCCTGGAATTGTTTCAGTATCAAACTGCGCTTTTGGACGGGCATCAACAAATACAACCTTCTTCCCCTTCCAGAGCGAATATGCTTCGGCTACATCAACCATTTTTATTCCGGCAAATTCGGCTGGCATATCCTTTTTTGCCTCAGCAAGAACCTTTAACTCGCCAATTTTGTCGAGAACTTCATCCGAATACATAAAATCCTCACCCATTGCAGCAGAAGCCAGACTCATAACCAACATTCCCACAATTACAATAAGCTTTTTCATACAATTACACCTCTCCATTTAAATTTTGACGTTGGGCGTCAATATGAACTCGCAACTTTATAAGTAATTAAAAAAATTTTCAACCATTGTTTCCAATTTAACAAATCTTATAAATTGAGTAGCTGTATATTAGAGGAGATATTTAAATACCGAACATTACAATCAAACTATAAACCCAAATTAACCGGCAGGCAGTTCAACTACAAATTTGGCACCGTGCGGCACGTTATCACGAATACGTACAAAACCGCCATGATCTGTCACAATACTGCTGACAATCGCAAGACCGAGTCCTGTGCCACTTTTTTTGGTTGAAAAATAAGGTTCAAAAACCTGTGTTTTGTCTTCTGCAGATATTCCTGGACCGTCGTCTGCAACTGTTACAGTTACCATTCTTAGTTCAGCATCAAATAATGTCGTTAAAGTTACTGTACCTTTTTCACTCATGGCAGCAACTGCGTTCTCAAGTATATTTATCAAAACACGTTTAATTTGATCACGATCAATCATTATCCTGGGCATATTCACATCAAGAGTAAGATCAAAACGAACCCCCAGATGAGCCTCTTGGTAAAGAGTAATAGCCTCTCTGATCAACCCGTTAATATCGTTCAATTCTGGCTGAATAGCAGGCATTCGCGCAAAGTTGGAAAACTCGTTAACAAGCGTTTTCATTTCATCAACAGACTTAATTATCATTGAAGTACATTCATCGAATACAGTCTCATCACCGGTAAAACGGGAAAGATAACGTTTTCTCAGGCGCTGAGCTGAGAGCTGAATAGGTGTGAGCGGGTTTTTGATTTCATGGGCAATTCTGCGTGCTACTTCACGCCAGGCTGCCATTCTCTGCGCCCGCATTATCTGGCTCAGATCATCAAGCACAGCAACCATACCAATCAGCGCCCCTTCAGCGTCTCTCAAAAGTGTCATATTTAATGCAAGAGTAAGGCGACTCCCCCTCACTTCAGCAGTCAATTGACGATTTATAGTTCCATTTTTTGATTCCTGAAGCTGCCTTATCAGCTCCGAGAACATCGCAATATTCTTGTTCTCTATTATTTCTTTATAATTTTTACCGATAACATCATCAGATTTAAGATTCAACAATCGTTCGGCAGAAGTGTTTATGGTGCGTACAATTCCGTCGCGGTCAATTGATATAACACCTGCGGCAACATTACGCAGAACAATTTCCATATACCGCTGACGACGCTCTATCTCCTGATTACTTCGCATCAGCTCCAGACTCGAAACATTAAGGGCATTCTGTTTGCCTCTTAAATCCTCCGTCATAAGATTGAATGACTGAATCAACAGCCCTATTTCGTCAACTGAGTAGGACTGTATTTGAACGTCAAGATTGCCACCCGCAACCTCATGAGTTGCGTCAACAAGCTCCTGAAGAGGCTTTGTCATACTGTTTGCCAGATACACCCCCATCCAGTAAGCAAAAAAGATAATAACAATCGCAATTAGAAAAAGTGTCGATATATAGGCAGTACGAATAGGATTTTTAAGAATCTTTAGCTGACGAAACTCATGATATGATGCGGTTATCTCTTTCATCTTGTTTACAAGCGAATACGGGACGTAATAATTGATTACAACTACGCCAACAACATCGGCATCGTTCCATGTTGAACGTATCGGCACTATTCCCCGAATTAAATCAGCTTTCCCGGCTTGATTTATTCTGGTAAGCTCTTCACCCGCAAGAGCTCGTTTAATATCCTCCGAAGATGGATTCGTAAAATCTCCTTTTGGAACATCAGGGTTTGAGGCTCGAACCAACTCCTCCCTTTGGGCTGAATAGACCTCTACAACCCCCAGGTTGTATTCGCTCTGTTTCTGGTGAATAAGCCTCTTAAGTTTTGGGAGGTTGTCATCGTTAAGGAGTTTCTGCTCTTTAATGAAGCTGCTTATCTGCCTGCCGTAATAGATCGCATTTGACGCAGAGCTTTTGTAATATGTTTGGGCTACTTCAAGTGATTCGCTGAGTGATGATTCAACCTGAGTGTTGAACCAGTTATGAACAGTATTATTGATAAAACCGGCAGCAGCGAAAAAAAGCAGAAGAGTGGGAACCAGCGATAGAGCGACAAAAGAGAGAACAAGCTTTGTACGGAGTTTTTTTGCAAAAGGGTTTGAACGGCTTTCAATGAAAAGCTTAACTACATTTCGGCTGACCAGATAGACCAGGAGAATCACGAGTAGAATTACTATATTTATTACTACAAAAATTGCTATATTGCTCCCGAGTTTGGCATCCGCGCTCAACTGGGTCAAATTTATTTCAGTTTTTGTAAGAAAAATGATCAGAATAATAGCAAGAACAATGATGATCGCTTCGCGCCATCTTTTTCTTCGCTCCGCATCTGTGAGTCTTTTGTCCATTAAACCGTTATCCCCTCAACTCTGTATGAGTCAGGATAGTAGCATACATAAAACCTCTTTTAAACTTCATTGTTGCATTTTTGCATCAATTGTCGATTAAATTCAGGTATGATACTGTCCGAATGCTAACCGGACAAATTTAAAGGACGGAATATGCGTATTCAGGATTCATCCTCTTTACGGGAACTTGATAAGAACACAAAGAGATCTTCACCCATAAAAAAAATTATGACGTCACTTTTTGCGGGTGAATTGAACCAGTGTCAGGACGAAATAGTTTCATATCAGGATGACATTGAATCTCTTAGAGATGAAATAGATAAACTTGGCGATCTGTTGATAACCGGCCCTACAATCGAAAACTTTATCCGCTTTCGTGAGCTGTTAAGCAGACTCGTTAAAAAAGTCAGTTCTGAAGCATACAGACTGGACAAGTTCGGTGGAACTCCTCAAAATCCACGCTACTTTGAGGTCATTACGGTAATTAACAGGGAAGCCGACAATCTTTACAACCTCATCGTGAAAGAGAATCGCGACAGTATGGCTATAACAGCAAAAGTAATAGGTATAAAAGGTCTGGTTGTTGACCTGATTACCTGAAAGAATAAAAAAATATACTGAAATTAAGTAGTAAGGAGCAATTCATGGATAGTAAAGCATTAAATGCGGATCTGCAGCTGGGACTTGATCTTCTTGATAAGGGTGAAACCAGGAAAGCTGTCTCAATTTTTGAAGAGTATTGCAATAAGAACAGTAAACTGGCAGAAAGCTGGTTTTATCTCGGTGATGCGCTGGCGGAAGATGAAAAGCTGGATGAAGCAATTTCGCGGTATCAGCAAGGTCTCAGGATTACACCTGAAGATACTGAGGCATTAACAACCCTTGGTGATATGTTACTTGAAATCGGAGAGCACAGAGAAGCTCTTATATGCTATCAGAAAGTAACCGCCATAGATCCGGAGGATGCCGATGCCATAGTAAGTATCGGCCTCGTCCATAACAGTCAGAATCGGACCGATGATGCCATACAGGCTTTTCGGCAAGCCCTTGAAATAGAACCGGATAACGTTTTCGCATTAAATGCTTTAGGGGATGCACTCTACGGACAGGGTGATGTAGAAGAGGCAATATCTTCATTTTCCAGGGGAGTTGAAATTGACCCCGAAGACCCTGCTGCACACTTTAATCTGGGCGAATTGTATTACGATCTGGAAGAGCTGGAGGAGGCTGAGGAGTCCTGTCTTGAAGCTGTCCGCCTTGACCCGGAGTACAGCATGGCTTATCTGACTCTTGGCGGTATATGTATGGATCTGGATCGGACTGCTGATGCGATTGCATATTTTGAAAACTACCTGAAACATGAAAAATCAGCTCAGGCTGCAGATATGATTGCCGAAGTAAAAGCGGTTGTTGAGGGACTTAAAGAAGAGCTGAAGGGGTAACTTGATGAGCAGAGTAGAACCACTCCTTATTGATTCTCACTCCCACATCTACCATCAAGACTTTGCCGGGGATTTTGATGCTATGCTTGATCGCTCGGTTAATGCCGGAGTTGGATCGATGATCGTAGTCGGCACTGACATAGAGTCGAGTCAGAAGGCGGTTGCGCTCGCTGAAAATCATCCTCACATCTATGCAGCAGTCGGAATTCACCCTCATGATGCCGCTGATGTAACAGACTCCTCCTTCGACATTATACGCAACCTGGCGTTATCAAACTCGAAAGTCGTTGCAATCGGTGAAATCGGACTGGATTTTTATCGTGACCGATCACCCAGAGATCAGCAGGAGAATGTTTTCAGACGGAGCCTTCAACTTGCAGCAGAACTTAACAAACCGGTGATCATCCACGACAGAGATGCTCACGAGCGTATCATGGCGATCCTTCGTGAGGAGTCAGTACGTCGCGGAGTACTCCACTGTTTTTCAGGCGACAGAGCCATGGCAACTGAGGCAATCAGCCTCGGATTCTATATATCAATCCCTGGAACAGTCACCTATCCTGCCAATGAATCGCTTAGAGATGTGGTTCGGGGGGTAACAATTGACCGGATGCTGATCGAGACGGACTGCCCTTACCTTCCCCCGGTTCCTTATCGTGGGAAACGAAACGAACCGGCATACGTCCGGTTTACGGCTGAGAAACTGGCAGAGATTAAAGGAGTGACGCTGGAGGACGTAGCCCGCATAACCACCAAAAACACAGGAGATCTTTTCGGCATCCACCTTTGGGATCAATCGACAAAAATTGCGTATCGCATACGGAACTCACTCTACCTTAACATTACTAACCGCTGCTCAAACCGTTGTACATTCTGCCCTAAATTCGAAGACTTCAACGTCAAAGGTCACAACCTGATGCTTGACAGTGAACCGACCTTTGAAGAGATTATGTCAGCACTGGGTACACCACCGGAAGTTGATGAAATTGTATTTTGCGGGTATGGAGAACCGCTTATACGGCTTGAAATGGTTAAAAAAGTCGCGACAGTACTGAAAAGTAGTGGCTACAGAATCCGTGTAAATACCGACGGTCAGGCAAATCGTTTCCACGGGCGAGATGTTCTGCCTGAGCTTGCCGGTCTGGTTGACAGCATCTCAATAAGCCTTAACGCACCTGACGCTGAAACCTACATAAAGCTCTGCAACACACCTTTTGGAGAGTCCGGATTTTCTGCAGTAGCTGATTTCATAAGCTCTGCGACAAAACATATTCCTGAAGTAGTAGCCAGTGCAGTCACAGTCCCCGGCATAGATATAGAGGCTTGTCGAAAACTTGCATTATCACTCGGTGCACGGTTTAGAGTACGCGATTATTCCGAGGTAGGATAAACCATGTCGGCTATTATTGAAGTAAAAAACCTGCGGAAGTCATACGGATCATCAGTTGCGGTTGACGGGATCAGTTTTGAAGTCAGGGCTGGTGAATGTTTCGGCCTGCTGGGTCCGAACGGAGCCGGCAAAACCACCACAATAAGGATGATCTACGGCTTTACTCCGCGTGACAGCGGTACTCTGCAGATATTTGGAACCGAGTGTGATTCTGCATGGAGATCGATAAAATCTAAAATCGGTGTTTGCCAGCAGGAGGACAACCTTGATCCGGATTTGAGTGTACGTGAAAACCTGGAGACTTTTGCCGCATATTTCAATATACCATCAAATATGCTGAGCGATCGTGTCACCTCACTTTTACAGTTTACCGCACTGGAAACTCGTGAAGGCGCAAATGTGAAGGAGCTTTCCGGAGGTCTCAAGCGGCGTTTAGTGCTCGCCCGCGCTCTTCTGAACGAACCGCAGCTTTTAATACTTGACGAACCGACCAGCGGACTTGATCCGCAATCGCGCCATCAGTTATGGAGCAGACTGGAAGATCTGAAACAGCGTGGTCTTACAACTTTACTAACAACTCACTATATGGATGAAGCGCAGCGCCTATGCGATCGCCTTATAATTATGGATCAGAGCAGAATTCTGGTTGAAGGAACACCGCTTGATCTTATCAACAGCTACGTTGGGAAAAGTGTAATTGAAATAGTTGCACCATGTGCAGATCTTCACGTAATGCTTAAAGAGAATGAAATATCATTCGAAGATCTTGGACAGCGCCTGATAGTTTATTGCAATGACGGAGAAACACTTTACCGTGAACTGCTTAATGACCATTGTCATGACGGTTGTATGCTTCGTCCAGCAACCCTGGAGGATGTTTTTTTGAGGCTGACCGGAAGGGAATTGCGTGAATGATCAGCTTTAATTTGAGTAGAAGATTTGTGAGGGTATGGCAACGCAACTTCCGGGTATATCGTAAGACCTGGATGATCTCATTTGCACCACCGCTTTTAGAACCGCTCTTTTACCTTGCAGCCTTCGGGGTTGGACTGGGCGGTGTTATCGGTTCACTCTCCTACGGTGGAAAAGCGACTAACTACACAGCCTATATTGCGCCGGCGCTTATAGCCATAAACATAATGCAGAGCTCTTTTTTTGAAACCACCTTCGGCTCATTTGTTCGTATGTACTACCAAAAGACTTTTGACGCTATGCTTGCAACACCGCTGACAATTGAAGAGATAATCACCGGTGAGATTCTATGGGGTGCGACCAAATCTGTGATAGGTACGAGCCTTATGATGGTCATACTGACTTTCTTCGGCCTTCTAAACTTCCCGCACTCCTTACTGCTGCTCCCAATTGCTTTCCTTGGCGGTTTTGCTTTTTCGTGCGCAGGAATGGTCTGCACATCTGTAGTCCCGACCATTGAAACCCTGAATTTACCGATATTTCTGTTTATTACACCGATGTTTCTATTTTCCGGAACTTTCTTTCCGCTCGACAATCTCCCGCTCTGGGCTCAGAACGTTGCAAAGTTTCTTCCGCTTACCCATCTGGTAGAACTATGCCGTGCATCCGCGCTCGGCAGACTAAGTTTTTATAATTCAATATCAATAGGTTATCTGGTTATCTGGTCTGCGATTCTGTTCCCCATCGGAGTAACCGGAATGCGCCGAAGGCTGGTGAGGTAAAGGTCGGCAGCAGAGAGTTCACCTTCACCTCACCGAACCACCTTATGAGTGCTTCACCAATACACGACCACGGATTTCCCCCCGCAAAATTGCCTGCAGCTTCTCCTCAAGCCCTTCAAGCGAAACCGTCGTCACGACGTCTTTCAGCCGCTCCGGTTTCCACTCATCGGCAAGTTTTTGCCATACCTGCAATCTGAGGTCGTACGGGCAGTTAACAGAATCTATACCGAGCAGAGAGACTCCTCGCAGAATAAACGGGAATACATTTATCGGCAGCTCAGCCGAACCGACAAGACCGCAGCAGGTAACGGCGCCACCGTAACGTGTACCTTTGATTGCTGCCGCCAGAGTATCACCTCCGACAGCATCTACACAGCCTGCCCAACGCTCTTTCAACATTGGACGATCCGAACCGGCTGTAAGCTGTTCACGCGTAATTACTTCCGCCGCCCCCATAGTTCGGAGAAACTCTTCTTCAGAGCTCTTTCCAGTAGCCGCCACAACCCTGTACCCGGTTCTGGCAAGAATTGATACAGCAATAGACCCCACGCCACCTGTTGCTCCGGTAACAAGAACATCTCCATCTGCAGGCTTAACTCCGGCTTGTATAAGTTTAAAAACCGAGAGTGCGGCGGTAAATCCAGCCGTACCGATTATCATCCCCTCCTCTTCTGTAAGCCCTGCCGGAAGTTTCACTCCCCAATTAGACGGAATGCGGATAATCTCTCCCCACCCCCCGTCTGTCTCCATCCCAAGGTCATAGCCGGTTACAAGAATCTTCTCCCCGAATGCAAACGCATCACTTTCGCTCGACAAAACCTCTCCGATAGCGTCTATTCCGGGTGTATGAGGAAACTGCCTTGTAACTCCAGGGTGTCCGGTCGCAGAGAGCGCATCCTTGTAATTAAGCGAGGAGTATCTGACCCGAATTAGAAGATCTCCATCCGCCAGTTCGTCAACGGAACGTTCCACAATTTTACGCACAAACTCTCCGCCATCCGTTTTTTCAACTACAAGCGCTTTAAACTTTCTCAGGTCACTCATCTGTTTACCTCCCCAAAATTAGACTGATACTCTCTAAACCGTTAAAAAATTATCGAGGCAGACCGCTTAAGAAAAAATCTGCATACAGATCAAGAGGATATGGAGAACCTTCCAGCTTTGCTCTCAGGATTGCACCCTCCCATCCAATCCAGAAAGTTGCAGCCAGCTGCTGACAATCCGCATCAGCAGATATATCACCAACTTCTTTCGCCTCTTCAAGGCAGGCTGCGAAACGAGATTGCCAATCTTGAAAAACAGCTTTCAGCTGTTCCCGAAAGGATTCCGGTAGCGCCCCCATCTCCTGTCCAAGATTACCAGCAAGACAACCACGCTTATAGTTATGATGAGCCATTCCGCTCCGTGCATAATCCGTAAAAGCCCGAATACGCTGCAGCGGCGGCAAAGTTATATCAAGAAGAAAGCGATCCAGCTTATTCGCAAAATAAGCAGAGTAAAGCCCTATCAACTCTGCTCCAAAAGATTCTTTGCTACCGAAAAAATGATAGAAGGAACCTTTAGGCACACCAACCCTACGAAGAATTTCATCAATCCCTGCCGAGGAGAATCCCTTTTCGGTCAAGACCTCCATACCGGCTCTAAGCAGTATCTCCCTGGTCTCGCTGTACCCGGCTCTCTCCTTTGAGGGGCGACCAGGTCGATGGTTTTTTTTGTCAGCATAAATCATGAAGCAGTAATTAGACCGACCGTCTATAAATGTCAATAAAATTGTAAAATAAGGCTCTCCACAAAACCTGTGGAAAAACTGTTGATAGAGTAAAATCAGCCGATAAAATATCTTGTATTACAGCGTGGTTATTCGGTTTGCACAACTTATGGGCAGAAACTGTAACTAACTGAAATAGCGTGTCAATAGTTATTTTCGACGGCAGTAAAATAATATTTAAAGTTTATGTATACCGGTTTTTAAGTAAAGAATCTGTTGAGTGGATAACTCCGGAAAAAAACAGGAGAAACAGTGATTCAGACTATCAAATCGTGGTTAAGAACAACTCAAATTATTTATCGTAATTTCTCGTTGACTTGCAAGGAAACAAGATGATAAATGGTATTACCAACTTACAAATAATATATCTCCTATATTTTATGCAACAGGGGGGTTATCGATGGAAAAGTCTTTTATATCCGGTTTGAGAAAGATTGTAGGTGACGAGTACACACTTACTGATCGGGAATCGCTTGCAGTTTATGGATACGACTCAACACCTGAGCTTGAGAGTCTCCCGGAAGTCGTCCTTTTGCCGAAAAATTCCGCAGAAGTTTCCGATATTATGAGGCTCTGCCATGGAGCCGGAATAAGCGTGACTCCGCGTGGTTCAGGAACAAATCTTTCAGGGGGTTCAATCTCTACAGGAGGAGTTGTTTTACAGACCAGCCGAATGAACAGAATTGTCGAAATCGATGAAGAGAACCTGACCGCAACAGTTGAACCAGGGGTTATTACTAGCGTGCTTCATCGTGAGGTAGAGTCGCGCGGACTTTTCTATCCACCAGACCCGGGTAGCATGAATATTTCAACCATTGGTGGAAATGTAGCTGAAAATTCAGGTGGATTACGCGGTCTCAAATACGGAGTTACTGCCGATTATGTCATGGGATTGGAGACGGTACTTGCCGACGGGGAGCTTCTTCGCACAGGGGGAAAGGTTGTAAAGGACGTTGCAGGGTACAGCCTTAATCCACTATTGGTTTCATCCGAGGGGACACTCGGTCTTTTTACATCGATAACTGTAAAACTTATCCCAAAACCAAAGGGGAAAATCACAATGCTCGCCCATTTCCCTGCTATGAGTGATGCGGCGCTGGCGGTTTCTGCGATTATTGCCGCAAAAGTGATCCCGGCAACGCTGGAATTTCTCGACAGGGTTACCATTAAGTGCGTTGAGGATTACGCCCATGTAGGTCTACCTCTTGACGTTGATGCTGTCCTTCTCATAGAGGTGGACGGGCATCCGGTTGTAATTGCTGAAGAAGCAGCATCAGTAGCAGAGATCTGTAAAAAATATCACTGTTCTTTCTTCCAGACGGCGAAAGATGCGGCGGAAGCGCTGAAACTTGCAACTGCACGCCGCACAGCACTCTCAGCACTGGCAAGGTTGAAACCGACTACAATTCTGGAAGATGCAACAGTTCCACGCAGCTGTATCGCCGCGATGCTTCAGGTTATACAGAACTCCGCCAGAAAGCACAATGTTACCATCGGCACATTCGGCCATGCCGGGGATGGAAACCTCCATCCAACCTGTCTTACCGATGAACGGGACAAGGACGAAATTGCCCGAGCCCATGCCGCTTTTGCGGAAATATTCGACGCTGCCATCTCAATGGGGGGTACGATCACAGGTGAGCATGGTGTTGGTTTGGCGAAGAAGAGATACCTCCCGAAACTCGTCGGTGAATCCGGAATAAAAATAATGCGCGGCATAAAGCAGGCTTTTGATCCGAAAGAGATTTTGAATCCAGGCAAGGTGTTCTGATATGGATTACGTCAAACTGATAAATTGTATGCGCTGCGGAATGTGCCTCCCTGTATGCCCGACTTATAAAGAGACCTTTCTGGAGACTGCATCACCGCGCGGTCGTGTTGCTCTGATCCGCAAACTTCAGGAGGGGTCGCTTGATCAATCTGAACAGCTGCTCGAATATCTCTCACTCTGTCTCGACTGTCAGGCATGCGCTTCTGCCTGCCCCTGCGGAGTAAATGCGGGGGAACTCGTAGCCGATTTTACCTGTGAGCGCAAATCGGAAAAGGGACTTAGCTTTATGGAGGAGCTGATACTTCGCAAACTTGTGCCCCACCCGGATCTTCTCGAATCATCAATGATGCCGATGCGCGCCTACCAGAACAGCGGTCTGCAGAAGCTTGTCAGGACTCTCGGCATTTTAAAGATGTTTCCCAGATCGCTGCAGCGAATGGAAGGGTTGCTCCCCCCTCTCCCATCAACTCCACTAAGACAGGAGATTCTTGAAAGCACACCTGCAGTTGGCGAAGAGCGCGGGATAGTCGGATTTTTCCTCGGCTGTGTGATGAGTCTGATATTTTCAGATGCCAGCAGAGCCACTGTAAAGCTCCTTTCCAGTCTCGGTTACAGGGTTATAACACCTAAAAATCAGGTCTGCTGCGGAGCGCCAAATATGCTTGGCGGCGATCTGGAGGGGTTGAAGGGGGGTGCACGGATAAATATAGGTATCTTCAACGCTTTTAAACCGGATTATATCATCACTGACTGCGGTGGGTGCGGTGCAGAACTCAAAAAGTACAGTCACCATATCGACGGCGAAGATGCTGCTCAATTCAGCAGCAGAGTTCGTGATATTTCGGAGATTCTTTCGATGCATTGCGAAGAGCTGCTGGTTAAACTTAAACCGGTTGATCAGATTGTCACCTATCACGACCCATGCCACATTGCCCACTGCCAGGGGATCAGAAGTGAACCGCGCAAACTTTTAAAGCTAATTCCGGAACTACAGTACAGAGAGCTGGATTCCGCTGATGCCTGCTGCGGCAGCGCCGGAACCTATAACATTGAAAGAGCGGAGATGTCGGATCGCATTCTTCAACGCAAACTTGACACTCTGCGCGACTCAGGGGCAGAGCTGCTGGTAACTAGCAACCCGGGTTGCCTGCTTCAGCTTAGAAAGGGGTTGTCAGAGCAGTTGCCTGATATAAAAATAATGCATCTGACCGAGTTGCTTTTTACAAGTATAAATCAATAAAGGTCAATTTTTTGTAACTTGCGATATATGTCTGGACTGTGTTAAATTTCCGTAAATTTTGTGATGGCTGTAAAAGTGCTCTCCTTACTTTATGGCTTTGAATTTATTACTGGAAACTTTTATATGCGTTACATACAGACTTTATTCTTAATATTTTTGCTTATTCCGCTAAATGCAGCTGCCGATGAAGCATCTACTATACAGCCTGACAGTACCGAAGAATCCCTTTATACGCTTACAACAATACCATCTTTGAAAAAAAACAGAGCGGAATCGACACTAAAACGTATAAAACCTGCAATACCTGACGCTAAGCTCGTAAAAATTGAGAAAGAGACCGTCACATACAGACTTGAAGTCAAATGTTTTGAGAGTTTTCACTCTGCAAAACTATTAAGGGCAGATATCTTAAAAATATGCAAAACTCCATTTATTGTGCCTGTAGAAAAATCATACTGTGTAATTGCAGGCTCACAAATGGATTATAGCGCTGCAGTTGCCGACCAGAAATTTTTTGCCAGCCGGAATTTAACTACAAGCATAGTCAAATCAAAAGTTATTCTGCCTCAGTGGCAAATTGTAGTTGGAAATTTTACAGGGCTTAAAGATTCGGTCTATACGGCAAACAGAATGTCAACCGAAGGTTTAATAGCAACTATACAACCAGTTGAAAAATATGAAAAAAATGAGTCAAAAGACACATTAAACCGTCTGATATCAGAAGAGATGGCTTTCAGCCTTAAATAGAGTGGAACTACTCCTGTGACTTTTCTACCGATCAAACCCAAAAAAGTATCAACCCAGATAGCCGAACAGATCAGGACATCAATTCTGGCGGGAGAGTTTGCTCCGGGTGACAAGCTCCCGCCGGAACGCGAACTTGCAGAGATGTTCGGCGTGTCACGCCCTTCAGTACGCGAAGCACTTAATCTGCTCGCATCCTCCGGACTCGTAATGTCTTATCAAGGTGGCGGGACTGTCGTTAAGTCGCTGGTTGAGACGTCTGCAACAAATTCGCTGACTGAACTGATCCGGGTTCAGAAAGAGAGGGCTCTTGATGTCATTGAAGTGCGTAAGTGCATGGAGTCATGGACTTCGTTTTATGCCGCAGAAAGAGCGCTCCCTGATGATATTCGCCGAATGGACGAAATTATTGCAGGGATGAAGAAAAATCTTGAAACTAAAAAACCGTCTGAGGATCTTGACGCAAATCTGCACATAGTTATTGCCCGCGCAACTCATAATATCGTATGGCTCCATCTGATGCAGAGCCTGTTTGATGCGATGAAGGAATTTCAGCAGACCGTATGGCGGGCAACCTACCTCACAGATGATGATCACAAATTGCTGTTTGAACACCACAGCAGAATTATAGAGGCTATTAAATCAAAAGAGGCGGCAGCCGCCAGAGATGCTATGGCTGTCCACTTGACATTTGCCGAGGAGCGCAGCAGCAGTTACGTTTCCCAGAACAGAGATAAATTAAAAAGCCTGACTGCTGAATAATATTACTACCTTTTTATACTGGAGCACTTATGCAGATAAAAGAAACCACCATTCCTGATGTATTTATTATCGAACCAAAGGTTTTCGGAGATGATCGCGGTTTCTTTTTTGAAAGCTTCAACGAAAGATGCTTTCGCGATTTAACCGGAGTAGACCTTCACTTTGTCCAGCATAACCACTCCCGTTCTTCGGGTGGGGTTCTACGCGGTCTCCACTACCAGATTCAGCAGCCTCAGGGTAAACTCGTTCGAGTCGTAGTTGGAGAGGTTTTTGATGTAGCGGTTGATATCCGCAAAAGCTCTCCCACCTTCGGACAGAGTTTCGGAACTCTGCTTTCAGCCGATAACAAAAGACAGATGTGGGTTCCGCCCGGTTTTGCACACGGCTTCTGCGTTACTTCAGACGTGGCAGAGTTCCTCTATCTGACAACAGAGTACTACGCTCCGGAACATGAGCGCTGTATAGCGTGGAACGATCCTGACCTTGCAATCAGGTGGCCGTTGACGTCGAAGCCGAATGTTTCTGCCAAAGATAGTCAGGGCAAGGCATTCAAGGACGCAGATCTGTTCCCATGATCCGCTCAAATGCGCGATGGCTGGCACTGCTCTGCTGCTGCCAGCTCTTCATCATGCTGGTTTTCATAAATTATTCCGCAATCCTTCCAATATTAAAAGTTGAATGGACAATGAGCAACACGAGAGCCGGTATGATATTTTCCGTCTATCAGCTCGGATATATTACTTCAGGTGTCCTTCTCAGCATCCTCTCGGACCGTATCAATATAAAATATATCTTCATTACCGCTGCTTTCTGTTCAGCATTCGGCAATCTTTTGTTTGCACTTTATGCAGACGATTTTTACACAGGAATGATATTTAGAGCTATAACAGGCATAGGCATGGGTGGGACCTATATGCCCGGTCTCAAACTTGTGGCAGAACGATTTGAACCGAACGGCAGGGGTCGTGCAATTGGTTTCTATGTTGGATCGCTCGTACTGGGTGGGTCTCTCTCGCTTGCCATAACAGGCTTTCTAACCGGATTATACGGTTGGAGAACTGCTTTCATATTCTGTTCTGCGGGTGTATCTGCAGGGGCTCTACTTGCGTTTCCTCTCTTCAGTGGTTACCGCCCTCCTTATCGTTTGGGAAGCAACGCTGGCTACTCAGGGGAGGTTATTAAAAACAGGCCTGCTCTATTGATGATTCTGGGGTATGGAGCACATATGTGGGAGATGTACGGGATGCGGAGCTGGCTTGCCCCGTTTTTTACCGCTGCGCTCCTGGGGTGGGGGTTCGAAACAGCAAAAGCAAGCGGGCTAGCCGCGGGCATTGCCGCTGTGCTGATCGGTATCGGTGCTTTTTCCACCGCTATGACCGGCACGCTTTCAGACCGATACGGACGGACATTGACAGTAACGGTAGTTATGATTTCAAGCGCACTTATCTCCTGTACCTTTGGCTGGCTTATCAACACAAACCTTCCACTCACACTTTTAATCGGGCTTGCATACGGTTATCTGGTGGTAGCCGAGTCCCCGGTATTCTCTACAGGACTGACGGAGCTGGTTGTTCCGGGTTATCTTGGAGCTGCTATGGGGTTACAGTCGCTTATCGGTTACTCAATGGGGATGGTTTCACCCACTGTTTTCGGGTGGGCGCTGGACACATTCCGTGATTGGCAACCTTACCCCGGCATTCACGCAGAGTGGGGAATAGCTTTCCTGCTCCTCGGGATAGGCGGATTTGCCGGGCCGGTTTTTATGTGGCTGCTCCGCCGGAGACCGGAGAGCATTAAAATGGCTGGTGGTAAACGCTGATTTCAAACGATGCGCCCCCTCCTCCTCTTTACCCACTTCTCAATCTCGACCGCTACAAATACCACCGATGATAACGCCAGAGTTGCAGCCAACTCCAGTGGCGAAAGCGGTTCAGTCTTAAAGTATAAGTTTAACTGTGGGATGTATATTGTTGCCATCTGTAGAGAAAATGTCAAAAGAAATGCTGACACAAGTGGTTTATTAGAGAAGAGTTTTTGACTGAATAGAGATTCAGTTTCGGAGCGAATCGCCAGCACATGACCCATCTGACTAAGACAGAGTACGGTAAAAACCATTGTCTGCCAGTGCGCGTCGCCGAAATAGAATGCCAGCGCTTGGGTCAGGAGCGTCATACCACCCATCAACAACCCGACCCAGATTATATGGATAGCCAGCCCACCGGCGAATATGCTCTCCTTCGGATGCCTTGGTGGACGCTCCATAATGCCTTTTTCAGCCGGTTCAGCGGCCAGAGCCAGGCCGGGAAGCCCGTCCGTTACAAGGTTTATCCAGAGTATATGAATCGGCAGCAGCGGAATCGGAAAACCAAGAAATGGTGCCAGGAATATCGTCCAGATCTCACCGGAGTTGCTGGTCATGGTGTATTTGATGAATTTGCGGATATTGTCGAAGATCCGTCGCCCCTCTTTAACAGATCTGACAATTGTGGCAAAGTTGTCGTCCAGAAGAATCATATCCGCTGACTCTCTCGAAACATCTGTCCCGGTAATTCCCATCGCCACACCGATATCTGCCTGTTTAAGAGCCGGAGCATCGTTCACCCCGTCACCGGTCATGGCGACGAACTGCCCGCTATCCTGTAACGCCTTTACAATCTTCAATTTCTGCTCAGGAGCCACTCTGGCATAAACCCGAATTTCCTTAACACGACTCTCAAACTCCTCAATCGTTAATGAGTCGAGCTCACGTCCGGTCAAAACGTCAACCTCACCCTCTTCCAGAATTCCGAGTCTTCTGGCAATAACTGTTGCAGTTAAAGGGTGATCGCCGGTGATCATAACAGGACGAATTCCGGCGCTCTTGCAGAGCCGTACTGCATCAGCAGCCTCTTCGCGCGCTGGATCAAGCATGCCGACAATTCCGAGCACTGTTAGCTCATTCTCGACATTTTCCGGAGAGAGGTCATCCGGCACTTTCTCCCAACTCCGCATGGCAATCCCGAGTACTCGCAACCCATCCATGGACATCCTGTCGGCTGTCGCCTCAAGTTGCCCCGCGTCAATAGCTTCAACCCCTTTTGCAGTAAAAGTGCCTGTAGACCTTCCCAGCAATTCGTCAACGGCCCCTTTGGTAATCGAGACAATCCGTCCTGAAGCGATATCAAATGCGGTCGAATCGGCTGGAATCCGGTGAAACGTTGTCATACATTTCCTTTTGGAATCAAAGGGAATTTCAGCGACCCTGGGGTAATTCTCCAAAAGATTCTGCTTGATAAAACCGGCATCTCCGGCAACTGAGTTGAGCGCTATCTCAGTAGGATCACCAACTGCAACTCCATCAGCATCCAACCCCGCATCATTACTGAGTGCGAGAGCTGTAAATAATCGGGCATATCCAGAAGAGTCAAGCTTCTCTCCTCTGAGTAGTTCGCTATTCACAAAAATCTCTTCAACTGTCATCCTGTTGAGTGTAAGAGTTCCGGTTTTGTCGGAACATATATATGTGACAGACCCCAGCGTCTCAACGGCAGGGAGTTTTCTAATCAGGGCGTTCTGCACCACAAGTTTCTTTGCACCGAGTGCAAGTGATATCGTGACCACAGCAGGGAGTGCTTCCGGGATCGCAGCGACTGCCAGAGAAATTGCAGTAAGCAGCATCAAAAGTGGCGGTTCACCCCTCAACAGACCAAAAACAAAGACAACTGCACAGATGGCAAGAACGGCAAGAGCAAGCTTTTTACCAAAAACTTCAAGACGTCTCTGAAGCGGGGTTTTAAGAACTTCGGCACTCTGCATCAATCCGGCTATCTTCCCGAGTTCCGTCCCCATTCCGGTTGCGATAACAATCCCTTTGCCGCGGCCACTCGCAACGACTGTACCCTTGTAGGCCATATTGCTCCGGTCACCAAGCGGTGCTCCAGCATCCATTATCGCTTCTGGAGTTTTTTCAGTCGGTATTGACTCGCCAGTAAGACTCGCCTCCTCAATTTTCAGGAGAGCAGTTTCAAAGAGCCGTATGTCAGCCGGAACTATTACGCCAGCCTCCAGAAGAACAACATCTCCTGAAACAAGATTTGCTGCCGGAATATTTGCAACCACTCCACCCCTTATTACGACTGAGGTATTTGCAGACATCTTCCGGAGAAGCTCCATGGATTTTTCTGCGCGATACTCCTGAACAAAACCTATAACTGCGTTCAGCAACACGATTACGACTATTGCAATGGTATCGGAGAGTTCGCCGATAACACCCGCTATCACTGCAGCACCAATAAGTACAAGAATCATGACGTCACGAAACTGATCAAGTAACATCATGACCGGACTCTTCTTCTTTTTTTCGATTAACTCATTAGGGCCGAACCGCAACAGCAAACTCCCGGCATACTCGTTGGAGAGACCGTCAATTGAAGATCCGAGCTCCTTCCAAATTTCATCTATCTCTTTTTGATGCCAATTCTGCATATAAATTCTCCGATAGTTGCCGCTTGAAGTCGACAGCCGGGTAAAAGACAATATCTTGATTTCAGTTTCAGCAATCAAAGAGAGCTTACACCATAACCTTGATCAGTGACACTCCTCATTTTTCTAGCAGCTAATCTGATAATTACACCCAACTTTAGAGTATTACTAAAATTTGCCGGAACAATTTACAGTCAAAATTAAATTTTCCAGACATCTCTACCGAGATGCCTTCAAATCACTATTCAAGACGAATTTACTAGGCATTCCGGTTGACACATCTTCATATCTATATTATTCTTCTCAACCCTTTAAATTCTTATCAATAGAGGGTTTAGCGGTATCAAACTATCTCACAGACCAAGGACATTCAAATGCGCAGTGACATGATAAAAAAAGGGCTCGAGCGGACTCCGCACCGTGCCCTCCTGAAGGGGACTGGCGTACCACAGAATCAGATGGATAAACCTTTTATCGGCGTAGCAACCAGCTTTACAGATCTCATTCCGGGCCATGTCGGAATGCGTGATCTTGAACGTTTTATCGAGAAAGGTGTTCACTCAGGTGGTGGCTACTCCTTCTTCTTCGGTATCCCCGGGGTTTGCGACGGCATGGCTATGGGACATAAGGGGATGCACTACTCCCTGCCGACCCGCGAACTTATTGCTGATATGGTTGAGTCAGTAGCTGAGGCTCATCGCCTTGACGGCCTTGTTCTGCTGACAAACTGCGACAAAATCACCCCCGGTATGCTGATGGCAGCCGCCAGACTAAATATTCCGTGCATAGTTGTAACAGCAGGCCCCATGATGAGCGGTCGCGGACAATCAGGTCGAAAGTACTCATTTGTTTCTGACACCTTTGAAGCGATGGCTCGTTACAAGGCCGGCGTTATCAACGACAAGGAACTTCAGGTCTGTGAAGACAACGCCTGCCCGGGAATGGGTTCCTGTCAGGGTCTGTTCACTGCAAACACCATGGCTATTCTTACTGAAACCATGGGGATGAGTCTCCCCCGCTGCGGAACTGCCCTTGCCGTTTCAGCTCTAAAGCGCCGTATCGCATTTGCTTCTGGAGAGAAGATCGTTGAACTGGTTCAGAAGGATATAAAACCTCGTGACATCATGACCCGTGAAGCATTTGAAAATGCTATCCGCGTTGATCTGGCACTTGGCGGCTCTTCCAATACAGTTCTGCATCTGTTGGCTATCGCCCACGAAGCTGGTGTTGATCTGCCTCTGGAGCTGTTTGACGAACTTGGAAAAGACACCCCGCAGCTGGCTTCAATGAATCCGGCCGGTGAACACTTTATGGAAGATCTGGATATCGCCGGAGGCGTTAGCGGTGTCTTGAAACAACTTGGTAGCAAAATAAAAGACACACCCACACTGTTTGGGCTTTCGACGCACCAACTGGCCGAAAGCATCCAAAATGTGGACGAGGAGGTTATCCGCCCGCTTGGGAATCCGATAAAGAAGGAGGGTGGTATTGCCATCCTTTCCGGAAACATCGCTCCCAAAGGGGCCGTAGTCAAGCAGTCCGGGGTTTCTCAAGCCATGATGAATTTTGAAGGCGTTGCCCGCTGTTTCGACGCTGAAGAGCTGGCGATGGCAGCCATCATGGAGGGGAAAATCAAATCGGGCGATTGTGTCGTAATCCGTTATGAAGGGCCGAAGGGTGGCCCCGGTATGCGTGAAATGTTGGCTCCGACAGCTGCAATTATGGGCATGGGACTTGGCGACAGCGTTGCCCTGATAACCGATGGCCGTTTCTCTGGTGGTACACGTGGACCATGCATCGGGCATATTTCACCGGAAGCAGCCGATGGAGGGCCAATTGCCATGGTGCAGGATGGCGACAAAATTCTTCTCGACATCCCGAACCGCCGACTTGAGCTTCTGGTAGATGAGGCAACTCTTGCAGCGCGGAGAGCCTTATGGAAGGCTCCGGCACCAAAGATAAAAGGTGGCTGGCTTGCACGATACGCCAAGGTCGTTACATCAGCACATACCGGCGCAATTACGACTGCAGATTAATTTTATTTTCCACCCTGACTACAGGGTGAGGATTTTAGCAACCAAGAGGTTAACCATGAAAATGAATGGCGCAAGAATAATGTTGGAATGCTTGAAAAAAGAGGGCGTTGATACCATCTTCGGCTATCCCGGCGGAACGGTAATCAATCTCTATGACGAAATTTTCAGCTTCAAAGATATACATCACATACTGCCGAGACATGAGCAGGCAGGCACTCACGCCGCTGACGGTTATGCCCGCGCAACCGGAAGAGTCGGCGTATGCATCGCAACTTCAGGTCCCGGCGCGACCAATACAGTTACCGGTATAGCAACTGCCTATATGGACTCGATTCCGATGGTTATTATTACCGGACAGGTACCAACCGCGCTGATCGGTAATGATGCGTTTCAGGAAGTTGATATTATCGGGATTACCCGTCCATGCACAAAACACAGCTTTTTGATCCGTGACGTCAAGGATATTGCCCTGACCATGAAAAAAGCATTTTATATCGCCAGCACCGGTCGCCCCGGCCCGGTTCTGGTTGATTTTCCGAAAGACGTCCAGATTGCCCAGGGAGAATTTCACTACCCTGACACGGTCGATATCAGAGGCTATAAACCCAACCTCTCCGGCCACCCGCGACAGGTCGAAAAAGCGGTTGCCATGATACTGGAATCGAAACGCCCTGTTATGTACGTTGGTGGCGGTGCGGTTCTGGGCGGAGCTGCAGAACCTTTGACCATATTAGCAAAAAATCTGACCGTTCCGGTAACAACAACCCTGATGGGTCTTGGTGCATTTCCGGAAAGCGATGATCTCTCACTGGGTATGCTCGGTATGCATGGAGCATACTGTGCAAATATGGCAATGACACATAGCGACCTTATCATTGCCGTAGGGGCTCGTTTTGATGACCGCGTTACAGGCAAACTTTCAACTTTTGCCCCTCACGCAAAAATTATCCATATTGACGTCGATCCGACCTCGATCAAGAAGAATGTTAGAGTTGATCTTCCGATTGTTGGTGACGTCAAGGATGTATTGACAAAAATGATTAAACAGGCTGAAAAAAACAAGGACAAACTGGCAGCTTTTGAAACTGCTCTTGAGCCGTGGCACGGGGATATTAATGCCTGGAAGGAAAAACATCCAATTGCCTACAAGCATAGCAATACTACGATTAAACCTCAGTTCGTAATTGAAAAGCTGCGCGAATTATCGAATGAAGATGCAATTATTTCTACAGATGTCGGGCAGCACCAGATGTGGACCGCTCAGTTTTTTAAGTTCAACAAGCCACGCACACTTCTGACCTCAGGTGGTCTTGGAACAATGGGTTACGGTCTCCCTGCCGCAATGGGGGCTCAGGCTGCTTTTCCTGAACGTCAGGTAATTACCATCTGCGGTGATGGCGGTGTCCAGATGAACATTCAGGAGATGGCAACGCTTGTTCAGAACAGACTGCCGGTAAAAATAGTCATCCTGAACAATAACTTTCTCGGCATGGTAAGACAGTGGCAGGAGCTCTTTTTCGACAAACGCTACTCGTCAACATGTATGGAACTCCCGATCGATTACATAAAACTTGCTGATGCATACGGAGCCAAAGGCTTTCTGGCTACAAAACCTGAAGAGGTGGAAGATGTAATCAGGCGCGGATTTGCGGAGGATGGACCGGTAATCATGGAATTCAAGATTGCCCGCGAAGAGAAAGTACTACCGATGGTTCCTGCCGGTGCTTCACTGAATGAAATGGTACTGAACGCCTAAAACCAGAGAGGAAATATTTATGCAACATACAATATCTGTTATTGTTGAAAATGATTTCGGTGTGCTTTCCCGAATTGCCACACTTTTTTCCGGTCGAGGGTTCAACATAGACTCCCTGTCGGTAGCCCCGACCAACGAAGAGGGGCTTTCACGCATGACGATCGTGACCCGCGGTGACGATCAGATCCTTGAGCAGATCAATAAGCAGCTGAATAAACTTATTGATATTCTTAAAGTAATAGATTTCAGCGACGGCAGCGCAATTGAGCGGGAACTTGCACTGATTAAGGTGGCTGCAGAAGATGATGCGAGAGCCGAGGTTCTGAGGATTGTTGATATCTTCCGTGCCAAAATAATTGATGTTACCCCCAAATCTTACACAATAGAAGTCACCGGAAATCCGGTTAAAATTGATGCGATACTGGAGCTTTTACGACCACTTGGGCTTAAAGAACTTGTTCGCACCGGCTCAGTTGCAATAGGCAGAGGTGCCAAGGGGTGGAACGGCTGACATTACGGATTACATTGACAGCAACACCCTAATGTAGTATCTCTTGCGTCCGTTTTACGCATTATGTCAGACCGGTATTCCGGATAAATTTTATGTGGAGGATTCACCAATATGAATGTTTATTATGATCGTGATTGTGATCTTGCTCTGATCAAATCAAAGAAAGTTACCATCGTAGGTTACGGCTCGCAGGGTCATGCTCATGCCTGCAACCTCAAAGATTCAGGAGTTGACGTAACCGTAGCTCTACGTGAAGGATCCGCTTCCGCAATCAAGGCAACAAATTCCGGCCTTAAGGTTGCAACTGTTGCCGAAGCTGTAGCAACTGCTGATCTGGTAATGATCCTTACTCCTGACGAGTTCCAGTCAGTACTCTACCGTGATGAAATAGCACCTAAACTCAAGCAGGGCGCAGCTCTTGCCTTTGCCCACGGCTTTGCTATCCATTATAATCAGGTTGTTCCACGTGCAGACCTTGACGTCATTATGATTGCTCCGAAAGCTCCGGGTCACACAGTTCGCTCCGAATTCGTAAAGGGGGGCGGCATCCCGGACCTGATCGCAGTTTTCCAGAATGCTTCAGGCAAAGCGCGTGAACTGGCTCTTTCATACGCAAGCGCTATCGGCGGTGGACGTACCGGAATAATCGAAACAACATTCCAGGATGAAACAGAGACGGATCTTTTCGGTGAGCAGGCTGTTCTCTGCGGTGGAGCAGTTGAACTTGTAAAGGCAGGATTCGAGACTCTGGTTGAAGCTGGTTATGCCCCAGAAATGGCTTATTTCGAGTGTCTGCATGAATTAAAACTTATCGTTGATCTGATGTATGAGGGGGGGATAGCCAACATGAACTACTCTATCTCCAACAATGCTGAGTACGGTGAATACGTCACCGGCCCTAAGGTAATCAATGATCAGAGCCGTGCAGCCATGAAAGAGTGTCTGGCAAATATTCAGAACGGAAATTATGCTAAACGCTTCATACTTGAAGGTATGACCAACTACCCTGAAATGACTTCACGCCGTCGCCTCAACGCCGCTCATCCTATTGAAGTAGTTGGCGGACAGCTGCGAAGCATGATGCCATGGATCAAAAAAATTGTTGATAAAACAAAGAACTAGACTATCAACTCAGATTAAGACACCCCTTTTCCGATAGAGAAGGGGTGTCTTCGTATTTTGTTTAGTACCAAATTTTCCTGTTAACAAGGCTTAGGCAGGTTCATGAACAGTTCACTATTTGCCCGCGAAGGGTATCCTTTTATAGCTTATACAATAGGACTTACAGCTCTCCTCACAGTAGCGGCGGTCCGAATTTCTACTATAATTTATTTTCCTGCAGCGATTTCTCTATTATTGACACTATTTGTGCTCTATTTCTTCCGCAATCCAGAACGTGTAACTCCGTCTGACAGCTCAACTGTAATTGCACCTGCAGACGGCGTTGTAATAGTTTCAGAGATAGTTCCTGAGACTCCACTCGGTGTTGAGGCACTTAAAATCAGCATTTTCATGTCAGTTTTCAGCGTTCATGTTAATCGTGTACCTTTTAACGGAAAAGTTATCGATACTTTTCATCATCAGGGCAAATTTTTTGATGCTCGCGATGGTCGCGCTTCATGTGAAAATGAACGGAACGGAATTATTCTTGAAATTGCCGGCGGGGCAAAAATTGCTTTTGTCCAGATTGCCGGCTTGATAGCGAGAAGAATAATCAGCTACCCATTAGTAGGCGATATGTTGACACGAGGCACCCGATATGGCCTGATACGTTTCGGATCAAGAGTCGATGTATACCTGCCTGCAGATGTAGCTCCTCTGGTAAAGCTTGGTGATAAAACCGTAGCCGGGGAAACCGTGCTTGGAAGAATCGGTTGAATAGGAATATAAATGAGCAGCGAAACTGATACGGTTGCAACCGAAAGAAAAGAGAGTATGAAACGGGGAATTTATATCCTCCCCAATCTGGTTACCGCTGCGAGCCTCTTTGCTGGCTTCTACAGTATGGTTGCCACTCTGAACGGCAACTATGGATCGGCTGCAGTATGGATATTCATATCTGCAGTATGTGACGGGCTTGACGGGAAGGTAGCCAGAATGACCGGTACCACCAGTAAATTCGGCGTAGAGTTCGACTCACTGGCGGATCTTGTGGCTTTTGGTGTTACACCGGCTTTCCTCATGTACGCCTGGGCGCTTAAACCTTTCGGAAGACTCGGTTGGGTTGCCGCCTTCCTGTTTCTGGTCTGCGGCGCTCTAAGGCTTGCACGGTTCAATGTTCAGGTAGACACCGTTGAAAGCAAGCGTTTTGTGGGACTTCCCATACCTGCCGCCGCAAGTATGGTCGCTTCAACGGTACTCCTCTTTACACATTTCGGGTGGCCAAGTTCCTATAAGAAGTTTGCCATCATAGGCATGATATATCTGCTGGCATTTCTTATGGTTTCGAGCTTCAGATACTACTCCTTCAAAGATCCGGCTTTAATAAAACGTCAGCCTTTCGGCTTTCTGCTTCTTGCAGTAGTACTTCTTATCGTTGTTACAGCCGAACCGGTTGTCATGACTTTTGCCATACTTTTGATTTACATACTTTCCGGCCCTCTGGACTATATAATCACCTGGCCACGAAAGCGTAGACTGGAAAAAGCAATCCATAAAGGGCGTGAAGCATCAACAAGGGAGACATAAGTTTAGTCGATAGTAAAATGCTCTGAAAAGATGCCGTCTGTCGTAACATCAAGTATGGCATAACTGCGGTGTGATGAATGATTTGCGAGTGAACCGGGGTTTAAAAACAGGATGCCGGAATTTATTTCGCTGTAAGCTATATGCGTATGTCCAAAAAGAACAGCGTCAACCCTCAATTCAGCACCCCTCGTCTGCAGGTTTTTCAGAGATGACTTCACCCTGTATGCGTCACCATGGGTCAGAAATAATCTCTTTCCCATATATTCAGACAGCATTTCACGAGGCGCATTTGAGCCAGCATCACAATTTCCGGCAACACTGATAACAGTAATACCAAGAGCATCACGCAACACTTTCACATCGTCGTCCCCATCTCCCAAATGTATTATTAGATCAACAGGTTCGGAAAGTGTGTGCGCGGATAAAGCACGGCTATAATTGCCATGCGTATCGGAAATTACAAGAATTTTCATTCTTTCACTTTATCAGATCTCCCTATTATGCCAAAGATAAAATATTTACAGGACAACTGATATGTCAAAAAAAACTGCATTATTAGCAATAGCCGTTCTTCTTTCAGTAGTTATTCTCTTTACAATTTCGCTTAAGATTGCTTCAAACATCATTGGTGACAGCGAGTCAACCGACGGAAAAGAGGGGGTTGGCCTTGTAGAGGTAAAGGGGATGATTCTTGATTCAAAAGAGACTGTCAGACAGCTAAGATACTTCCTTAAAAACGACTCCGTAAAAGCTGTTGTTTTGAGGGTGGATTCCCCTGGCGGCATTGTTGCACCGTCACAGGAAATTTACTCAGAAGTGAAAAAATTTGCTGCAAAAAAGAAGATCATTGTTTCAATGGGTAGCCTTGCCGCTTCCGGCGGATACTACATTTCAGCACCGGCAACAATGATTTATGCAAATCCAGGAACTATAACAGCAAGCATAGGTGTTATACTCAAACTATCCAACATCGAATCACTGATGGACAAAATAGGTATAAAATCCTACACACTGAAAACAGGAAAGTTCAAGGACTCCGGCTCACCACTCCGGGAATTTTCAGCTGAAGATCGTGCAATGCTTCAGTCGGTTATAGACAACACTCATCAGCAATTTGTAAAAGCAGTAGCGGAAGGGAGAAAATTGCCAATTAACGATATTGCAAAAATTGCAGATGGACGGATATTATCCGGTGAACAGGCAATGGGAATCAAACTTGTTGATCGTTTGGGTACTCTGCAGGATGCAATTGAAGAGGCAGGTAAACAGGCAGGGATTGCCGGAGAGCCGGAACTGCTGACACCTCCCAAAAAGAAAGTAAATTATCTTGACCTGCTTGCCGAAGGCGCAGAAGGGACTTTCAATGGACCTTTGGGAGGGGCAGCTGGTGGAATGAAACTGATGTATGAAGTTGAGTAAGTTGCGGATTTCTTATTTGCGCAAAAACAGCAATAATAAAACGCCTCATTTGGAGGCGTTTTATTATTGAATGAGATCATTACATTACTTGAGAAGATTTGGATCAATAAGGCAAGTTCCTTTAACTCTATACTTAACATATCCAAAGAAGAAACTAAAATATTCGCTTTCTAAAACGCCATCAACTAACCCTACACAACCCGGAACCCCTTGAATAGCGTTATCCAGTGCTTCCTTCGCATTTGGAATTCCGATAGGAATAAGAATTATCGGTTTACTGTCTTCGCCCTCAATTCTTTTACCATCTCTTTTAAAATTAGCCCCATTTGACAAGTCTATGTTCTTTGACGAAATTATTGTAAAATCAGTAATCCTCTGCACACAACCCATCATACTTGTAATAACCATAGCAACTGTACAAAACATAGCAATACGCTTCATTCTACCCCTCCTTTTTGGTTTGAAATTGGACAATATTGCCCGTACTTCTATAATAATCACTCAGTATTGTCAATAAATTAAATAAACTGAATTACAGAACAAATGCCACAACCCCACCAAAAGCTTTTTCAAATAAATCCTTTTTGGCATTACCTCCGAATATTTCAACCGAAATATCTTCAGTACCAAGCAATTTAAAACTGAAGACATCTCCGCTCCGTTTAATTTCAACAACCTCGACAAGACCACATCTTCTGCGGTCAAGTCCATCGGCAAGACGGAGTATCCCACCTAACCTGCTCACAATCTGCTGATCTTTTGCTTCAAGACGATCAAATTCCTGATGTTTCTTTTTGGGGAGTGATTTGCGATGATATCTGGCAACCAGAGCAGTCATTTCACGTTCGCGTGGAGAGAAACCAAATAGATCCGCATGACGAATCAGGTGATGAGAATGTTTGTGATGGCTGTTATAGCTTATAAAATAACCTATATCATGCAGCAGAGCTGACGACTCAAGCAGCTTACGATCACATTTTTTCAAACCGAACTCTTTCGCAAGAGAATCAAATATACTTAAAGCAAGCTTTGAAACATGGCGTGAATGAATCTCATCGTAGTGACATGAACACGCAAAGTCGCACACAGACTCTTTCCAGTTGCGCTGTGCAGCAGCATCAGGAAGCAGACGTAAACGCTTCATACAGCTTATTATCAGCCCTTCTCGAATGCCCCGCTCATTAACTAACAGAATATTTGCACCGAAGTACTTCATAAATTCATCAACAACAATTAATCCGGCAACTATTATATCCGCTCGATCCGGATTCAAACCGGGAACATTTCTAAGTGACTTGACATCTTTTCGGAGAAGCATTGCAAGCAGATGTACAATCTCTGAACGTATAATTTCAAAACCGTGCGAA
Source organism: Desulfuromonadaceae bacterium (assembly GCA_028683855.1). Classification (GTDB taxonomy): domain Bacteria; phylum Desulfobacterota; class Desulfuromonadia; order Geobacterales; family Pseudopelobacteraceae; genus JACRCG01. The sequence continues at coordinate 99,763 of JAQUHA010000007.1, forward strand.
GTTGAATACGATTGTCCGCGCATACTCATAACCATATTCGCCAGAGTTGTAATAGTTCCGCCAGAACCAATAAATGTCTGAGCAGGTGGGCGCAAATCACCAAATACTTTTTTAAGTTCACCCCGGATAAATCGTTTCAACTCTCGTATTTCCGGATCTCGCACCGGATCGGATTTTAAAAAGCGATCCGTCATTCGCACAGCTCCCAATTCGAGCGAAAAACAGCTCTCCACGTGATTGGCAACTGCACTCATAATTTCTACGCTACCGCCGCCGATATCAATAATCATATAACGCTTACCGGTCATATCAAAATTATGACGGACAGAGCGCGCAACCAACTCCGCCTCTTCTTCGCCGGATATAATCCTTATTTCACGCCCAAGCTCACGATTTAGTACAGATATCAGCTCTGTTCCATTTGATGCGCCTCTCACTGCGCTCGTTGCTACAGCTTCAACCTCCACAACTTTAAACCCGTCTATCAACTTACGGATTCTGGAAATTGCATCTACCGCACGGGCAAAAGCCGCCGGAGAAATGGAACCATCTGCAGCCAGATTCTCACCAAGTCTTACAGTTGCCTTTTCATCATCCAGAATTGTATAACGCCCTTGTTGATCCACTTCCACAACAATACAGCGAATTGAGTTAGTACCGATATCAATAGCAGCAAGGCGGTTTTTACCCACGTTATTACCTCCGATGTTTTTATATTCTTTCAACTATGCATCAACTATTCAAAAAAGAAAAGGCGAAGCCATCATCGGCTCCGCCCACTTTTCAACTTTCTTTATGGCTAAGAGAATTAAACCTGCTCAGCCTTGCTTCCATCAAGATTAAGTCCAAGTGCTTCCTTACGCGAGAGCTTGATCTTACCGTTTTTATCAATGCCGATGCATTTGACAAGCACTGTATCGCCTTCATTCAAAATATCGGTGACAACCTTGACACGTGCAGTATCAAGCTCCGAGATATGAACAAGACCATCCGTACCAGGCATAATTTCAACAAACGCGCCGAAATCCATTATCTTACGGACAGTACCCATGTACAGTTTGCCCTCTTCAGCCTCATCTGTAAGACCACGGATCATCTGGATTGCAAGATCGCAAGCCTCTTTGTTTGTACTGGCAATATTAATTTTACCTGTATCATCTATATCAATCGTAACACCGGTTGTCTCAGTAATGTTGCGAATATTCTTGCCGCCGGTTCCAATAACGTCGCGGATGCGATCTGTTTTGACGTAGATTGTGGTAATACGCGGTGCGAACGGAGACATTTCAGCCTTTGGTGCGGCGAGAGTTTCAGCCATCTTTCCAAGTATGTGAAGACGACCTTCGCGAGCCTGCTTAAGAGCCTGCTCCATAATTTCTCTGGTTACCCCCCCTATTTTGATATCCATCTGGAGTGCTGTAACACCTTCAGCCGTACCGGCAACCTTAAAGTCCATATCGCCAAGATGATCTTCATCACCAAGAATATCCGAGAGGATCGCAAATTTGTCCCCCTCCTTGATAAGCCCCATAGCTATGCCTGCAACCGGTGCAGTAATAGGAACGCCTGCATCCATTAGCGACATACAGCCGCCACATACCGCTGCCATGGATGAAGAACCGTTGCTCTCAAGTGTTTCAGAAACAACACGGATTGTGTAAGGAAAATCATCATGAGCAGGCAGAATTGCAGAGATAGCACGTTCCGCCAACATTCCGTGCCCTATCTCGCGACGGCCGGGTCCAAGACGGAAGCTGGTTTCACCGACTGAAAACGGAGGAAAGTTGTAATGGAGAAGAAACCGCTTGCGCGAACCGCCATAAAGGGTGTCAATACGCTGTTCATCGCTTGAAGTTCCAAGAGTAGCGGCAACCAGCGCCTGTGTTTCACCACGAGTGAAGAGAGCAGAACCATGAACACGCGGAAGGAAGCCGGTTTCAGTCGTAATTGGACGAATTGTGGTTGTGTTGCGACCATCAATGCGGATACCTGTATCCAAAATATCAGCCCTTACGCACTCATATTCAAAATCTCCAAGAAACGCCTTGATCTGCTTTGATGAACCTTCAAACTCTCCTTTGAGAGTTTCTATTGTTTCTGCTTTAATAAGGTCTATCTGATCATGGCGCTCATTTTTAGCCTTAAGCTTTACAGCCTTAGCCATCCTATCGTATGCAAAAGTCTTAACTCTATCCAAAAGGACTTCGTCCACAACAACAGGAGCTACGGCACGTTTTTCCACACCGGTCATCTTCTGAAGCTTTTCCTGCGCCTCTATCAATGGCAGCATTGCAGACTGGGCAAAGAAAACCGCTTCAAGAAGATCTGCTTCAGAAACAAACTTCGCTTCTCCCTCAACCATGATAACGGCATCACGGCTGGCAGCAACTACGATCTCCAGATCACTTTTTTCCAGCTCTTCAGCTGATGGGTTACATATAAGTTTGCCATCAACACGAGCAACCTTGGCACCGGCAACCGGTCCGTTGAAAGGAATATCGGAAACCATCAATGCAGCTGAAGCACCAAGCATCGATAATATTCCAGGATCATTATCCTGATCAGCAGATATCACAGTTGCAATAATCTGAGTATCGTTCAGGAAAGTTTCGGGAAAAAGTGGTCGAATAGGGCGATCTATTAAACGGCAGATAAGTGTTTCTGAATCAGATGGACGTGCTTCACGCTTGAAAAACCCACCTGGTATTTTACCGCCAGCGTACGCTTTCTCTGTATAATTTACTGTAAGAGGGAAAAAATCCTGCCCCTCTTTAGCCTCTTTTGAAGCAACAGCTGTAACAAGAACTACCGTATCTCCGCAACTTACTACAACTGCTCCACTTGCCTGCTTTGCCATTTTGCCAGTAGAAAGCGTAACAGTTCTACCACCAAACTCAACCTGAACATTTTGTTCCATTTTGTTTCTCCTCTTCGGTTGCGTTGGGGCCGTCGTTACAAAATCCTTACAGAGGAAATTCTAACCACGCCCCCAACAAATATAAAAAGGGCTATAAAGCCCTTTTGAGAATGAGCACCCAATAAACAGAGCAGCGGTATATCTGCCTTTGCAAATATACCGCCGGTAACTATCTACGAATGCCGAGTCTTTCGATTACAGTCTTGTATCTGGCGACTTCTTTTCCTTTAAGATAATCAAGGAGGCGTCGTCTCTGACCAACAAGCTTCAGAAGACCGCGACGACTGTGATGATCTTTTTTGTGCGTTTTGAAGTGTTCTGTTAAATAAGTGATACGCTCTGTAAGAATTGCGATCTGAACTTCAGGAGAACCGGTATCACTTTCGTGTTTCCTGAATTCATTGATTATTTCCTGCTTTTTTTCGGTTGCCAACACTGTAAACTCCTCCATAAAACTGATTGATAAGATTACGAAATCGAGGGGGGAGCCTCGAAACGTATTTAACTGAGTTGTGGTTTATATCACATTGTAAATACCAAGTAAAGGCGAATAATTTTAACACCGGAAATGTTAAATATTAGAAACCTGCTTACTTCAGTTTCTAAACAAGAACGCGCTTTAGGAGAATACGTGCATCAGCGCCGTTATTGGGAAGCAGAGTGGCAAGCGCAACAAGATTTCCTGCAGAGGTTAGACAAACAGCAGTTTCCGTAGAGCAAAATAATGGGGCTTTTAAATTGGTGGAAGCCCATGATGGTGATCTTCCGAAGTGCAGTCCATCGAGCCCGGCAGGTGACAGAGGTATCTCGGGGAGGTGTTCAAGAACCTTCATAGGCTTCAGGTTGAATGACTCGCCCCTCCCCTCACCAACAGCACTCTCAAGCTCTGAAAGAGTTACCGAGTTTTCAATAAGGAACGGACCGCTCGCCGTGCGCCTCAACTCCTGCAGAGCCGCTCCGCAACCGAGTATGCGACCAATATCATCAGCAAGTGTACGGATATATGTGCCGCGGGAACAGACAACACGGATTGATACATTTGGCGGATCAAACGAGAGCAGATCAATAGAGTATATTTCAACATCCCTGGATTTCCTTTCTACTTCCACACCCTGTCTAGCAAGTTTATAGAGCGGTTGACCGTTCTGCTTTATGGCTGAATACATTGGTGGAATCTGGCTTATAGCTCCGGTGAAATGAAATAGGGTGGAGAGAAACTGTTCTTTGGTGAAATTGTAGTTGTGGGATTCGGAGAGGAGTGTTCCAGTCATATCGAGTGTATCAGTAGTTACGCCCAGACGCAGTAGAGCTTCGTAGGTCTTACTCCCTTCATCAAGAAAGGGAATTACTTTTGTGCCGTCGTTAACCGCTACAGGGAGAACTCCGGTAGCAAATGGGTCAAGAGTTCCTGTATGTCCAACTTTTCGAGTACCTAATATTCGCCTCACACGACTCACTACATCGTGCGAAGTAATTCCCGCCGGTTTGTCTATAATTACAAAACCGTTAATCAAAGAGATGCTTCCACAATTTCGTAAACTATACGCTTAACCTCTCCAATAGAACCGCTCAGAGTACAACCGGCGGCATTGTGATGCCCCCCTCCTCCAAGAGCTGCCGAGAAGGCTGCTACATTAACTTTCCCCTTTGAACGGAATCCAACTTTAAATTTTGTCTCTTCCAGCTGCCTGAAGAAGATCGCTACCTCAACTCCGCTTATTGAACGCGGATAATTCACAAATCCATCCGTAAGCTCTGCACCGGCACCGCAGGCTTCGTACATATCCAGCGTCACAACAATTGATGCAGCAAGACCATCTTTAAAAACATCAAGCGTTGGCAGACACTTTGCCAGAAGCTCCAAACGCCTTCGAGGCTGGTTTTCATATAATTTCTCTGCAACATACCAAGCATTAACACCGCATTCAATCATCTCACCTGCAACTGTAAATGCCTCGCGATTTGAATTTGAATATCTGAATGAACCGGTATCAGTAATAGTTGCAACATAAATACAGAGTGCCGTCTCAGGATCAAATTTGTAACCGAATGCATTGGCAATCCTGTATACGAGCAGACCTGTTGCAGCCGCTGAAGAGTCTATCAGATTGTAATCTCCAAATTTTTCGCAGGAAAGATGGTGATCAAGATTTATTGTGGTAGTAACATCGGTAAAAGCACAGAACTCTTCACCGGCACGTCTTCTTTCACCGATATCAAGCACAAAGGCAACGTCGTAATGCTGCTCGGGAATATAAGATAGAACTGAATCCGCCCCCGGCAGAAAAGCATAAAGATCAGGAACCGGATCCTGATAATGTACAGTAACGGACTTGCCAAGTTTACGAAGGAAAGAGGCAAGAGCAAGCGACGACCCTATTGCATCGCCGTCTGGCCCTTCATGAGTGGTAATAAGAAATGATTTATCTGCACGAATAACTTCAATTATCTGCTGAATTATTTCCATCATGCTCAGTGTGTATCTCCTTGAGAAGAGATTCAATTCGGCTACCGTAATCAAGAGATTTGTCGTACTTGAAAACAAGTTCAGGGGTATGACGAATTGTCAGTTTTTTGCCGATATCACGGCGAATAAAACCCTTCGCACTATTCAGGCCGGCTTCTGTTTCCTTCTTGACATTATCGTCACCGATAACTGTAAAAAATATCCGCGCCAGACTTAAATCATCAGTCACCTCAACACCGGTAATCGTCACAAAACCTATGCGCGGGTCATTAAGACCACGCGAGAGTATTGAACATATAATTTCATGTATAGTTTCGGCAACTTTTTCAGACCTTTTGTGCTGCATTGGAACCTCGCGTAACAGGTTGAGAGAAGAAAGATGAGGTATGAGAGAATATAGACAGTTTTCTCAATTCTCAACGTTTCTTCTCATCTCTCAACCGATTTTCTCAACATATTTACCGGCTTTTAAAGCTTGCCGGCTATTTTCTCCATTTCAAATGCCTCGATAATATCTCCGACTTTAATATCGTTGTAATTTTCAAGACCTATACCACATTCATATCCGCTTGCGACCTCTTTAACATCGTCTTTGAAACGACGAAGCGATGACATTTTACCTTCATAAACAACTATATTATCGCGCAGGAGTCGAACCTGAGCATTTCTTACCATCTTTCCGTCAGTAACGTAACTGCCGGCTACATTCCCGAACTTTGGTACTGTAAAGACATCACGTATTTCAACACGCCCAAGGAATTTCTCCTTGAATGTAGGATCCAGCAGACCTTCCATCGCTTTTTTAACATCTTCAACAGCGTCATAAATTATGCTGTATGTTCGGATATCGACACCTTCACGCTCTGCATGACCCTGAGCCTTAACTTCAGGCCGAACGTTAAATCCGATAATTATTGCACTTGAAGCTGCAGCGAGATTTACATCTGTTTCAGTTACCGCACCGACAGCTGAATGTATAACATTCAGTCGTACCGCCTCGGTTGAAAGTTTACGCAGAGACTCGCTTACCGCCTCAACAGAACCCTGAACATCGCCCTTAACAACAACATTGAGATCTTTAACCTCTCCGCTCTGTATTCGTTTGTACAGATCTTCAAGCGAGAGCTTGGTATGCTTTGCAAACTCCATTTCGCGATGTTTTATCTGACGCAGCGTGGCAATCTCTTTAGCCTGTTTCTCATCTTTCATGGCTACAAAAATATCACCGGCATCAGGTACGCCTGAGAGACCGATCAATTCAACCGGCATTGAAGGTCCAGCCTCGGAAACCTTCTCACCACGGTCATTCTGCATCGCCCTGACACGTCCGGAATGAATACCTACGACACAATAATCACCTGTCTTAAGAGTACCCTCCTGCACCAATACTGTCGCTACAGGTCCACGCCCTTTGTCGAGTTTACCCTCAACGATGGTTCCCTTAGCCAACTTATCAGGATTGGCAGTCAACTCCATCAGATCAGCCTGAAGAAGAATCATTTCCAGCAGACCTTCGAGGTTGATGCGTTGTTTGGCGGAAACCTCCACCATCGTGACATCTCCACCCCACTCCGAGGAGACAATGCCATGCTCGGTAAGCTCCTGCTTGACTTTTTCGGCTCTTGCACCCGGTTTGTCTATTTTGTTGATTGCAACAATTATAGGTACATCGGCAGCTTTGGAGTGATTTATCGCCTCTTTGGTCTGTGGCATAACCCCGTCATCAGCGGCAACAACGAGAATAACAATATCGGTAACTTTAGCACCTCGCGCACGCATAGCGGTAAAAGCCTCGTGTCCGGGAGTATCAAGGAATGTAATTTTACGTCCGTTCAGTTCAACATCATAAGCACCTATATGCTGGGTTATACCGCCTGCTTCACCGGCGATAACATTGGCTTCGCGAATTGCGTCAAGGAGCGATGTCTTACCATGGTCAACGTGACCCATGATAGTTACAACGGGGGGTCTTGTTACAAGTGATTCAGGAGTATCAACTGTGGACTCAAGAATTTCATCCAGATCTATCGCCACATTTTCAACTTCATACTCATATTCAGATGCGAGAATAACAGCTGTGTCATAATCAAGAGCATGGTTGATCGTAACCATCATACCCATCTTCATAAGTGATTTAATTAAATCATTTGCCTTAATACCAAGACGTTTAGCCAACTCACCTACTGAAATGCTCTCGGAAATTTTTATAATGCGTTTGATCGCTTTCGGAACGGTTATCTCCGTCTTTTTGGTATCAGCAACCTTTTCTTTTCCGCCACGTTTCTTTGACCCTTTATAAACAGGATCAAAAGCTCTCTCACGTTTTTCAATTATCTCATTTTTACGCGGCTGCTCTTTTTTCTTAGCTGCCGGAGCACCTTTCTTAGCACCCTTACCGGCATCAACATAATTCGGAGTATTCTTGCCACCCCTTCTGTTATCAGAACCTGGAAGGGCAGCCGGTGCGAGTTGCACCTGTTTCATACGCGATCTGTCAAGCTCAACCGGTGGAGCTATCGGAGCCGGAGCCGGAGTTCGCTTCTGTTCATAACCTGAAGTCGGCCTTCTTGTATCGGAACCGGGAGCCGGTCTTCTCTGTTCATTTACCGCAGGCGCCGGTCTTCGTTGCGGAGCCGCTTCCTGCGATGGACGCGGTGCAGAACTCCTTGGAACAACCGGAGTCTCCTTTGTTACCACTCTTGTCAGCCGGTTCGTAACACCTGGAATTTCCATCATGCCGAGAATTCTTGCCTGATTAGGTCCAGCCTTTGCCGGCTCAACAGGAGTTGTAACAACGACAGGCTTCTCTGAAGGCGGCACAACCGCTACAGTCTCCTTGCTCTCTTCTACCTTTTCAACGACTTCAGCCGGAGCAGACTTTTCTACAGTCTCCTTTAACGGAGGAGCAGGCGTTGGAGCTTGAACAACCGGAGCTTCGACCGGAACAGGAGGAACAGCGGCAGTAGGCTCTACAGGCTGCTCTACGACTTCTGCCACCGGAGCAACCTTTGCCCGTCGCCGGATAATATTGGATGCAACTCTGACCTCATTTGTATCAGAATCTTTTGACTGGGGGGCTGACAAACGGGCAACCACCCCCTCATCCACCTGGGATGTAGCTGTTTTTGCGTCAACACCGATCTCTTTAAGCCTGGCAATGGCTTCTTTAGGCTCAACACCCAACGTCTTTGCCAAACTACCCACACTAATTTTGCCCATATCTCTCTATACCTCCCCCAGGAAGTTTCTATATCTGTCAATTGCCTTAATCAACTGTGCAACAAATCCGCTTGATGCTATGGAAATAGCACTTTTGGGTGCTTTACCCAAAACCGCCCCTAAATCATCTTTTGTCAGAACCATACGACGTGGAACCTTATTATAATCCGCGCAAGTTATTATCTTACTCCCGATTGCCTCAGAAATATCTGCTGCTATGATTATCAGTCCTGGTTTATTTCTCCCTTTAAGCATATCCGTAACCAGAGAACTACCGGCAGTTATCAAACCTGCCTTGTTTGCAAGACCTATCAGACCAATAATACGCAAGCTCAACTGCTTACGGAGATAATCAATTAATACGTCTGACTGCATGACTGTAACATTTTGCTTAAAAGAACGTTTGAACTGCTGACGATCAACAGCTGTTGCAACGCAATGAATACTGTTACAGGTGTATGCCCCTCTGCCCGGCAGTTTATTGTCCAGATCTGGATATATTTCCATTTCCGGTGTCTGAATGAAACGCAACAGCTGCTGTTTATCTTTACTAACTCTGCAGCCCAGACAAGTGCGTTGCGGAATATCTGCAATCCCTTTATGGGTCATTTATGCTTTACTCAACAACAGTTTCAACGGAAGCTTCAGCTTTATCTGAGACAGCATCTTCCAAAACCGGAGTTTCAGGAGACTCATTCTGTTCCGCAACCTCATCAGATGCGGTAGCATCAAACGATGCAAACTCCTGAACTTCATCAGCATCAGCCACTTTAGACTCGCTCTTTATATCAATACGGCAACCGGTGAGGCGGGCAGCCAGACTTACATTCTGACCCCTCTTGCCAATTGCCAGCGACAGCTGATCATCAGCTACAATGATCTCGAGTGCACGCTTCTCTTCATCAACAAAAACCTTAGAAACCTGGGCAGGCGATAAGGCATTGCAGGCAAAACGCGCAATATCTTCCGACCACGGAATAATATCAATTTTTTCTCCACGCAATTCGGAAACCACATTCTGAACGCGGGCACCACGCATACCGACACAGGCACCGACTGGATCTACATCACGATCATTTGAGGAGACAGCAATTTTTGCACGGCTTCCTGCATCACGTACTATTGCATTTATCTCCACAATCCCCTCAGCAATTTCGGGCACCTCAGCTTCAAACAGCTTGGCAAGCATACTCGGATGAGTACGGGAAAGCATAATCTGCGGCCCTTTTGTAGTCATCCGGATCTCTGTAATAATTGCACGGATACGATCACCCGGGCGATACACCTCACGCGGCATCTGCTCCTTGGCAGGCAGAACAGCCTCGGCTCGTCCAAGATCAATTAGCAGCTCACCCTTTTCAAAGCGTCGAACCATGCCGGTAATAACTTCCCAGATACGATCGCTGTATTCGTTGTAAATAGTCTCACGCTCAGCATCACGCACCTTCTGTATAATAACCTGTTTGGCAGTCTGTGCTGCAATACGGCTAAAACTGCTTGCGTCGAGTTTTTCGCCCAGAGAATCGCCCAGTTCAGCTTCGGGATCTATCTCATGCGCTTCATCCAGACCTATCTCCTTGTACGAATCTTCAACCTCTTCTACCACCGTTACAAATTCAAACAGTTCAACTTCACCTGACTCATGATTGTAATGAGCCTCAAGATCGCGGGTATTGCGATATTTTTTATTTGCAGCTGTCAAAACAGCCTGCTCCATTGCTTCCAGAACAACCTGGCGCTCAATTCCCTTCTCTTTTACAAGTTGGTCGATAGCCTGCTTTAAATCAACGATTGTATCCACGATTGGTTCTCCTTGCTGGCATATATGTGTATTTCAGATCAGAGTTCAAATTCAAGATTTGCTTTTGCAACACGTTCCATTGGAATCGAAGCTGTCTGCCCCTCAGTAAGAGTCATTTTTACTACACCATCGACAAGCCCTTCAAGCTTTCCCAGAAAAGTCTTGCGCTTATTACCGCTGTCATCAAGAAACGGCTGATATGTACGAACTTTTATAAGACGCCCTGCAAACCGGTCAAAATCAGCCTGTTTTTTAAGTGGACGGTCAAGACCGGGCGAAGAGACCTCCAGCGTATAGTTGCAGGCAATGACATCTTCAACATCCAGTATCATTGATAATTCACGACTGAAAGCAGCGCAATCATCAAGCATCACGCCCCCCTCTTTGTCAATAAACAGGCGTAGAACAGCATCACGCCCTACTCTGCCGAACTCAATATCAACGAGCTCAAGTTCCATCGACTGTAGAATAGGTTGAGCAATAGCGCTTACAACAGTACATGTATCTTCTTTTTGAGTAGCCATAAAATCCCGATTGGACAAAAAAAAGTGAGCCTTGCGAGCTCACGGTCTGAGTGAACAAATAAATTGTTCTTCTTCCTAGCACGGCTGATGTACATAATGCAAGAAAAATTCTGACATCAAGTATCTGAAATAAAAATATATCGAAATACTTAACCCTGTCACAAGTACTATTTACTTGATTATTAGTAAAAAGTGCAATAAACAATAACCCTCTATCATTCAATGTAATCAATTCTGATATCTGAAACGGAGTGATCTGAATCATGACTTTTTTTTACAGACACACACGTAAAATATTTATTACCCTCCCGATATACTGCACAATCATAATTTTACTGTTTACCGGCAGTTGCCTTGCTGATGATCTTACATTTGATTTTGGTACTACCGAAAGTAAATCAGTAACAATAAATTCTGAAAAAAATCTGGCGTTTTCATCCTTCAAAGTTAACAACCCTTATCGCCTGGTAATTGACGTAAAAAACTGCGACGTCGCCCCTACCGAACTTTTGAATAAAAACAGACTGATACCAAAAATTCTTATAAACAAGATAGGCACAACAACGCGAATAGTACTCGAACCATTACCTGATGTTCAATTGATTACGAAGCAGGACTCTCCACGCTCCATAACTGTTTTATCTACTGAGTCTGTTCAGATGCAGAGCATAACAGCCCGTTCGCCTGTTAATGCCGGCAATGAACCGGGAACTAATCAATCAGACCTACCTATTACCGCAAACACGCTGGTAATAAAAGACAACACCATAAGCCTCGGTACAACCGGGCTTGTAAATTCAATTACAACTTACAACTTTCCTGAATCAAATAAATTCATTTTTGTATTAGCCAACACAAAACTATCAATAAAACATGGTTTATACAAACTGGACTTTCTAAATTTAACCGGAATGGATGTTGAGCAGCAGGGTGAGAATGCAAAAATCACCTTTTATGTAAAAGCAAAAGCAGTCACTCCAAACTACTTTTCGGTAAAAGACGGTAATGCTCTGCATATACGCTTCTTTTTAGCAGGTCAGGATGCAGAAACTGGTGATAACAAAGAAAATAATTCCAGCAAGAGTGATGGAAAGTTTCCAACCGCAAGCAGATTTACCGGACAGAAAATTTCGTTGGATTTTGACAATGCAGATATAAGACACATCATTAGGTTGCTCTCCGAGGTCAATAAAAAGAATTATCTCATAACTGATGCTGTTAAAGGGACAATAAGCCTCAAATTATTAAATGTACCTTGGGATCAAGCACTTGAACTGATACTGAAGAACCATGAGTTAGTAACTATTGAAGACGGAGATGTAACTGAAATATTAACTTATAAACAGGAAGTTGAGCGCGAAAAGAAAAAAATGGAGAGAGATGAGCTGGAAGATATTAAAAACAATATCAATAAGGCTCAGGAAGAGATAGGTATATGTTCTGTTCAGCTTCGTCATGCGAGTGCGATCAAAGTTCTTGAGAATGTGAAGAGTATAATTGAGAATAAGGATGCTAAAGTTTCAACTAACGCTTCACGCAAGCAGCTTCAAGGCTCGTACGATGCGTCAGGAAATGTAAAGACAACAGATGATAATATGAATGTTCAGACAAACGCCTCAGAGAACTTAAAAGTAGTTACTGACGAACAAGATGATTTAAAACGGATGTTACATAACAAAACAAGTGTTACCGGCAACATGATAGCTGAGCAGAATTCAAACCGGATAGTTATTCGTGATTTACCTTCAAGGTTTGCCGGAATTCTTAAAATTTTAAGTATTTTTGACGTAGCCGACCAGCAGGTAATGATAGAAGCAAGAATAGTTTCAGCATCTACTGAATTTGTAAAATCTCTAGGAGTTCAATGGGGAACACATTTTCGTGATGGATCAGCGTCCTTACTAGGTATTAACTCATTAGACTCAGGTTTTGGCGGCATCGCAAGTTCAGCGCCAACATCCGGAACACTCGGTTCATACGGCATGGCAACAGGCGTTTCATTTGGAAAACTTGCCAACAATATCAATCTTGACTTGCGTCTTTCAGCTGCAGAAACAGCTTTTATGGCTAAAACTATCTCTACACCAAGAATTGCTGTAACTTATGGAGAAACGGCAAATATAAAAGATGGCAAGCAAATTCCTTACAACAAACTTAATACGAATACAGGTCAGACAACTACTGAATTTAAAGATGCCTCTTTATCTTTAGATGTCACTCCGACTATAACACCCTCTTGTGATGTTATTATGAACGTAGCAGTAACTAATGATGCGCCAGGCGCTCTTATCGGCGGAGTTCTTCCGATCAATACAAAATCTGCAAAAACAAAACTATCAGTCAAAAACGGGGAGACAGTTGTAATTGGCGGAACATACATTGCCGATGAAAGTGAGTCTGAAGTTGGAGTTCCGTTTCTTATGAATATGCCGGTTATCGGATACTTTTTCAAATCAATTGAGAAAGTAAAGACAAGCAGGGAGTTACTAATCTTTATTACTCCAAAACTCATTGATAAAACCTGTAATGGTTCTAATACGATATCGCTTAAACACGAGAAACTTGAATGTTCAATTGATTGATTTGCTTAATTGATCATAATACATCAGCTCAACTAATCCTCCGTGGTCCACGGGGGATTAGTTTTATCTGGAAAGAAGTTCGCAAAAGTTGCATAGATTTAAGTTACAATACTTACTATATTGCGTAGATCAATTATCTATTAAACATCTGGAAGTTAATATTGTCATCTGTAACTGCAGGATTTCAAATAATGGTATTATAGCTTCGGTTTATAAATATTAAATTGTCGCATCTGTAGGAGCTATACCCTGATCGTGATTTTAACATACTGGAGTATCCTGCTATATTTCACTGTTTAATCACCGAAGTATTCAGCAAACTGGCAATAACGGTATATTTATTGCTATTTTGCAGGCTTATTCCATAAACCATAATTATTGGATATTTAATGATATCACCCAAAAGGTTATATAATCAGCAGGGCTTCAGCATGATAGAACTGCTTGTAGCAATTTTGATCATGCTGATAGGAATTATAGCAACTCTAAGCTTAGTCAGCACATCTATGAAAACCAATACTCGTGCAAATCAACTAACTACAAAAACTGCGCTGGGTCAACAGATGATGGAGGATCTACTTTCACTTAAAGACTTACCAGTTGAGGATCCACCTGCAACATATCCATATAATCTGAATATAACTGACTCTGACAGCTTAATTGCGGCTGGCGCTGGCACATACAGCGCTACTTATGCTACAACGCAAATTGAACCTGCAGCACCGGCTGAAAAACCATTTCTTGTTCGTATTGATATTAAGGTAACTCCTGTCACAAACACTGATGAATCTGTTTTTGAGTCATCAGCTTATCGCTATCTGGAGTAACGATGATTGAACAGCGCGCTAACCAAAATGGTTTTTCTCTCATTGAATTACTGATTGTCATTGTAATATTCGGAATATTCATGGGCGCTGTCTATTCGTTGTATGTAACTCATCTTAAGACCGCTATAACGAGAGATGAGATTATTGACGTACAACAGAATGTTCGAATTGCAATGGATATAATGTCGAGGGATTTAAGGATGGCTGGTTTTCTTTTTCCAGAACCTGTTGATGCCGCAATGAGTAACTATTCTTCTATAAACATACAGACTGCTACAGCAGACGGAACATTTGTTGCTATAAAAGGGGTTATTCAAAATGATAAGTTTTCTGTAACTCCGACAACCGCACTGGATAACATAAGCACTAAAAATAACGACACTGTAGGAATTTACAGACCATCAACCAGAGCCCAGATCGGTGCTGTTTTTACTGTTATATCTTCGTCAAGCGGCTCCGGCAATATTACTGTTTCTCCTGCGAATGATACTGTACGTGTTGGCGACATGATCTGTAAGAATCCAAATAGAATTCGATATATTGTTGATCGGTCCGACACAGCAGAGGGGTGTAATATTTTACCCTGCCTTAAAAGAAATGGTAACGTGATTGCCCAGGGGATTAAGAACATACGTTTTGACTATTTTCTGAACGGTGACAACACCACAGCAATCACGAATGTTCCTGCAGAAGATGTTGCTAAGATAACTGCTATTAGAGTCACAGTTATCGGACATACTCTTAAAAACCAGGACATTGACGACCCCTCAAATACTCGTGAATTAAAGTCTTTAATCAAATTAAGGAATTTCAGGTGACTTACACAATCAATTCTGAACATGAATCAGTAAGCGCCTTGTTATATTCAAAAGCTATTACTGCAAATGAGCGTGGTGCTGCTCTAATTGTTGTATTAGTAATGCTTCTGCTTCTAACAATCCTTGGTTCTACACTGTTGACAACATCAACCACTGATTTGAAAATTGCCGGAAATTACAGGAACAATCAGAAAGCTTTTTATATAAACGACTATGCTTTTGAATTTTTAAAGTCTGATTACGGGCCAACAAGCGTATATTATCTATTACCACAACCGGATTCTCCACCTGTAACTATTACAAAAGAACTGCCACCTGATCCTGTTACTGGTGAAGTTAATGAAGTCAAGTATGAAGTGACGAATGTGGGGTGTCTTGCCGGAGCGCCTGCCGGAAGTGGTAATGATAGCGACACATCAAATGCTTATAACATCTATGCTGTTGAAATTACAGCCTCCGGACCAAACAATGCAACGGTATCTTCACTTGCTGGAAATTTATTTCAACGGGGTAAGCCTTGTGATTGAGCCGACTCCGATTCCTAACAAATGGGGGGAATAAAATTATGAAAATAATGTTATCCGTTAATATTTTTGTCTGCTTTGCCTTGTGCGCTGTTTCACCGGAGTTATCAATTGCAGCCCTTACCCATAACCCAGAACTTGCAAACAACGAAGAAGTCGTATTGGTAGCGTCAAACCAGACCTCTTCTATTCGTATTTTTGACAGGGTAAGGTATAACCCCTTAGTGACTTATAGCGGTAAATTCAGTCGAAATGCCGTTTACTTCCACCACAGTAAAAATGATTCAAATTGGCGCAGAGCTTTTGGAAAGAAAGATGTTGATTCAATAAAATGCATTGCTACACTTAATAATTTATACAACACCGGAATCTGGGTTGGAGACCTGACAAGAGATGGGCTTTGCGGACCGGACAGGTCTGAACCGGTTGAATGGGCTTTAGGTAATTGGCTTAATTTTAAAGCTGCAGAAGTTAGATAATGTTAAATTCTGTAACTTGGAGAGTTAAATGAGAAAAATTAATCTGATCATTATGTTTTCAAGTCTGTTTTCAGTCTTCTTCTCAATAGATGCAGCATATTCAGCGACTTGTGACCAGTATCCAGGCGACACTTGGATATATGGTGGCATCACATCATCAATAAAGCCAAATATTCTAATTATTATAGATACTTCTGGAAGTATGGGCGGTGAAAAAGGTACGGTACCTGGAACCCCTCTTCCATACGATCCGACTACGACGTATACAGTTAAGAAGAGTTGTGATGGTAATAACTGTACAGCATCCAGAATTTATAAGCAGGATTCATCAGGAAAATGGAAATCTACGAGTTTCTATCTAACAACCGGTACGCTTTCTCAAAACTGCAATGGATATGACCCTAAAACTCTATTATCAACAACTGGTCAATATAACGGAAGAGTTCTAAAAACTGATGGTTCATGTAATACAACCAGTTCAAGTACAGGAATCTATGCCACCGGCAATTGGATTAACTGGAACACTGGCTCAACCGCAGAGGTTGAAAAAATAGTTATTGCAAGAGAGGTCGTAAAAAGCCTTATTTCCAGTACTACTGGAGTAAATTTGGGTGTCATGGTTTATAACAACAAGGGAAGTAACGAAAATGCTACATCAGAAGGTTCCAGATTTTTCACCAATTCAGTTAGTGGATCAGATTATACTACTATTATTCCTATGGATATCTCCGTAGATCCTCCGGTAAACAAGGACATGGACGATATTTTTGTCGGTTCTACTACTTATAGGCAGGCGTTGTATGCTTCAATTAACTCTACAAATGTTGTTGCCAGCGGTTCAACTCCGATGGCTGAGTCGCTTTATGAGGCAGGTCAGTATTTTAGCGGTTCTGCATCAGCCTTTTCCAACACTGTCGGTCTTTCAGGCACTCCGTTGAAGTATACCACCCCTATTACTTCGAGCTGTCAGAAAAATTATATTATATTTGTTACTGACGGTATGTCGAAGTCAGATGATAACAAGGTGCTTGAAACTGTCTGTCCATCGTCGAAGCCTGATTGTAAAGGCGATTATGACAACGATGGTGCAGAGTCAAAGAATCTTGATCACAGTATGGATGACGTAGCTAAGTATCTATACGATAACGATCTCCTTCCTGATGACAACACTCCTGGAAAAGAGTTTACCATTGGAAACCAGAATATCTCTACATTTGCCATTTTTTTCGGTACAGAAGGTTCTGATGAGGAAGCTGTTGCCCTGCTTCAACGAGCAACTGACAACGATCATGGTCATGGTGCTTCATATAAGGCAGGCAATCAATCTGCACTAACTTCAGCATTAACACAGGTTATTTCTTCAATATTATCAGTAGACAGCTCATTCGTCGCACCGGTTGTTCCCGTTAGTCCTGACAACCGGACTTATAATTCAAACAGGATTTTTATGGGTTTTTTCAAACCTGTAAACCAGACTTATTGGGAAGGTAATCTCAAAAAATACGGTCTTGATGTCAATAATAATATTATTGACAAAAATAGTGATCCAGCCAACTGGGTAGATAGTAATGGCGATAGAATTGATGACAATACTAACGAGTCACTTCCAAGCGATGCCTCAAATGGAACCTTTAGAAATGGCAGTACATCATATTGGAGTTCCACTGCAGATGCCGGTGAAGTTAATAACGGAGGTGTAGGCGATCTCCTGTTACTTCGGAATCTGACTTCCAACCCACGGAAGGTATATACCTATACCGGATCGAATCTGGACTTGACTCATACAAGCAACGCTTTCCCCATGAAAGGCACAACCACTTACGGAAATGCCACTATTACACCGACGTTACTTGGTGTCGCTGACGATGCTGCAAGGGACAAACTTGTAAATTTCATTCATGGCATTGACACATACGACGAAGATGCAGACGGAAATACCAGCGAAGTTCGTGGGTGGCTCTTTGGTGATATTCTTCACTCAAAGCCTCTAGTGGTCAACTATGCAACATACAGTATGGCAGATGCAAATAATGAGAGTAATTGCAGTATTAATAAATCAATAATTTACGTCGGCAGCAATGACGGGATGCTCCATGCTATAAATGATTGTGACGGTAGTGAAGCATGGGGGTTTATTCCACCGGAAGTATTACCTAATCTAAAAGAGATTCCAGGAGAAATCCATACCTATACCGTTGACGCTTCACCATCAGTCTACATATATGACGCAAACAAAGATGGAAACATATCTACATCCACCGATAAGGTCATCCTTATGATTGGTTTGCGACGAGGTGGTGGTCCCGGCCCTTCGACCGCTACTCCAGCCAAGGGCTCTTATTATGCGCTGGATGTTACAAATCCTGCAGTCCCAAAATATCTCTGGAGCTTATCGAATGCAAACACTGGCTTCACTGAACTTGGTGAAAGCTGGGCAGAACCTAAAATTTCCAAACTAAAGTTGGGAACGGTTTCAAAGATTGTTGCATTTTTACCGGGCGGATACGACAATATGAATGAAGACAGTCGTTTCGGAGCTACGAACAATTTTACCGGTGAGGGTACAGTTAGTAACTCAACAAGTGGCGCTGCTAATGTTAGAAGCACCCCTATTACTCCAGAGGTAGTTCAGGTGAATCCAAAAGGGAGGGGAGTTTATGCAGTTGAAATAGCTACAATATCAAGCACAGGAACACCAGACTTCGAAAAAACCGGCACAAAAACCTGGGGTGTTACATATGGAGCCAACACTAACTACTCTACAGCATCTGCTACTGACTCAAAAATGAAGTACTCTTTTGTATCGGAAATAACAACACTTGATGTTGACGCAAACGGTTATGTTGACAGACTCTATGCAACAGACCTTGGCGGAAACCTCTGGCGTTTTGATGTCGGCGCTATAACAAAAACGTCTTCAGGAACTGGTAATTTAATATTCAGCGCTAACACACCATCAAGTACTAATACAGATGTCGGCAGAAAATTCTTCTTTAAACCTGTTGCTACATTAGAAACAAAAGCCTCCGTTCCGGCAAGGGGCAACGATGCATTGATTTTTATGGGGAGTGGCGACAGAGAGCATCCGACAAACACCTCGGTCATCGACCGCCTTTATGCCATTCGTGACAAAGGACAAACATCAGCTATAACAGAAATATCACAGACCGTTCCAGCAGACCCGGTTTGTCCCTCAGGAACGCCCGCCGAATTGAACCTTTTGGATTTCACTGAAGACCAACTACAAAGTTCCACAATAGCTAATACAAGCACCAATCCTGATACCCCAACAGAAGGTTCGGCTGAATATTGGCTGAATAAATTAAATCGATGTACCAACTACGGCTGGTATATAAGACTCAATCGCATAATCGATACGCCTCCACCTCCGGCATGGAATTCAACAACCACTTATGTAACCGGTGACAAGGTTTTTTACAAAGAACACGTATATGATTGCCTCACAAATAATACAGACAACGCCCCAGACAGTGATGATTCAAAATGGGAGGATAAAGGCTCTTATACTACAGCAGGTGAAAAAGTACTGGCACCTCCCACGTTATCAAATAAAATAATTTATTTCACAACATTCACTCCAGGTTCTTCAATAAATACGGATCCTTGTAAACCATCCAACCTTGGCACAAGCAGGCTTTATACTCTAGATTATGCAACAGGTGAAGCCGTAATTAACAACTGTAACATCAATACAAATACTAAATGTGACAGCAATACAATTACTAATAACGAAGTAAACAACGATACTTTAACACTGAGTAACAAGCGGGCACAGTCAAAAACCGGTGGAAATGTACTACTAAGAACTGATCGTACAAAAATACTTGGCTCTGGTATCGCTTCCGGGGTTATACAAATAGGCGACAAAGTTTTTGTTGGTGCCGGTGGTTCGATTGTTTCGGAAACAACAAAGAAGGGTGGACAGGTTATAAACCTTTACTGGGGACAGAAATAGAATGCTTTTTATGGTCAGAATTTTATGAATAGTATTTGTAATGTTAGATATCAGCTTTCATTCTCAAATAAGGGTTTTACTCTCACTGAGGTAATCACTGTTATTGCAATTATGGCGATAATAACTGGATTTGCTTTACCACCGTTTGTTGGATGGTTACAGAATATGAAGTATAAACAGGCTGCTTCAGAAATTGCCAATTATCTTAAAACAGCAAGAAGCAGCGCAATAGCTCTAAATAAACAGCATAGCGTAGATTTTATTAAAGCTGACAAATCATATCAATTCACCAGATACAGCTCAACGACTAGAGAATGGGTCAGTTTCGGGCAAAAAGAAGTACTTAGAGATTCTCTAAATCTCGGTTTATACGGCAATAACAACGACACTCTCGAAATAAGATTTAATATTAATGGTTCAACTTTTGACAACTATAGCATCCAAGTCAAAGAATCAGATATCAATAAATATATCGTAACAGTCCAGCGCTCTGGAAGAATCAGAATGAGAAAGTCAAATTAGAATATTGCTTTATTTATCAGTTTAATATCGAACCTGAGTCCAATACTTCAAACCATTTCCAAATTACAACGACATTATTGAGGTATGCAGATGATCTGAGAAGTTCTTCAGCCTACTTTTTTCAACTCTTCCTCTGCCTTTTTTTCAAGAATTTCAATAAAATCTATTGATCGATGGACAAATCGGAGGTTGAAGCGGCTTTCATATAGAAGTATAGATGAGGCAATAAACAGAAACAGTCCACCGGATAACGCAATAAGTGTTGCAATCCAGGCTAGATCATAGCTTCCGTAGGCGACATTGACTGCAATCGCAAGACTTGCCGCAACAAAGAACAGAGTAGCAGAATACAATGAGACCATTGCTTTCTGGATAAGTTGAGCCCTTCGTCTCTGAAGCCCGATCTGATCTCGTAAATGGCTGAGCCTTTCCACAGGATGAGATATTTTACCTGTAATGATTGCTTCAACCTCCCCTTTCATGACATTAACACGGTCAAAAATCCGTCCCAAACGAGCTGAAGTTGAAAAGATAAGTGTGCCACAAGCCGATATCAGCACCGCAGGGGTAATCATGGATGTCAAAATTCGAGAGCTGTTTAGGGATTCAATAATTTCTTTCTCAATAATTGCCATATAGTTATCACCATTATTTCAAACCGGTTTATTTTTCATATTGTATTTTTTATTTTTACAACAGATCTGACAGAATATGATTTCAGAATACATAAAAAGGCGTTGCTATGGTCAGGCAAATATTACGATTGTATCTGGTTGCAGCCAGTTTATTTTCACTTTCAGGCTGTTCAGAAAGATCAGAGAAAACAGTACAGACAACAACTCCTCTGGCGACTTACAATAAAGAATATTTACAAAAGGGGAAAGCTCTGTTTAAAGAATTCTGTCAAAATTGCCACCCTGATGGAGGCAATGTAACCGACCCTGCGAAAACCCTGTACGGTCGTTCGTTACATAAGAACGGTATTTACAATCAATTAGACATTGTAAGAATAATGCGTAAACCGGTTTCAAGAATGCTTCAATTCGATTCAAATATAATATCAGATGAAGATGCATACCTGATTGCTGATTTCATACTGTATACTTACAAATAATCATTTAAAAACAGTATGTTCAAGAAGTATTTTTAAACCGATGAAACAGAGTACCGCTCCACCGCAGACCTCAACCCGCTTACCCCAACTATCCCCCAGACGGCGCCCCAGAATCATGCCAAATACTGTAAGAGCTCCTGCTACCAGACCTATGACAGCTGCAGGCATCCAGACACTGACATTCAATATCGCAAGTGAGAGTCCGACAGCTAAAGCATCAATACTGGTAGCAACGGATAGCATTACCATTGTAAGTCCACGAGTAGGATCGGAAATGGCTTCATCTTTTTTATCTTCAAATGCCTCAAGAATCATTCTCCCCCCGACCACTGTCAACAGTATAAATGCTATCCAGTGATCATAAGCTGAAATCCAGTTCTGCAGTACGATTCCAACTAACCAGCCGATAACAGGCATGAGAGCCTGAAACAGACCGAAATGAAATCCTAATCGAAACAGGTGTCGCCGTGTGAGAGGGTTAAGAACAACTCCGCTGGCTAAAGCAACAGCAAAAGCGTCCATGGCAAGCGCCAATGCGATACCAAAAATACTCATCCAATCCATTTAAAACCTCTTGAAGTAATAAAAAAGAGCTACGGCATTGGTAAAGCCAGCCGAAATCCTTGAACATTATGACGATTATCCGGTGAACTCCCGATGCGGTTTGTAGTCCGTAAAGCGGTAGAGTCGCTACCCCAGCTCCCACCTCTTGAGACTCTTGCAGACCCTTCTAAAGGGCCGGTAGGATCGAGTTGTTTACCTTTGCTGTATTCACCATAGAAATCCCCTACCCACTCCCATACATTTCCGCTCATATCAAAGATGCCCAGACCGTTTGCCATCATTTTACCTCCGGAATGAGTCATTTTATCGCTGTTCCCCCTATACCAGCCAAGAATATCCAGTTTATCACCACCGCTAAACTTCTCCATTCTGCCACCGCTTCTTGCTGCATATTCCCATTCAGCCTCTGTCGGCAGACGATAGTTTTTTCCGGTCAACTGATTAAGCTTCCCGATAAACTCCTGAGAATCATACCAACTGACACCTTCAACAGGACAATCATCTCCACAGTTTTTAAACTTTGAATTATTTATGCCCATTATTCTCTTCCACTGCCCCTGAGTAACTTCACGAACTCCAATTGCAAACCTACTTAAACATACCTCATGCACAGGCTTCTCCACTTTGCCTCCACCACCAAAGAGATCACCCATTCGAAAACAGCCGCCAGGAATACGGACAAATCTGCCTGCCAGAGGCTCATTATTGCGTTCAGTCCTTCTCCATTCATTCTCTTCTGCGGTCATAAACTCGCCATCAATTAACTCCATTGAATATTGTTCGGCTTCATTAACAATAACAGCATTTGCTATTTCTCCACTCGCTCTGACTCTGATCTCAGGCCTTAAAACTCCTGAGTTTTTACGATACAGACGAGAGAGTTTATCTGCCTCCACCTTTGGCAGAAAGAGTGTCGATTCAATAGCTATCACTGGCGAGGCAGTATATTCCGTCGTACTTTCTATGCTTTTACTATCTACAGATATGTTAGATGATTTTTTTACTCTGTTCTCAATTGTAACAGGAAATTGCTGGGTTTTGGGGTTGTATGCACCCAATTTTAGAATCAAACTGTCCGGGTCGAGCGGATACCCGGATTCCAACAATATTTTCAGTTCCTTATTAAGTGGAGCTATCAGTTTCGCATAATCATCTTTAAAACTGTTGTGTACTTTTTCAAGTGCAGATATTTTCTCCGCGGTAAGTTCGGCAAGACGCCTTTCATTCAGCTTCTGCTGTTGTATAGTCCGTTCAACGTAAGCATTTTCGGTTTCTTCTGATGTTTTTCTTGAAGTACCTCTCGAAATTGAGCTGAATTGTTCAAACAGCTCTCTGTATTTTGGTTTGAAATTATCATCTGTAAGTTTTTCAGCGTCTAACTGTTTGCGAGCATTCTCAGAATTTATAGCTTTTATTTCATCATTTATTTTCTTTATTTGAGCAATTGCATTCTGAAGCTCAAAAAAATCAGCAGCATAAATTGTAGTGGCAATAAAACTTGAAATGATAAAAATAAAGATAGACAGCTTCATCAATAAACTCCCCCCATTCATTAAGCCTAGGTAGCGTTCTCAATCATGCCAACCAAATAACCGTGGACACCAGAACCAGCATCGCGTTGTAATTTTTGGCTAAGCGCTCATATCGAGTGGCAATTCTTCGGTAGTTTTTGAGTTTCTGAAAT
>JAQUHA010000008.1:0-32833 GCA_028683855.1 Desulfuromonadaceae bacterium
CTACTGGGCATCATCTACCTGACGTTGAAGAACAGATGGGTGTTTGAGGACTTCTCAAACTTCGTAATAAAAGATGCATAAAAGTAACACCAAAATCAAGAGGAGTAGAATTCTTTCATAGGAGCAATAACATGGCAGAAAAATTTATCTTTACTTCAGAATCTGTATCTGAGGGGCATCCTGACAAGGTTGCAGATCAAATTTCAGACTCTATTCTGGACGCAATCCTCTCTCAGGATCCCACTGCACGCGTAGCCTGCGAGACTATGGTAACGACCGGCATGGTTGTGGTTGCCGGTGAAATTACAACTAATGCAGTCATCAATTACTCCGAAATCGCACGTCAGACAATAAAGGACATCGGTTATACCGACTCGGAAATAGGCTTCGACGCAGACACCTGCGCTGTTCTTGTTTCGATTGACCGGCAGTCTCCTGACATTTCTCAGGGGGTCTCGGAAGGGGAAGGTCTGCATAAGGAACAGGGAGCCGGCGATCAGGGGCTGATGTTTGGATATGCCTGCAATGAAACAAAGGAGCTGATGCCAATGCCTATTCAGCTGGCTCATCAACTGGTTGAAAAACTTGCAGAAGTACGCAAATCCGGCAAACTGAATTTCCTGCGCCCGGACTCCAAATCTCAGGTTTCCGTCGAGTATGTTGATGGCAAGCCAAGCCGCATAGATACAGTTGTAATATCCACACAGCACTCTCCGGACGTTACACATAAACAGATTGAAGAAGGTGTCATTGCCGAGGTAATCAAAAAAGTCATCCCTGCAGAGCTTCTGGATGCTGATACACGCTATTTCATAAACCCTACCGGCCGTTTTGTTGTGGGCGGTCCTATGGGTGACTGCGGTTTGACTGGACGGAAGATCATTGTAGATACATACGGCGGTATGGGTCGCCACGGTGGCGGGGCATTCTCCGGCAAAGACCCTTCCAAGGTTGACCGTTCGGCTGCTTATATGGGTCGTTATGTTGCAAAGAACCTTGTAGCGGCAGAATTATGCGACCGCTGTGAAGTACAGGTTGCTTATGCTATCGGTGTTGCACAGCCTGTATCAATAAACATAAACACATTCGGCACCGGCAGGGTCACAGAGGAGCGACTTGCAGAGCTTGTTCGTGAAACTTTCGATATGCGTCCAAGAGCAATTATTGAAGAGCTTGATCTTCTCCGCCCTATTTATCGTAATACTGCGGCTTACGGCCACTTCGGCAGAGAACTTCCCGAGTTTAACTGGGAGAAGACTGACAAAGCTGCAGAGCTGAAAAAGAAAGCCGGATTTTAAAGAATTTGATTACTGACTCCTCCCCCCGCCTCAAGCTGTCTGCGGTGGGGAGGAGTCAGTTTTTAATCCCACCCAATGACCACCAGTACAATCGAACAGAATCCGCTGCTTTTTGGACACGATAAACGAACAGGAATTGTCGCCATAGAACCGGTCGGACATTTCGTGCGAATTTTCTTCCGTACCGAAGGAAGAGTTCATTTTCACGACGAAGTATTTCACCCGTTCATTCTCGTAAATGACCCTGAACTCCTCTCCGGCTGCCGGGCTTCCTGCTCCATCCAAAAACTGTCCGGAGATAACTTTTACAACTATATGCTCAGGTATGACTCCTGGAGCGACTGTCTCTCTGCACGAGATTTTCTAACCGCCAGCACCGGCAAGAAATACTCCTCACCCACTGCCCCATACCTTTTTCTGCCTGATTTATCACATCAGTATATGCTTGTCACAGGAACAACTTTATTTAAAGGGATGGATTTCAGCGAACTGCGATGTCTGGCGCTCGATATTGAAACAGCCTGTGCAGATGGATACGAATTCTCAAATCCGGATCGCGCGGAGGATAGGATTATTTCAATTGCACTAAAAAGTTCCAACGGTGAGGAGCTTGTGCTGAGAGGCGACCAACTGAGCGAGGCGGAACTTCTGCTGGCGCTGAACAGCCATATCCATAATGCTGATCCAGATGTAATTACCGGCCATAACATTTTCAAGTTTGATCTTGACTACATAAACAGAAGGGCTCAAAAACACAATATCACGCTGACATGGGGGCGCAATGCCTCACCACCGCACATCACAAAAAACGCCAGATGGAATATTGCCGAAAAAACCATTGAGTATCCGCGATGGGATCTCTATGGCAGACACATAATAGACACCTGGTTTCTTGTTCAGTTATACGACGTAGCCGGCAGAAATCTTGAAAGTCACGGACTGAAGGGAGTTGCACGTCATTTCTCTTTTGCCTCCGAAAGCAGAACCTATCTTGACGGCGATCAGATTTCATCAACATTCCAATCCGATCCTGAACAACTCTACCGCTACAATCTTGACGATACGCGAGAAACACTTTCGCTCTTTAACCTGCTTGGTTACCCCTGGTTTCTGCAGAGCCGCATCTTCCCGTACTCGTTTCAGAACTGCCTAGTAAGGGGCAACGCCACCCGCATAAATGCGCTCTTTCTGCGTGAATATCTGAGGCAGGGGCATTCAATCCCGTCACGCACCGGAGAGAGTGCTCCATTCGAGGGGGGATACGCTGATTTACTCTGCCCGGGAGTCGTCAACCCGATTATTCATTGTGATGTTGCCTCTCTCTACCCTTCATTGATGCTCACCTACCGCACTGCTCCGCAACAAGAGACACTTGGACTTTTCTTACCGATGCTTGCAGAGCTGCGTAATTTCCGTTTGACGGCAAAACAGCTTGCACGCACTTCAGACACGGAAGAGAAACGTCGTCATTTCGACTCACTTCAACAGATATTCAAAATTCTGATAAACTCATTTTACGGTTTTCTGGGAGCTGCACGGCATAATTTTTCAGATCCGGCAGCAGCAGCCGAGGTAACAAGACTAGGAAGGGTAACTATCAGAAATATGATGGAGATGCTCACTGCGGAAGGTGCTTATCCAGTTGAAGTTGACACAGACGGTATCTACTTTAAACCACCTGACTCCTGCAAAACAGAGGGGGATGCAGCAGAGCTGGTCAGCCGCATTTCTAAAGGGCTTCCTGAAGGAATTGATGTTGAACTAGATGGACGGTACAGCTCAATGTTTGCCTATAAAGCGAAGAACTACGCACTCCTGTCATATAACGGAGATATAGTTATCAAAGGCAGCAGCCTCCGTTCACGCGCTGAAAAGCCATACCTCCGCGATTTTATGAAAGATACTGTAGAAAGACTGCTTACAGGCAGGGGGGATACTGTCGATAAACTGTTTGAGGATTACTGTATCAAGCTACGTTCCAGAACTCTGGATGTTGCGTGGGTTGCACGAAATGAGACCTTAGGAGAGTCTCCAGAGAACTACCGGGAGAGAGTGCAGTCCGGTATGCGTAACCGCTCGGCGGCATTTGAGATCGCACTCGTTTCTAATAAGGAATACAGAGCCGGAGACCAGATAAGATATTATATAGCCGGTTCCGGCAAAGGTGCTCCCGCACACAAGCAGTGCCGCCCAATCAGCGCTTTTGATCCTCAACACCCCGACATAAACATATCGTATTACATCGATAAGTTACGGCATATTTTAAAACGGTTTGAGCCTTTTCTGCCTAAGGAACCGACTCTTTTCGATCTTTATTAATTGAGCATCTGATTCAATCATTTATGTACTGCAGTGAATATTTAACGTAATTACCCGGCGATTTTTTCAGCCATACTATCTCATCAGCAGTCAGGTCACGTTTATACCTGGCAGGAGCGCCGACCCACAAGGTATGAGGGGGGATATTTGTCCCTTCGGTAACAAGCGCACGAGCACCAACCAATGCACCTTCACCGACAACCGCGTTATCCATAACCATAGCCTGCATACCGATAAAACAGCCATTCTGCAGAGTACAGCCATGAAGGGTGACAGAGTGACCGATAGTAACGTCGTCACCTATTATCAGAGGCGCTCCCGGATCTTCAGCATTTTTCTTATGAGTAACATGAAGCATTGAAAGGTCCTGTACGTTGCTGCGCGCCCCGATACGAATACGGTTTACGTCACCACGGACTACGCAGTTATACCAGACGCTTGACTGCTCACCTATCTCAACATCACCTATGATAACAGCAGTTTCAGCTATGAATGCCGAATCGTGGATAGTTGGTTCAATGTTCTGGAATGTTTTAATCATGTTCAAAACCTCTCTATATGTGGTTGTTTCAGGCGGTCGCATTATATCCATTACACAAAGAGTTGGCAATACCGCCTTATTATCCATAATTATCAGGTGCCTGGAAAAAGCATCAAACTACTTGTTGCTCCGCTCTCTTTTTGTTATGGTGCAGAGTCAATTTAAACCGGCAGGGGGATCCTCTTTAATGAAAT
The DNA here is from genome assembly GCA_028683855.1 of Desulfuromonadaceae bacterium. Taxonomy (GTDB): domain Bacteria; phylum Desulfobacterota; class Desulfuromonadia; order Geobacterales; family Pseudopelobacteraceae; genus JACRCG01. The sequence continues at coordinate 4,353 of JAQUHA010000008.1, forward strand.
TTACCAAGATGCAAGGTGCAGGAAATGACTATGTATACGTAAACTGTTTTGTTGAAACCGTTAGCGATCCACAAAATACCGCCATACAGGTTTCAAATCGCAATTTCGGTATCGGATCGGACGGTCTTATTCTTATCATGCCTTCAGAGGTTGCAGATGTGCGTATGAGAATGTTTAACTCCGACGGTTCAGAATCCGAAATGTGCGGCAACGGAATTAGATGTGTCGCTAAATATGCTTTCGACCATGGTATCGTTTCAAAAAATGAAATAACCGCCGAGACAGGGGCAGGCATACTGACTCTGCTGCTTTTTCCGGGAGAAGATGGAAAAATAGAGAAGGTTCGGGTAAATATGGGGCCACCGCGCCTTAGCCGTTCAGAGATACCAATGACAGGGGATCCTGATGCCAACGTAATTTCGGAAGAACTTACAGTTCTTGACAAAACATTCAAAATCACTTGTGCTTCAATGGGAAATCCGCACTGCGTCATATTTGTCGAGGACGTTGTCAATTTCCCCGTATCAACGTACGGACCGCTTATTGAAAACAATCCCCTCTTTCCCCGTCGCACAAATGTAGAATTCATCGAGATTATATCCCGCGTGGAAATACGTCAACGTACCTGGGAAAGGGGAGCCGGCGAGACTCTTGCCTGTGGCACAGGTTCAAGTGCAGTAACTGCAGCCTGCGTGCTGAACGGCTTGACAGAAAAGAAACTTCTGAATCACCTTTCAGGGGGTGATCTTGAAATGGAATGGGCAGATGACGGTAACATCTACATGACAGGTCCCGCAGTTGAAGTGTTCAGCGGAGAAATAAGACTGTAATGCCACGCATTATTAACATCATAAACATCCTGCTCGGGATAGCTGTAATAGCGATACTTGCAGGAGTTGTTACGGGACAGCTGTCTACCAGACTGGGAAAAACCATTCTACCGAAAGAGAGTAGACAGACGGGATCAAAAGTTTCTACCTTCCAAAAGAATGAAGCCCTCTCCTTTTATTCACCAATCCTCTCAAACGGTCTGTTCGGAAAAGCAGCTTCCGGCTCCCTGACTCCGATAACAAACAGCCTCGCAACATCTGTTCAGGCTCCGCCGGCTACAGCACCGACAGAACTTATGCTTCTTGGAACTGCTGTCGGATCTTTTCGTGAAACTTTCGCTCTGGTTCGACACACAAAGAAAAACGAAGAGCGTGTGTTCCGGCTGGGGGATGTAGTTTTTGATGCGGGGAGACTTGCTGAAGTTCAAAAAGATAGCGCCTTCATTGTAGTAAATGGAAAAAAGGTCGAACTGTTGACACCAATGACTCCACCTGTCACATCTTTAGTAAATCAACCATCAGCATCAGAAGCTGCGGCAAAGAGCTTTACAGCAGTAGCAAGCACTGGAAACGGGAATTATGTTATTGATCAACGTGCGCTTAACGCTGCTCTGGACAACCCGGCTCAGGCTATGAGTGACGCCCGCCTTCTCCCCAGTCAGAAAGATGGCAAGGTTGAAGGGTTCAGAGCTTCTGAGGTTAAACCGAATGGAGTATTCGGCATGATCGGCATTAAGAATGGTGATATTCTGATCAGCCTTAATGATTTCCCGATGGACTCACCGGACAAGGCACTTCAATCATTCATCGCCCTGAAGGGTCAAAACAGACTGAAACTGGATATTATCCGTGACGGCAGGCAGCAGACGTTCAATTACGAGATTCAGTAATCCGGAGGATCAATTGATTCGATATTTACAACTTACAATCTGCACACTGATTTTAGCTGCAACACTCTTTGCGGGAAATGCTCAGGCTGCAGCTCCTAAAGGGGTTGTTTTGAACTTCAACGAAGTGGATATATCCACCATGGTGAAATTCATAAGTGACCTTACCGGAAAGAACTTTATTCTTGATGACCGCGTAAAAGGAAAAATTTCCGTTTACTCCCCATCCAGACTTTCTATAGAAGAGGCGTACAATGTTTTCACCTCTGTGCTTGATCTAAAAGGTTTTACAGTAGTACAGAGCGGCAAGTTTTCAAAAATAGTCCCATCTTCGTCCGCAAGACAGTCAAGCTTTAAACTCCTTAAACAGGAGGAGCAGGCTCCGATAAACGAGAGCTATATAGCACAGGTAACCAAGCTGGAGTATATTACTGCTCAGGAGGCTGTTACCTTTCTGCAACCTATGATCTCGCGGGATGGACACCTCTCCGCATTTGGACCAGGCAATCTGCTGCTAATGGTTGACTCGGCAATAAATGTGCGTAAGCTGCATGAAATTCTGCTCACTATTGATACAGCACGATCACGAGAAGGGCTGGAGATCATATATCTCAAAAATGCTTCTGCAGAGGATGCTTCTAAAACAGTTCAGCAGTGGTTAAGCGGCTCCGACGGCAAACCGGGCGGACAGCCTGCTCGTGGCGCCGGCAGTACTACAAATGTTATTGCAGATGAACGGTTGAATGCTCTCTTGATATTTGGAAACGAGACGACCAAAAAGGAGATCAGAGAACTGATTGAAAAACTGGACGTGGCGGCTCCGGACGCTAGCAGCAAGATCAATGTTTATTATCTTGAGAACACCGATGCGACTGAGATAGCAAAAGTACTGGATGGCGTTGTTAAGGGGATCTCAGCACAAGCCACAGCCAAACCGGGCGCCCCTGCACAGCCTGCTTCACCATTTGACAGCGGAAAAATAACCATTACCCCTGACAAAGGTTCAAATTCTCTGGTAATCATGGCTTCACCGACCGATTACACTGAGCTTGTTCAGGTTATAAAGAAACTGGATCGACGCAGCAAGCAGGTATTTGTGCAGGTGCTGATAGCTGAAGTATCACTCGATAAAACAAGTGAAGTCGGACTACAGACCGGTCTTATCGGTGGTGGAAATCCGAACAGCAATTTTACAATCGCAGGACTCTACGACCCTCTTGGAACTCTTGTGGATATTGGAACAATTGTCACCGCCGGCGGCACGTTGACACCGGAAGTCACCGCAAGTCCGTTAAATGTCACCGCTGTACTAAAGGCACTTGACAAAAAGGGGTTGTTGAACATCCTCTCCACACCGAACATTCTGACTTCCGATAATAAGGAGGCTGAGATAAATGTTGGCGAGAATGTGCCGTTTCAAGGGGCGGCAACCCAGAGCACTTATGGAACAACACAGTCTATAGAACGTAAAGACATCGGTATAAATCTTAAAATAAAGCCACAGATCAGCGAAGGTGATTATATCCGCATGGATATAAATCAGGAAATCTCTGCAGTAAAAGATAGTAGAGGTCAGGCAGTTGACCTAGTTACAACAAAGCGTTCAGCTAAAACCAGTGTAGTAATCAAAGATAAAGAAACCGTAGCCATTGGAGGTCTGATTCAGGATACTGAAGAGGACACAATCAGCAAAGTGCCATTTCTCGGTGATATACCTCTTTTGGGGTGGTTGTTCAAAACCAAATCAAAAACACGTAAGAAAACAAATCTTATGATCTTACTGACACCTCACATAGTAAAGGATGCAGCCGACCTTGCAGAGATGACAAACAAACAGCGCCAGGAGTTCGGTGAATCAGCAAGGAAAAAAGACACTGTTGATGCCCAGAAAGAGATTTCAGGACAATGAGTACAACTCTTTCAGTAACTTCTGATGAATTAAGCTCTCTGGCTATAAGGCTCGGAATAACTTTTCAGCCTGAAGTCAGAATTGATGAAGTTGATTCAGCGCTTTTAAATCTTCTTCCGCTGACATTTGCCAGATCGAACTATATCCTGCCGCTCTCTGTTGTTGACGGTGTTGTAAAGGTTGCCATCTGCGCTCCTGAAACCATTTTAAAGCTCGATGAACTGCGCCTTTTGTTCGATATGCCTGTTGAAGCTGTTCTGACTCCTTCAGCCCAGCTCTCTGATCTTATCAATACAGTCTACGCCGGAGTTTCCGGGACAGCGATGGATGTCTTACAGGAGCTACAGGCTGAAGATCTTTCGACAGTCGCAACCGAGTTCAACAACCCTACAGACCTGCTTGATCTTTCTGATGAAGCCCCGGTTATACGCCTCCTGAATTCGGTTCTTTCAGAAGCTGTCAAGGAGCGTGTCAGTGATATTCATATAGAGCCGTACGAAAGAGATCTGCTTGTTCGCTTTCGTATTGACGGAATACTCTACGAAAAGCTCTCTCCACCAAAAATCATTCAGGATGCACTCGTTTCTCGAATCAAAATAATGGCTGGACTCAACATTGCTGAAAAACGGCTGCCGCAGGACGGTAGAATTCGTGTACGCGTTGCCGGTAGAGATGTTGACATCCGTGTATCTATCATACCGACCTATTACGGCGAAAGAGCCGTATTACGTCTTCTGGACAAGAAAAAAGGGGTGCTGTCCCTCTCAGATATAGGTCTTGGAGAGCATGGGGTTAGCACACTTGAACGTATGCTAACCCGCACAAGCGGTATAATTCTGGTAACCGGTCCGACAGGAAGCGGCAAATCCACCACACTTTATGCCTCTCTTAACAGAGTTAACTCCAGTGAAAAAAATATAATCACCATTGAAGATCCAATTGAATACCAGATAAGAGGTATAGGGCAGATACAGGTTAATCCAAAGATAGATCTCACTTTTGCATCTGGACTCCGTTCAATCTTGCGTCAGGATCCCGATATCATAATGGTTGGTGAAATACGCGATACTGAAACGGCTGAAATTGCTATACAGGCGAGCCTTACGGGTCATCTTGTGCTCTCGACCCTTCACACCAACGATGCCGCTACCGCTGTAACCCGCCTTGTAGACATGGGAATTGAGCCTTTCATGATTGCCTCATCTCTATCAGCAGTTATTGCACAACGGCTTGTGAGAGTTATCTGCCCGCACTGCCGTGAAGAGTATGAACCGGTTGAAAAATATCCCGGAATCGTTCTTCCTGAAAAGCTTTATCGTGGCAGAGGGTGTGATGCCTGTTTCGGTCTCGGCACTCTGGGGCGTACAGCCATTTATGAAATAATGCCTGTTGACCAGGAGTTATGTTCAATGATTATCAGACGATCACACGCCGGAGAAATCAAGGAGTATGCTGTAGCTCACGGGATGAAAACTCTTCGGGATGACGGGATGGCAAGAGCTGCGGCAGGAATTACAACAATCGAAGAGGTATTGCGCGTTACCCAGGACGATTATGCCGACGTTCCGTTATAAAGCTTATACTAACACCGGATCATCGACCTCCGGTTCCGTGGAGGCTGACTCCGAACGCCTGGCTCTGCTCCAGATAAAGGGGAAGGGACTTCTTCCGCGTGAAATAACCGAGGAGGGGAGCAACTCTGCGCGTGCAGGATCTTTTAGGTTAAGACGCGGAGTTCCGGCTGATGAACTCTCTCTATTCACCCGTCGCCTGGCAACCCTGGTCGCCTCTTCTGTTCCACTCTTTGAAGCCATGGGGTCACTCTGTGAGCAAGAAGAGAGCGGACTACTTAGGCAGGCGCTCGTTCGGGTAAAAGACAGAATCTCTGAGGGGGCATCACTATCCAGATCTCTTGCCGGTGAACCTGATATTTTTGGGGAGAGTTATGTCAGTATGGTCTCGGCAGGTGAGGCAGGTGGAGCTCTTGACGCGGTACTGGAAAGACTGGCTGACTTCCTTGAAGAGCAGGAGCAGGTACGCAGCAAAGTCACATCGGCTCTCTCCTACCCCATACTGATGGTTTTGGTAGGGGGGGGAGTAATGCTCTTTCTTCTTACAGTTGTTATCCCCCGCATAGTATCTATTTTTGAAGACAGCAAGGCTGCTTTGCCCCTGATAACAGTTCTCCTGATAAAAGTGAGCCACTTTCTACAGGGTTACTGGTGGGTTCTGGCAATAATATTATTCTCTTCTCTTCCACTTTACCGCAAGGCGATGAAGAGCGATGAACTGCGTGTGAAGCGTGACGCGATCCTGCTCCGCCTACCACTGGCTGGAGCGATGCTGCAACGGCTTATACTTTCAAGATTTGCAAGAGTTCTCGGTCTGCTTCTGTCAAGCGGCGTACCGATCATGAAAGCCCTTGAGATAACAGGCGAAGTGGTCGTAAACCGCGTATACAGAATATATCTGCGCGGGGTCATGGAAGAGGTGGCACAGGGGGGGAGCCTCTCTGCAAGTCTCAAAAAAAGCCATCTTTTTCCTCCGCTTCTAGTTCACCTGACAGGTGTGGGAGAGAAAAGCGGCAATCTTGATGAAATGCTTGTAAAAGCCGGTATCGCATACGAACGTGAATTCAGCGCACGCCTGACCCGCTTAATGGGACTTATGGAACCCCTTCTGGTACTCGCAATGGGACTCGCTGTCGGAATAGTAGTGCTGGCGGTCTTGCTACCTATTTTCGAGTTGAATCAGCTGATTAAATAGTACCTCCCCTCAATAAAAGCCCCCCTCCTCATATCAGCCTGAAAGTCACTTTCTTCTGGACTTGTTGCCATATTCTCACTAAAATGACCCAGTTTATTCGAAAATGGGAGTTATCTATGGACAAGGAAAAACTGGAGTATTTCAAAAACATACTTAATGAAGAGATGAGAGTGTTGCAGGGAGAGGCAGGTAAGACAGTAACCGAAATGACATCTGACGCCTCAAATTTTCCAGACCCTACAGACCGGGCTACTCAGGAATCAGACCGCAACTTTGAGCTTCGCATAAGAGACAGAGAGCGAAAATTGATAAACAAGATAAAGGATGCCCTCGAACGGATCGAATCCAATGAGTTCGGCATTTGTGACGACTGCGGCGAAGATATCGGGGAGGCACGACTGAAAGCGCGTCCGGTTACAACACAGTGTATCGATTGTAAAATAGCAGCAGAAGAAAAAGAGCGTCGGGGTTAATACCGGACAGAGTTAAAGAGCAGGTCTGCGTGTCGGCAAAAATGGATCAGTATGAATAATCAAGAATCACAACAACTCCCTGAATCCCGACTTTCTGAACTGACACTCCTCTATCAGTTCAGTAACACCATGCTTTCGACCATACGCCTCAACAAACTGATACACCTTATTCTGACCGCAATTACCACATCTTCCTCAAATCTTTTTGAGCGGGCTTTCCTCTTTTTACGCAACGAGAAATCCAATGTATTACAGGGAATGCTCGCCGTTAACCGTCAATACTCCGGGGACTTAGAGATCGTCGGAACTTCCGATGTACTCGAAAGTCGCTGGGATATAGGCGATGAGATAATTGCAAGACAGCGCTCTACCGAATTATGCCTCAAGGTTCGTTTGACGCGTGTAGAGATTGACAGCGGCTGTCCGCTTGTAAAACAGATAATTAACGACCGTAGTCTCTGCCATTCAGACGCTTCTCAATGCCTTAAATGTACTGCCTGCAATTTTATCAGGCCCTTATGTAACGGCTCTTTTGCCGCTGTTCCTCTTGTTTCACGCGATAACACCATAGGGATGATTGTTGTTGACAATCCGGATTCCAGACGTGAAATATCCAGTAATCATATTCACTTTCTTCAGCTTTTTGCCAACCAGGCCGGTATGGCGATTGAAAATTCCATTTTATACAATCGGATTCAGGATGCTAACCTGAGTCTTAAAGATGCGCGTGAACGTCTGCTTCACGGAGAGCGGCTCGCGGCAATAGGAGAAATGGCTGCAAATGTCGCACATGAGCTAAAAAATCCTCTCATAACTATCGGAGGGTTTGCGGGGCGCTTGCTGAAGATGACACCTGATGGTACGCAGGAGCATAACTACGCCGGCACCATTGTCTCGGAAGTTGGTCGTCTGGAAAAAATGCTTGCTGAAATTCTGGCATTTTCAAGCAAACCTTCCAGCTGTTTCACTCTCTGCAATCTTGAAGAAATAATCAAGGACTGCTTCTCAAACTGCGCTACGACTTTTGAAGATCATAACATTAAAACATCACTTACAGTTGACCTCCCCTCAATAGCTGTTCTTGGAGATGCACATCAGCTTAAACAGGTTTTTCTGAACCTTATATTAAACTCCTGTGACGCCATGCCGGAAGGTGGAGACCTCAATATTACCGTTGAAAAGAACGATACAGATAAAAGAACGGTCATCATCACCGTACTTGATAGTGGAGGGGGAATCCCGAAGGATATGCTCCCGCAGATATTTAATCCCTTCTTCACAACTAAAACTCACGGCACCGGACTTGGTCTGGCTATCGTAAATCGCATTGTAATAAATCACTTCGGCTCTATCGATGCCAAAAACGGAGATAAAGGGACCATCTTTACAATAACTTTGCCGCTGGTAGAGCATAAAGTTCCCCACCATCAACTATGACCGACAATTTATCGCTTAATAATATTATTTCAACCCGAATTGCTCAGCAAGGTCGTATAACCTTTGCTGAATTTATGTCAGCCTGCCTTTACGAGCCAGGATTAGGCTATTACACCTCCGCCGGACGTAAAGTCGGAGCAGAGGGGGACTTCTACACCAGTATTACCGTACACGCAGCTTTCGGAAGAGTTGTTGCTAGAGAGACCGCACAAATGTGGCGAAACATGAGCTGCATAGATGATTTTACCTTGGTTGAGTGCGGTGCCGCCAACGGTCGCCTTGCCTGCGACATAATGGATTATCTTGCTCTGCGGGAACCGGATATGTACCAAAACCTGCGCCTTGTTCTGGTTGAGAAGGAACCATCTCTCAGGTCTGCACAGAAGGATATGCTGGCAGCTCACATTGACCGGCTTGCCTGGCTTTCTCCTGACGAATTCGCATCAGGTTGTTTCAAATTCAGCGGCTGCATTTACTCAAATGAGCTGATCGATGCCCTCCCGGTTCACAGAGTCATTATGACTTCTGAAGCTCTGCAGGAGTTCTACGTTGCTTGCAATAAGGTTAATTTTACTGAGGAAATTGGCGATCCATCCACCCCCGAACTTGAAGAGTATCTTAGGCGAGTCGACATAAAGCTGCACCCCGGTCAGCAGGCGGAAATAAATCTGAATGCGCCCAAATGGCTCTCTACCGCTGCTAATACGCTTAAAAGCGGTTATATCCTAACAATAGACTACGGATATCACGCTGCTGAGCTGTACACTCCACTTCGCAAGCTGGGAACACTGCTCTGCTATTATCGCCACCAGACGGAGGAGAACCCGTATCTGAGACCGGGTGAGCAGGACATAACGAGCCACGTTGATTTCACAACTCTGATGAAATGCGGAGAAGAGTACGGCTTGAAGAGTGTATGGTTCGGCGACCAGTGCCGTTTCTTACTATCGGCTGGTATCATTGAGGAACTGGAGGAGATCGAGCGTTCAGATATACCTGAAGCAGAAAAATTGCGCCTGCGCCTGACTCTGAAAAAGCTGATCATGCCGGAGGGGGGGATGGGTGATACTTTCAAAGTTTTAATACAGTCAAAAGGTGTTGATAATTTAAGCCTGCTATGTCAGCGTAAGATCGGATTTTAACTCCCTGCAGTTGGACACAAACCATTTCAGAAAACCGAAAATTTGATATATTTGCGTGGATTATCCTTGAAATCTTTTACAAGTTCATTCAAATCATCAACCATTCTGTTCATCTTGTCATACAGTTCCCTCTCGTTAACAAGTTTACCGACTGCACCCTCTCCACTCCTTACTTTGGATGCAACTTCTTCAATCTCCTTAACCGATGATTCAGCTCTGGTTATTAATAAAAGTCCCCGGTCATAGAACTCCCGATCATTCAGAAGCATACCTATAGTACCATCTCGCGACAGCACTTTCCTGCTAAGTTCATGTACATCAGCAGCAGCCAGATTGCTTTTCTCAGACAACTCTACCAGTTTACCATAAAGTGTTTTGTCGTAGATAAGCCTGTTCAGAGTTCCATCCGCCTTCTGGATATCCCGAAGTGTTTCATCCGCCCTGTCAAGTATAGTTACAATTTTATTGTATGGTTCCGGATCCCTATTGAGCCTGCCCAAAGTTCCATCGCCACGATTTATTGAAATAACCAGAGCTTTCATCTCAACAGCGAGAGAAGCAAGATTGCGGTATAACGTCTCGTCGTTATTAAGCCTCCCCAGAGTTCCCTTCCCCTGATTTATGTTGTCTATGATGCCGTTCACCTTATCAAAAGCGTCGCCTGCTTTCTGAATCACGTCATCAAGTTTTATTGATTCCACCCCCTGCAACTGAGTAGGTGGTGTATCCGAATAATGTTTTGACGGGAGTATATCAACGTACTTCTCCCCCATCAATCCACGCGTCTTGATTGTTATGTTTGAATCAGTCCCGACCTTCTTGAGCGCATCAGCATCAACATCCATGTCAATGCTGACCTGATTGCTGTTCCTCGGATCAGCAAATTTTATATCGGTTACCAAACCGACATCCACCCCTGCCAACCAGACTGGAGCGCCGATTTTAAGACCGGCTACATCACTGATTACAACCCGCAACGAATCCTTTTTGACAAACATTTTTGTTTTCTGCCCCATCAGCAGGACAGCAGCCGCAAAGAAGACCAGAGCCATAAAAATGAATATGCCGCCACGCACCTGCGCCCAACCTATCGGATTACTTCGTTTCATGAGCACCCCGCCGCCCCACCACTTTCACTTATGACTGTTATTCATGTAAAAAGCGAACTTTTGGTAGGTTGAAGAAATTCAGACAACCCGGGGACTGTTGTACACCCCCTCAACTCCGTTTCGCTACCATCAAAGAGCATTCGAGCATTGTGCAGGAAAGTGAATCTGTCAGAGGTTGCAAAAGCGGTGGCAAGGTCATGCGTTACCATCAGAGTTGTTTTCCCCTCAGCCTGCAACCGCTGCATGAGACTGCAGATATTAAACACACCTATGGGATCCAGTCCTGTTGTAGGTTCGTCAAAAAAAATATAGTCCGGGTCTGCAGCCAGAGCACGTGCGATGGCGACCCTTTTCTTCATGCCACCTGAAAGTTCCGCCGGATAAAGATCAACTGCCGATTCAACTCCGACAAAGCTTAATTTTTCAAGTACGATCCTGTTTATCTCTTCCTCTGGATGAAGAGCTTCCTCAAAAAGCCTATAACCGACATTTTCGCCGACCGTCATCGAATCAAAGAGAGCTCCACCCTGAAAAACTATTGCTATTCTCTTTCGCTGGCACATAAAGTCGGCTTCAGGCAGCCCGGTGATGCAGAGGTCACCGATAAAAATCCTGCCGGAGTCCGGAATCAGAAGACCCAGCAGCAGCTTAAGTATGGTTGTTTTACCTGAACCGCTGACTCCAAGAATAGTTCGATTGCCCCCTCTCTCCAGACAAAAATCAAAATCTTCAAGAATACTCCGTCCGCCTATTGAGTAAGATACCTTCTCCATTCTTATGGAGTCATTAATATGGGGCTCACAAAGTTTTTCCACATCAATTACCCTCAATCCGAAACAGCCGGTCAAAGACATCTCGAATTTTACCGGTAATCTCTTCATAATCACAAATAAGGAGAGTTCCCGGATTTTTAAGCTTGTGATCATACCCCAGACGACGTGCCAGCTTGTTCAGATATATTCGCGTCCCGGAAAGATCATTTACCGAATAGTCATGTATTATCCTTAGGCGATTCTCCAGCTTCCGTAAAAATTTGTACCCATACAGTAAAGTTTCGGCATCACCTTGCGGCAGAAAGCCAAGGGTATTTATCTCTTTCAACGCGACTATTGTGCTGGCTGTGCGTATTTGTGAGAAGCGGCACCCCTCTTTCAGCTGCAGGTATTGAACGGCGAATTCGACATCAACCATCCCACCCCTGCCTGTTTTTATGTTGTAATTTCCTGCCGTTTCCTTTGCAAGCTCGTTCTCCATCCGCATTCGCAGACGCTGAATTTCAGCCTGCCCCTCTTTATTCAAACTCGCTCCATAAACTGTCTGACGTATGATGTCATGCAGTTGACTGGCAAATTTATCGTCACCAAGCACAACGCGCGCCTTTGTAAGAGCCTGTCGTTCCCACACCTGGGCTTCACTCCTGTGATAACTCAAAAAAGATTCCAGAGAAGTGACTAATGGCCCCGCATTTCCGGATGGGCGTAAACGCGTATCTATCTTATAAACATACCCTTCCCGGGTCTGCATCGTCAGTATCGAAATAATCTTTTGAGCGAGCTTTGCGAAGTACTCATGGTTGGATATAAGCTTAAGACCATCTGTATACCCCTGATGATCATAAACAAAGATGATGTCCAGATCAGAGTGATAATTAAGCTCACCACCACCAAGCTTACCCATAGCAATTACGGCAAGATTTGCCTTAGCCGGGACATTCTCACGCAGATACATGGGACAGCCAAATCGCTCAAGTTCCCCTACAGCAAGCTTAAACGCCGCAGCAAGGCAGGCCTCTCCGAGCAGACTCAACTGAGATGTAACCTCTCCCTGCAAAAGACGTCCATGAATATCGTTTATTCCTATGCGGAGGAACTCTTCATTCCTGTATCGTCTCAGGGTATTCAAACGATCTTCAAAATAATCACTCTGTTCAAGAAGAGTTGCAAGTTCAGACTCCATCGTTTCGCGGCTTTTTAATCTGGAAGATTCTCCGGTTGCGACCAGACTATCAAGCAGTTCAGGGTGGCCAACGAGTATTTTGGAAAGGAACTCGGACATACCGAATAGCGAAACAAGAAGTTTTATTGTCAGACGCCTCTCAGCCAGAAGTGCATAACATGAGGGGCGACGCGAAATCACCGTCATAAAGCGCTCCAGATAAGTCAGCGCCAGATCCGGGTCGGGCGACTCCAACAGTTCCTGAACCAGTAGTGGAGTAATCTTTCCAAGATTACGACGACTTCGTTCAGTCAGATTTGCCTTTACCGGCCCCATCCTTAAAACAGTCAGATTATCGTATGCACGATCAACATCCTCAAAATGGTGCTCAGCCAGAATATCTTTGACAAGATCCGAGTCGGCTTTCGAATCGAGAAGGAACAGCACCTGCGGATCTACCTTGTCCTCTGTTCTCTCGTCGTTAGAATGGAAGAGAGTTGCGTAAATACATGATACATTTCTTCGATGCCCTTCAAGTACATCTTTAAAGCGCGCCAGACCATTTGCGCGCAAGTACCCGCTACGCCTCGCCAACGCCATCATTTCATCCTCTTTAAGGGGGAGGTTGTGAGTCTGACGCTCCTGAACGACCTGAATTCTATGTTCGACAGAGCGAAGAAAACGATAGGCATCCCGAAGCATCTGATGATCCTTCTCGTCAAGCAGGTTAGCCGAAAGCAGCGTATCCAGCGCTTCAAGCGAATTGCGATCACGCAGCTTTGGATTTTTACCTGCGTATACCAACTGCAGCGCCTGTATGAAAAACTCAATTTCCCTGATACCGCCGCGACCAAGCTTAAGATTGATCTCCCCCTCGCGTGAACGGGTTAATGAGGCGTCAATCTTCTGCTTCATCTGTTTCATATCTTCTATCAGGTTATAATCAAGATATTTACGATATATAAATGGCTGCAATGTCTTCAGCAGCCGTTCACCCAACTCCAGCGACCCGGCAACCGGCCTTGCTTTAAGCATTGCGGTACGTTCCCAGGATTGTCCCCATGATTCATAGTATATCTCGGCGGAACGGAGTGAAACCGCCATATCACCGGACTTACCTTCAGGACGCAAACCGACATCCACTCTGAAAACAAAACCATCTTCTGTTACCTGCGAAAGTGACTTACTGATCATCTCAGCAAGTTTGTTGAAAAAAGAGTGCAACGAGATAACACCTTTTCTGCCGCCCAATGCCGTTTCAATTCCAGCAGTTTCGCCTCTATCAGATTCATAAAAGTATATAATATCAATATCTGAGGAGAAATTAAGTTCGCGCCCGCCAAGCTTTCCCATACCGATAACAGCCATTTCAGCTTCATGGGGCGGCAGATCTTCTCCCGTAATGATTGGAGCGCCATGCTCCATTATCAGAGATTTGCGACACACCTGATATGAGACCTGCAGGGTTGACGATGCCAGGTCAGACAACTCCCGCATAGTCTCTTCAAGAGGGGCAAGACCATTTAAATCGCGTGCCGCGATACGAACAATTTCAGATCTTTTCAAGCAACGCAGCGCCTTCTGCAGTGAAGTTAAATCGCTGATATCATCAACTGTTTTTTCAACGGCAGTCTGCATTTCAGTTGCAGAACGACCACGATCAATTGCATTTTCCAAAAACAACCAGCTTATTATTTCCGGAGTTTTATACATAAGATTGGTCAGAAACGGGGACGAACCGCAGAGGAAAATAAACTGGGAAAGACGCTTCTTGCGGGTTGACAACTCAGAAAGCTTCTCCGTCGGAATAACAGTGGTTAATCTTTCAAAAGCATTAAGCGCCTGATCAGGAGAAGGGGTCATTAAAGAAGTGATGACTATTCTATGAAGGATATCAACCGGAAAGAGCTTGCTGATAAGTATAATATTTGACGCCGTGCGGGAACCGAAGTGAAATCCGTGAGACTCAAGAAACCTTGTGAGTTCTTCTGAGAGCTCCTGCTCTCCAACAAGTTTCATAATACTGCTGAATTCCTGTGAGAATCGCTCAATATGCATTTCAGAGTCCTGCCGCTTTACGGAGACCGCTACGATATTCGCCTGAGACAATTCCGTTTTCTGTTATTATCGCTGTAATATATCTGGCTGGCGTAACATCAAAAGCAGGGTTACGAACCTTTACACCTTCAGGAGATATTGCCACCCCTTTTATATGAGTAACCTCACTGAATGGGCGCTCTTCAATTGGTATCTTACTGCCGTCCGAGATTGACAAGTCAAGAGTGGATATCGGAGCGGCAACATAAAAAGGAATACTATTCTCTTTTGCTAGAACCGCTACGGAGTATGTACCTATTTTATTAGCTGTATCACCATTAGCGGCAATACGGTCAGCACCAACAACACAACAGGTTATGTCTCCGCGATTCATAAAAAAACCAGCCATATTATCCGTAATAAGTGTGGTGGCAATTTGAGACTTCATCAACTCCCAGGCTGTAAGTCGCGCACCTTGAAGCCATGGACGGGTTTCATCGACAAAAACCTGAATATTCTTCCCGGCTTCATGGGCAGCCCTTATAACCCCCAAAGCAGTACCATAACCGGCAGTAGCCAATCCTCCGGCATTACAGTGGGTCAGAATGGTCGCGCCATCAGGAATAACCGTGTTACCCCATTTACCAATATTACGACAGATCGTCTGATCTTCCTGTTCAATCAGCACAGCCTCTCTTTTAAGCGCATCACGGATCTGATCAAGATTCTTTGAATAATTCTCCTCGGCAACCCGCTTCATTCTCTGCAGACCCCAGAAAAGATTAACCGCTGTCGGACGAGTACGCCCCAGAACATCACAAACATTGTCCAGCTGACGGAAAAACGATTCGTGTGTATCGGCAATTATCGAACGCGCACCCAACGCGACCCCCATGGCAGCAGCAACTCCGATAGCCGGAGCTCCACGAACAACCATCCCTTTTATAGCCTCTGCTATAGACTGAAAATCTGTATAGGTATTATAGATCTCTTCTTCCGGCAAACGCGTCTGATCGATCATTATTACAGCATCGTCAAGCCATTCAATCGTGCGAAAGGACATAAATAACTCCCCTGTTTGTAAGAATAGTATTCCGCGCTTTGAAATGTATCTCCAAAACTCTTGCAAGATGCCATGATTTAACATTTTTCACAAGAATCATGTGATTTCTGTTAATTGAAAAGCCTGTTACAATAAGGGGGGTAGTGTTTTTTTGTATATAAAAATACTGACACAACGGCAGTGAACTGAAAAACCGCCTGACTCTTTGCTTGTTAAGTAAATTGTGTTAGAGTCCCCCCTGTTTACGGCATTAAGACGGTTGCAGTAAACAGATAATATAAAACTCTAAAGGGATAGTTAATATGCCGCATACTTCAATAGATTTACCCCCCAAATTACCACTTTATTCACAAAAGGAGATGGTGGTTTTTCCTTTTATGCTGCTGCCTGTTTATGCGGAAGAGCAGGATGTTGCAATTTTCCGTGAAGCCGACAAGTACGAAAAATATATCGCTACTGTTTTTGAACGCCCGGAAGATCCTGAGGGGGAGTTTCCTTCCGGAAGATGTGAAATAGGAACACTCTGCAAGGTTAGTCAGATAAAAAAGATTGATGGGAGTAAATACAAAGTTTCGCTGGAAGGCGTAACCCGTTTGAGAATTATCGATACAGAGCCTGCAGACAGAATAACTCTAGCCCGCTGTGAGATTGTACGTGAGTTTGTTGAAAAGGATCTCGTTTCAGAAGCACTTGTCCAGAGCCTCAACGCACTGCTTAAGATTGCCCTTTCCCACGGCAAGCCACTCCCTGACGATGTAATGAAGATGATTGATTACATAGACAATCCGGCACGTCTCTCTGATCTTGTAGCCCTCTACATCAATCTCCCTCCAGTCAAACTTCAGGAGTTTTTAGAGACGGTAGATCCACTGGAACGACTGAAGAAAGTATACGTTCAACTTACCAACGAAGTTCAACGAATGCAGATAAAGAATGAAGTCGCCGGCGAGGTAAACAAAAGGGTTGGCAAAAACCAGAAGGAATATATTCTGCGTGAGCAGATGAAGCATATACAGGAGGAGCTTGGCGACGAAGATCCAAGAACTGCAGACACTAATGAACTGCGCCGTAAAATTGAAGACGCGGGACTGCCCGAAGATATAAAAAAGATCGCAGACAAGGAACTCAAACGGATTGAGAGGATAAATCAGGCTTCACCTGAATACAACGTCGCACGAACATATCTCGATTATCTTGCCGGTATGCCGTGGAACATTAGCACTACTGATTCACTGGACATTGTACGAGCCGAGGAGATACTTAACGAGGATCATTACAACCTCAAAAAAGTCAAGGATCGAATTCTTGAGTTTCTTGCCGTACGTTCTCTAAAAGAAAACATGAAAGGTCCTGTACTCTGCTTTGTCGGACCGCCTGGTGTCGGTAAAACTTCGCTTGGCAAATCTATCGCGCGTTCAATGGGTAGGAAATTTATTCGCATTTCTCTGGGCGGTGTACGTGACGAAGCAGAAATACGTGGTCATAGACGTACTTATATCGGTGCATTACCGGGAAGGATCATAATTGAGCTTTTCCGTTGCGGGGTAAATAATCCTATTTTCATGCTGGATGAGATAGACAAGCTTGGCAACGATTTTCGTGGTGACCCGGCAAGTGCGCTTTTAGAGGTTCTTGATCCGGAGCAGAATTCCACTTTTAACGATCACTACCTTGACGTTCCGTTTGATCTGTCAAAAGTGATGTTTATCACTACGGCAAACCAGTTGGATCCAATCCCTGGCCCCTTGAAAGACCGCATGGAGGTCATTCGCCTTTCCGGTTACAGCAGTCAGGAGAAGCTTCAGATAGCTAAAGATTTCATTGTCGGGAGAGAGCTGGAGGAGAACGGACTTAACGACCGTGGCATAACTTTTAATGATGCTGCGCTTGAAAAAATTATAGGCGACTACACCCGGGAGGCAGGGGTACGTGGTATGCAGCGCACAATTGGGTCTGTCTGCCGAAAAGTTGCCAAAGAAATTACACAACTGAAAGCTTCAAGAAGCATACTGACTCCGGAGATTGTGTCAGAGCTCCTTGGACCTAAAAAATATTTTAATGAGGTTGCTGCCGAGCATGATCGGGTCGGAGTTGTCACAGGACTTGCGTGGACGGAAAGCGGCGGCGATATCCTCTTTATTGAAGTTACATCCATGCCTGGCAAATCCGAGCTTATACTGACAGGATCACTTGGCGATGTCATGAAGGAGTCTGCCAGAGCCGCACTATCGTATGTCGAGGCACATCACAAAGAATTTAACATAGAACCGGATTCATTTGAGAACCGAGCACTTCATATTCACGTCCCTTCCGGTGCCATTCCCAAAGACGGCCCTTCCGCAGGCGTTACAATGGTCACGGCTCTGGTTTCTCTTTTAAGCGGCAGACCTGCACGACGTAATGTTGCAATGACAGGAGAGATAACATTAACAGGTCGGGTTCTGGCAATTGGCGGCTTAAAGGAGAAGGTGCTGGCGGCACACAGAGCGGGAGTTGCAACAGTAATAGCGCCGGAACGCAATAGAGATGACCTTGAAGATATCCCCGAAAATGTCCGTAAAGATCTGCAGTTTATTTTTGTATCTGAAGCTTCTGAAGCACTTGCAGCTGCGCTCTAGCTAACAATGAAACTTGCCGATACAGACAGAATTCTACTCAGGTTTTTCCACGAGCTTCAGGATTATTTTAATCTGCTGGCTGGCTCGTTACTACGGATTTTTCAGCACCCGTTTTACTATCGTGAATTCACAATTCAATTTGATAAATTAGGGTTTTCATCACTCTTCATCTGCACCCTCACCGGACTTTTTTCAGGCATGGTCATGGCTCTGCAATCGCTGGTGCAACTGAAACCGTTCGCTGCTACAAGTTATGTCGGAGGCATGGTGGCAGTAACAATGGTAAAAGAGCTTGGACCGGTATTGGCTGCGCTTATGGTGGCAGGACGCGTCGGGTCGGCAATTACGGCTGAGCTTGGAACGATGGCTGTGACTGAGCAGGTAGATGCAATGCGTGTTGAGGGTACTGATATTATAAAGCGCCTTGTAGTGCCACGCCTAAAAGCAATGCTGCTTGCACTCCCCCTTCTTACAATTGTCACCGACATGGTATCTATATGCGGCGGGTATATAATGTCAGCCGGCTATCACATAAATCCGATAATGTATGTAAACGGTCTGCCACAGTTCATGCAGTTTCAGGATCTCATTGAGGGGGTTCTTAAACCAGCTTTTTTCGGAGTAATAATTGCCATAACAGCTTGTTATGTCGGTTTAAAAACCACTGGAGGAGCAGCCGGAGTCGGCGAGTCAGCTAAAAAAGCCGTTGTTCTTTCATCAGTTCTTATTCTGATATGCGACTTCTTCCTGACAAAAATATTTGTAACTCTTCGCGGTTGAGGTCAGACCTTCCCTTTTAATTTATAAACGTACGCCAGCACTTCAGCTACTGCTGCATAGAGAGCTTCCGGTATAGGCTCATTTTCCTTTACCTGCTCGTACAGTTCACGAGCCAGAAAACGGTTTTCCACCAGAGTTATCGAGTGTTCTCGAGCAATCTTTTTAATTGCTTCAGCCATTATGTCCATTCCCTTGACTAGAACAACAGGTGCTGCCATTTTCTGACGATCATATTTAAGTGCAACAGCAAAATGGGTCGGGTTGGTTATAACCACATCAGCAAGCGGGATAATTTTAGTCATTCGCCGACGAGCCATCTGAAACTGCATCTTCTTGATTTTGCCTTTGGTTTCCGGATTGCCGTCTGACTCTTTATGCTCGTCCTTTACCTCCTGTTTTGTCATTTTAAGATTTTCTGTGTAGCGCCATTTGACATAAAGCATATCAAGAAGCCCCAGAACAATCATAATACCGCA
This sequence comes from Desulfuromonadaceae bacterium, assembly GCA_028683855.1. Taxonomy (GTDB): domain Bacteria; phylum Desulfobacterota; class Desulfuromonadia; order Geobacterales; family Pseudopelobacteraceae; genus JACRCG01. Next base: position 23,815 of record JAQUHA010000008.1, read on the forward strand.
GGTGTGAGTAACTATCTTGAAAGCTATATGCCCTATAAAATTGAAAATAGTCTGAATATCGGCTTCAGCCAGAAATGATATATTAAGCATTTCATCCCGAAGAACTATATAGGCTATCCATGCAACGACTATAAGTTTGAGTAAAGATTTAACCATCTCTACAAGTGCATCTTTATTAAACAACCTCCCGAAACCTTTTATGGGACTCAATTTACTGAAATCAACCTTAAGCCTGGTTGTTCTAATCTCAAATTTACCGTTATCCTGAATAATACTTGAAACAACCGCTGTCCCTATAATTGTTAGAACCAGTGGTGTTAGCAGCAGAACTACCGTGCTGAAAAGCTTCAGAACCAGGACGTAAAGATTTGATTCTGTCAACTGAAACTCTCCCATAGTTGACAGAATTTTGACCGTACTCTGCTTGATTCCATCCATCATGAAACTACCGAAAATATAAAGGCTGACAATTCCCGTTAAAAGAGTAAGGGAAGATGTCAGCATCTGACTCATCGGAGGCGGACTCTCTTCGCGTGACTTATCAAGCCTTTTACTGGTCGGTTGTTCGGTTTTGGAATGTCTGTCTGTGTCTTCTGCCGTAGGTCATCCCCCCTTTCCAAGATGTCTGAAAAGTGCTGTTATCTGACCGTTCAGCTCACCAAATGACACCTCCAGCACCCTAAAAAACACTGTTAGCGTAATTCCCATAACAATCAGACCTAGTCCTACATTAAGAGGGAGACTAATCATAAATATATTCATTTGAGGAAAGGCTCTAGCCATTATTCCAAGAGCAACGGTAGTCAGAAGAAGGGCAACCATAACCGGAGCGGCAAGACGAATGCCTATTATAAAAATATCCGCAGTGCGTATAACCAGAAAATGGATAAGCTCACCGCTTATATGCCACCCCCCCAATGGAATTACCTGAAAACTGTCAATTATGGCACGAATGAAAATATGGTGGATGTTCAACGAAAGAAAAATGAGTGTTGCAAAAAGGGTCTGAATTACAGACATGATCTGAGTCTGAGTCCCTTGCGACGGATCAATTATTGACGAGATCGTGAGTCCCATCTGCATGCCTATAATCTGTCCGCTGAATTCAACAGCTGCAAAAATTATCTGGCTTATTAAAGCCAGAGTCAGACCTATCATCAATTCGCTTAAAAGCAGCAGAACGAGCGCAAAAGCATCTGACGGGATTTCTGGCGGCTTCACAGAAAGCGTCGGAAAACAGAGCAAAGTAATCATGAATACTGTAATTGTTTTGATACGAACAGGCAGGGTACGCCCGCCGAAAACCGGCAGGGCGGCAAAGATGCCGGCTACACGGCTCAGCACGAGCATGAAGAAAATTACTTCTCGCGGGGTAGGAAAAGGGAGCAGCGGAAACATGGTGAGGCTAACGCCTCATGGTTGCGATAAATGAATATATTTCACGTGTAAAGTCGCTCATATAGCTCATCATCCATGGAAAGAAAATGATCATGGCAACCATTACTGCAATTATTTTAGGAGCAAATGCCAGAGTTGCTTCGTTTATTGAAGTAACAGCCTGAAAGACACTGATCAGAAGTCCTATAAGCAGGCTGGCAATAAGAAGCGGGGCTGCAAGCATAAGCGTCGCTTCAAAGCTGCGGCGGGCGAGTTGTACTACTAATTCCGGAGTCATGGCGTCACCTACCCAAAACTTTTTACTAGTGAACCGATAACCAATCCCCATCCATCAACCAGAACAAAAAGTAATATTTTGAACGGCAGGGAGATCATAACCGGCGGCAGCATCATCATACCCATAGACATAAGCACTGATGCGACGACCATATCTACTACAATAAACGGAATATAAATCAGGAAACCTATCTGGAAAGCGGTACGAAGCTCCGAAATCATAAACGCCGGAATCACTGTCAAGGTCGGAATTTCAGAAGCATTTTTTGGCTGTTGCATTTTTGAAAGACTTACAAATAGTGCCAGATCTTTTTCTCTGGTCTGGGAAAGCATAAACGTTCTAACAGGCTTAACTGCCAACTCCATCGCCTGCTCCTGATTTATCTGCTGAGCCTTCCAGGGTTGATAGGCTTCTTTATTTATCTGCTGCCAGACAGGAGTCATAATAAAGAATGTCAAAAACATTGAAAGCGATATAATTACCTGGTTGGATGGTGCTGCCTGCGTCCCCATTGCAGTACGTAGAAATGAGAGTACAACGGAAATCCGTGTAAAAGAGGTTGTCATTATCAACAGTCCGGGGGCAAGCGACATGACCGTTAACAGGAGGAAAATCTGAACTGTTACAGCGACATCATTCGGTTTTGTAGCCGAGCCTACACCGATGTTAAGCGAAGGGATGGCAATAGGTTCAGCTGATGCAGCAGCACCGGCAAGCAGTAACAGTACTGTAATCGCAAAAATAGCGGCGCGTTTGGCATTATACCGGGTCATCATTGTCTCTGTCTGAAACGATTCAGTAAAGTGGCAAAACTAGCCTGCTGTTCCTTCTCTTCAATAACTTCAATCTCTTCGAGCATATCTATCTGTTTTACAAGCTGCAGTCCTGCTTCGCTGCTTGAAAGCAGCATATACTCCCCCCCCACTTCAACAAGGAGTAAAGATTTTTTCGGCCCAAGATAACGGGTTTCAATTATGCGAATATTTTTTGCGATTAGCTGCTGACCAACCGGCAATCTTTTAATAAACCTACCTGAAAAATGCCAGGTAATCAGTATAAGACCAACAACTAAAGCTAATGCAGCTAACATCTGTAGGAAACTTGCCAGAAAACTGAACTCCTGACTTGAGCTTTCTGCTGCCAATGCTATTGATGGGAAGATGCTTAAAAGTGCGAAAAGCGCACATATCACAGAATTTTCTCCACCCGCTCGTTTGGAGATACGATATCAACCAGACGAACCCCGAACTTCTCATTTACAACAACAGCCTCACCGCGAGCCACCAGTTTAGAATTAACAAATATATCCAGAGGTTCACCAGCCAGCTTTGTCAATTCAACAACAGCGCCCTGATTTAACTGTAAAATATCCTTCACCAACAGTTTGGTTCTACCAAGTTCAACCGTGACCTGCAGTGGTATATCGAGTATGAAATCAAGGTTTTTCTTATCGAGTGGTGCTTCGGTTGTATCAGCCACTACAGCCCCCTATTGTCATAAATCTTACTTATCTGAATCGCTTTATTCCCATGCCTTATGCCGGGTACACCAAAATATTTCGGTACACCCTCCATTTTCACAAGCATATCGCTTGAACACGCTTTGTCGAGCATTATGGTGTCTCCGGGGGCAAGGTCCAGAAGCTCCCTGAGTGTTATACTGGCATTTCCCATTTCGACTGATGCCTCCATTGGAGCTTCCATTATTCCGGAGGAAAGACGATGCGACCAGAGCGGATCAATCGCCATAAGATCAAACTGCATTCCAGTCTTAAGCTTATCCCTGATAGGATCGATTGTCATATACGGCACGGCAAACATCATATTACCGGAAATATCGTCAATCTGTATTTTAAGAGTCATTGTGACTATCTGATATTCAGGGGGAACTATATTGAGAAGACGTGGATTTGTTTCCATGCGGAGTAGACTCATATGAGTAGGGTGCAGCGGCGCCCACGCTTTTTCCAGATCCTGCAGTGCATCTCCGACAATTTTCTCCATCAGTCGAAGCTCTATTGAGGTAAACATACGGTTGGCGGTCGATACCTTTGCACTGCCGGCTCCACCCATCAGGCTGTCAACAAGTGACAATACAAGCGTATTATCAAACGATATAAGAGCTGCGCCCTTAAGCGGATCGATCTTGAAAATACCCATACATACCGGTGAGGCAAGAGTCTGGAGGAAATCGTCAAATTTATATGATCTCGCTCCCACTTTTTTTATTTCAACTGATTTGCGCAGACGGTTGGAAAGGTTCACCCTGTTCGAGCGTATAAAACTATCGTAAATAATATCAAGATTTGGAACAGAACCTTTTTGGCTGTCCGAGTTGATCAGATCATAGTTTGATACGGCACCTTCAGCTTTTGCAAGCTCTTTTTCCGGTTCTATCCGACCTTCAAAGACTGCGTTCAGCAATCCTTCAATCTCTGCCTTTGTAAGAATTTTTTCCATTGCTGCCATTTAGCTACCTATTGAACTACGAAGTCAGTGAAGTAAACTTTGGCGATTTTACCAGGAGGAATATTTCTGTTAATGGCAGCAAGTATTTCATCCTTTAATGTATTTTTCCCTTGAACGTCCTGAATATCCTGCAATGTTTTTGCACTTAACAGAATCAGTACGGAGTCACGGATTGGAGCCATACGACCCTCAATTTCCGCCTTTATAGCCGGACTGACCATTTCCAGTTCAACTTTTACCTTCAGGTAGCGAAGCTCCTGACCATCATAAATATTTACTATAAAGGGGTCGAGTGGAAAAATATTGGCAGAGGGTCCACCTACTGCCGTTGCGCCAGCCGCAGCAGCAGGAGCGGCGCCACCATGTGCACCTGCAGCCGGAGCAGCGGCAGCACCATGTTCGCCTGCAGCAGGGGTAGCCTCACCCTCTTTTTCGGTTTTTTTGTCCCCTTTACCTAACATCATAAAGGCAACAACTCCCAAAACCAGAGCGACAGCAACTGCAGCGCCGATAATAATAAAAAGTTTCTTCTTGCCGCCACCGGCATTCTCAGCTTCAGCTTCTACAGGTGCCTGCTCATCTTTAGCCATGTTATCCCCCACGAAATGGATAATTAATGAATAGATTAATTTTGACAGCAATATGTAAAACGAATCAGCTGTTTTTGCAACCATTTAAACAGTTACGGAGGCATACTCCTTACAAATCGGAATACGCCCCCGTCCTTGCAGCCTGACTACTGAAGGATTCTAGTTATCGCTTCAGGTTCAAAACTTCCTGTGTCATCTCATCTGCAGTAGTGATGGTTTTTGAATTTGCTGAATATGCTCGCTGAGTCAGTATCATTTTTACAAACTGTGCTGCCATATCTACGTTACTGGACTCTAACTGGTTTGAGAAAAATTTCTCTGTTGTTCCATTGATTTTATTGTCTGAAACTGAGAAACCGGAAGTCTGAACACCTGCAAAAGTGTTTATCTTATATAAAGAACCACCAAGTTTCTCCATTGCACCCGGGTTTGACGGGTTTATAACTGCAATTCTCTGACAGGCTGCAATATCCGCCAACGTCGCGGTTGCTGTAGGAATTCCTATAGCATTGGTAGAGTTGTAATAATAAGTGTCTCCGTATTTACCTACGTATGTTATCAGACCATCAGCGTCAATTTTGGATATTTTACTAAAAGCAGCCCCAGATGCTGATGTAAATATTGAAAAAGCGGTATCGGCGGCAGTGTTATCTGCATTAGCCTGAGTGATTAAAAGTGGATCTGCAGCTACAGTTGCTATATGCGCGTTAACCTCGTTTGCCGCCTGCGAAGCATTTGCAGAGGCAGTCGTAAGGGATGTCACAGCGTCATTGGCTGCGGTTGCTGCGGCTAAAGCGGCTGTAGCTGCAGCCGGGTCAGTAGTAGGAAGCCCTGCATATGCATTCAAAGCTGCTACAACCTGTGCCAGATCGTATGCTGCACCCGCATTATTAGGGGTATCATCAAGTGCCAGAGCTATTTTCTGGAAAGCCGGATCTAAAGCAGTTAGCGAAATGTGTGCAGAGTTAAGTGCAGCGCCGGCTGTCGTATTTGCTGCACTTGCCGTGTTTGCATTTGCGTCATTCGGATTTGCGGAAAGGTTGGCAGCAGCGGCTGTAAGAGCTTCTGATGCCGTTATTGCCACGTTTGCATTTGTAGTCGCTGTTGTCGAGAGTGTCACCAGGCTGTTGGCTGCAGCCACAGCGGCTGTTGCGCTTTTCACAGCGGCAGCGGCAGCTGAGATAGCGTCAGGATAACCACTAAGTGTCGCTGCTGCTGATGCTGTCTGTGCGGCTACAAGTCCAGTTTTGGCGGCGGTCAAAGCCTCAACGGCTTTTTTTGCTGAATCTGTTGCACCACCATCATTAGCGCTTACAGTATCAGGATCGAGATACACCGTTTTGGCAGTTGCGTCAGCCATACTACCAGCGGCAACAGTAACAGGGTCGATAGTTGCTGTAAGGGCAGACTGTATAGCTGCAGTATTGTCTGTGAATTGAATCCCGTTCCCTGACGTATCAACAACCTGATATCCGTCTGGATTTACCAGAAATTTGGAAGCATCCAGCCTGAATGCACCCGCTCGTGTCAATGTCGCTGTTGCCTGTGAAGTCAGTGGAGTCGGTTGTTCCGGTGTCTTCAGAGCAAAAAAACAGTTCCCTTGTATAGCAAGATCTGTAACTACTTCACTGTTTTCAAATGATCCCTGACTGAATACCGTATCAACTGCCTGGATCTGACTGCCACGCCCTATTTGTGAGTTGTTCGCGATATTAACAGACAGCATATCGGAAAATACCATACGCCCGCTTTTAAAGCCTATCGTGTTAACATTTGAAAGGTTATTGCCAATTACGTTGATTGCTTCTGCGTTGCCTAATAGACCACTTACTCCTGTGAATAATGCTGATGTAACGCTCATTGTGTTGCCTCCTGTGTTGTTTGAGAGAGTTTTTGTGAATGAAACGCGTCAATCGGTCGGCGCTTCAAGGGCTTCCTCTCGGAGGACCAGCCCGGCTGTTTTTTTAAATTACTACTGCTGAATCAATGTTTGTAAACACATTTCCCTTCATTTGACTCCTATCCATTGCAGTCACTACAGTTCTGTTTTTGATACTTACTACCAATGCTGAATCTCCCATCATTACCAATGATTCTCTTCCCCCTTTTTGAGCTACGCTATTTACAGCCCCTTCAAGATTAGCAAGATCCGTGGATGAAAAATTGATATTTCGCGCCTTCAGCCTATCCTGGGCATGCTGAGAAAATTTAACCCCTTCAGACGGAAGCTTTTTGTCCAGAACCCTGGCAAAAGGAGAATCAGAGATGTTGCCGGATGCCGGTTTAGGCTGTTGCTGGCGGGCAAATCCTCCGGGTTGCACCGGATTTGGTATAAAAATCTGATCTACCATCGCTTAAACCCCCACGCTTATGACATTATTCAAAGGAACTGAAGTAGTACCGATTGTCAGCAAAGGTATACTGCCGGAGAGATCAACGCCATCGATTCTTCCGGTTGTATAAGTTGTTGATGTTACAGGACCGCCATTTAGATTAGATGCTGAAACCGCAAAATTGTAAGAACCGGCTGATACGAGATTATTACTATTGTCACGACCATCCCAACTGTAGCTGTTGTCACCTGACTTAAGATCTTCAACGGTTGCGATTTTTATAATATGACCAATACTGTCCGTAATAGTAATTCGTGCCGATGCTGCAATACCCTCTAGATCAAATTTAAGGTCAGTTGCATCAGTGCCGTTAAAAGTCGCAGTATTTCCGGTAGCCTTAACAGACCCGCCGATGAACGACACCGCTGACAGACTTATTGAATTATTTTGTGCAGCTAGCATATTGTTCATTGCAGTACTGTTGTTATACGACTGTTCGACCAGCGACAGTTGTGAAAGCTGATCAAGCATCGCAGTTGCATCCTGTGGTTTTAATGGATCCTGATACTGCAATTGCGCGATAAAAAGTTTCATGAAGTCATCTTTGTTCATTCCATAAGACGCCTTCATAGCTGCCTGTGCAGCTGCAGAATCCGTTGTAGCAGTTACTGTGCTTACCATTTAACCCTCACCTCACTTTCAATAATGAATGTCCAGCATCTCGTGAGCAGATTTTATCTGATACGAAGTCTGTATAGACGGCAGACTGCTCCGTTCGTTATAAAACCCGTCTGGTGTTCTCCATAAACGCTGCTGTTGCTGCTGTTTTGCAAGTTCTCGCCAGGCATTCTGATTCTGTCCAAGATTTGAAGAATCTCTGCCACCCGTAGTAACATCAAAGGACTCCATTGTAATGTTTTGACGGGCAAGTGTTGCTTTTAAGACTTCTGAATTTTGATTAATTGCATCACGAACATTTCTGTTTTCCGCAACTATTTCAACTGAAAGTTTCTGGCCTTGAAGATTAAGGTTTACCTTCAATTCACCAAAATTGTCAGGTGTCAGCGTCAGCGATATCTGCTGCATACCCTGTTTCAGCTCTTTCTGCACAAAATGTTCTTTCAGCTGATTTACAATATGCTCTGAATTGTTTTGCTGCATCATATCCAAAGATGTGGTTCTAGGCTTGTCAATACTATGAAACCTTGCTCTGGAATCATCCCTATGAAGATGATTTACAACATTTGGAGTATCAGCCTGCTTGAAAGCAGTTTGATCTTCATGATTTTCCAAAGATTCTTCCGAATTTTCAGATGCTACGGATAATTTAACAGTTGTCAAAGATCCTGTTGTCATTTCTTTGACTTCAGTAGTCTGGAGTTCGACATCCTTGCCGTCAACAGTTTTATCAGAGTTGTTGTCCATTTGAATAACAGCTCCTTGAGGCACCAAAACCGAAGAACCGGCTGAATCAGTTGAAACAGTACGGTTTTCAACAACTATGACAGACTCTTTAGTCATTTTATCGTCATCAACAGCAACAGCCTGTTTAGACGATACATCAATTACAGTAGATTTAGCAGACACAACTTTTTCTACGGTAACCACCAATTGCGATTTTTCAGCTCTATTTGCATTTTTTATACCATTTTCAACGCATATTCCGGCAGCAAGAGCAGAGCCAGAAACAACACTCCCGGCTATCAAATCAGGCTGCTCAAGAGGGTCATTCTGTAAAGAGACTCCATTAATACTGGTAATTACAACTTTCTTCGGCTGCAACGAAGTGAAATTTATCGCAGATTCGGCAACATCTATAGGTATTACTGTCTCCATGACTACCGGTTTCGCGACAACGGGGGAAGATTTGACTTCAACTGCTGGTTCGTCTCTAACAGCGGATGTCTGGTCAGAGGCAGGTGCTGTTGAAGGGGCGACTCCAGATGTTGAAGT